>JBPCWA010000548.1:0-19334 GCA_051009975.1 Hyphomicrobiaceae bacterium
CTCTGGTCGCGGTGGCGGCAGCGATGCTCGCACCACTGATCGCTCCTTTCGATCCATTTGACCCCGCTCAAATCTCGCTCTGGGATGGTAAGTTGCCACCCTTCTGGGTCGAGGGCGGGCAGGAAAAATACCTCCTTTGGACAGACAACCAGGGTCGAGACATGCTCTCGACTATCCTCTACGGCGGGCGCCTCTCTATCATCGTCGGGCTTGCGGCAGTAGCGCTTGGGATGGTACTCGGCGTGACGCTGGGTGTGATATCTGGCTATTTTGGCGGAGTGGCTGATACAGTGATCATGCGGCTCGCAGACGTGCAGCTGACGATCCCCGGCATTCTGCTCGCGATCCTGATCAATGGTGTGGGGCGGGCGCTCCTTCCATTCGAAATGCGTGAGGACTTTGCGATCTACGTTGTCATTGTCGCCATTGCCCTCACCGACTGGCCGCAATTCGCCCGCGTGACACGTGGCGCGACTATGGTTGAGGCCAACAAGGAATATGTCCAGGCCGCCCGCGTGATTGATCTGCCGCGCTGGCTCATTATGGTGCGCCACATTTTGCCAAACGTCATGCGCCCGGTGCTGGTGCTTGCAACCATTGGCCTGGCGCTCGCAATCATCGCCGAAGCCACGCTCAGCTTCCTTGGTCAGGGGATCCCGCCGACGACGCCGTCCTTAGGGACGCTCATTCGAGTCGGGAATGAATATCTCTTCTCAGGACTCTGGTGGATCACGTTCTTCCCTGCAATCGCACTTGTCGTACTGGTCTTTGCCGTCAATCTGCTCGGTGACTGGATGCGTGACGCACTTAACCCGAAACTCCGCTGATGCTGCTCGAAATCAAGGACCTGAACGTCGAGTTCCCGACCAGAAGGGGAACGGTCAACGCCGCGCGCAATGTTTCACTGACTGTCGAGCCGGGCGAGGTGCTGGGGCTTGTCGGCGAATCGGGCGCTGGCAAGTCGACGATCGGGAATGCAATCATTGGACTGCTGCAAACACCAGGCCGCGTGACCGGCGGCGAGATCATATTTAAGGGATCGGACATTCGCAATCTTCCAGCCGAGAAGATGCGACGTATTCGTGGCGACCAGATCGGGATGATCTTCCAGGATCCGCAGACATCGCTGAACCCACTGCTGACAATTGGAGAACAATTGGTCGAAACGCTCCAGAAGTCACATGGTCTACGAGAGACGGACGCTTCTGCCCGAGCTGTCCAATTGCTAGAGAGCGTCGGAATATCCGAAGCGGAGGTGCGCCTCAAAGCCTATCCGCACCAATTCTCAGGCGGCATGCGTCAACGGGTCGTGATTGCGCTGGCGTTGGCAGGTGATCCGGACCTCGTGATCGCGGACGAGCCGACGACGGCGCTCGACGTGTCAATCCAGGCCCAGATCCTTGATCTCATTAAGGGGCTTTGTCGATCGCGCAATCTCGGCGTCATCATTGTCACCCATGATATCGGCGTCATTGCGAACATCGCTGATCGGGTGGCGGTGATGTATCGCGGTGAGGTGGTCGAGACAGGTCAGGTGGCCCAGATCCTCGGCACTCCCCAGCATGAATACACCAAGAGCCTGATTGCGGCTGTACCGAGGGCCGATCGGCGACTGGAGCGCTTCACCTCCGTCGACTACATTGAGGGCGGCAGCAAGCCATTTGCCCGAATAGATGTGCAGAATCATTGGCTGGGGGGCGCCCAGGCTATAGCTCCCCCGGGCGAGTACTCGGTCGAAGTGAAAAACCTGGAGCTTGGCTTCACGCTGAAGAAAGCCCTGTTCAAGCGTAATCGAAAGATCCTGAAGGCGGTCGATGATGTGTCCTTCGAGATCCGACAGGGCGAAACATTTGGTCTGGTGGGCGAATCTGGATCCGGAAAGTCAACCGTCGCCAGGTGTATCGCGCGGCTTTACCAACCGGACGGCGGCCAGATCCGGATCCTTGGCCGCGACCTTCTTGCTAACCCGCGCGCTCCCGAGACGCGGGCTGCGAAGCGGTCGCTCCAAATGATCTTTCAGGATCCCTATTCCAGCTTGAACGGTAGGATGCGGGTGCTGGACATCGTGGCAGAACCGATGCGTACCTTCGGCCTGACTTCGGGCGAAGCCGAGACGCGCCAGATTGTGAGCGATCTTCTCGAGCATGTTGGCATGGGCGCGGGTGCTGCGTTGCGCTATCCGCATGAATTCTCAGGGGGACAACGCCAACGCATTTCGATAGCTCGCGCACTTGCCTCGCGTCCACGAATTTTGATTTGCGACGAGCCTACGTCGGCGCTTGATGTTTCGGTGCAGGCGACGATCCTGAACCTGCTCAAAGATCTTCAGAATGAGCTGGGCCTGACCATGCTGTTTATCTCGCACGATCTGCCGGTCGTCCGCCAGATGTGCGACCGGATTGCTGTTATGAAGGATGGCAAAATCTGCGAGATTGCCGATAACGATGCACTGTTTAACGATCCTCGGCATTCCTACACGCGACATCTTCTTGATCTCATGCCACGAATGGATCTCTTGCAGCCTGTCGGTGAGACTGCTTAAGACTGTGTTTCGCAGCCCACGCAGCGTTCGCGTTCTTTTAACCAGCCCGTTGTTCTCGCTTGCTGTCGAAAGCGGCCCGTGTGGATAAATTGGAGAATTGTGCATTGGAGATGCTAAATGCGTGTTCTCAATCCTGAGGGAAATGCGGAGCCTAAGGATTAATATCTCTGAGTTCGGGTTTGCTATGTTTCATGAACAAACTGCTCGATCCCAGTGTCCGGGACGGACCGTAGGAGAGTGGTGCCCAGGGGCGGAATCGAACCACCGACACTGCAATTTTCAGTCGCATGCTCTACCAACTGAGCTACCTGGGCGAACCAAATGTCACTTGTGCGATTTGGCGGGCAAGGCAGTGTCTATAGTCCGCCAAGTCTCTCGTTGCAAGTCATGATTCTGGTTGTGAACGCGTGTGCGTTGCCGCAACGCTAACGTTCATCTTGGTCATCACTGTCAGTTGCGGCACGCTGTGCTTGGATCAGATGGGCAGCATCGCCATCTTCATCCTCGTCGACGTTGTCGCCAGGAATGGCATAGCGGCCGCTCAGCCAGCGTGAGAGATCAATGTCTTTGCAACGCGCCGAACAAAATGGACGATAGGCTAGGACTGCCAGCTTGCTGCAAGTCGGGCATTTGCTCTTGAGCACGATCCGCCGGGGACTGTTGTTATTATTGGCCGTCATCGTCTCTCAATGTTGGCAAGGCTGCGTCAGGTTGGTTGCAATTGGTGTGTCCAGATAGTTTGCTGGGTGTGTAGGTCAGGAATTGTCGGTATGTGCTGCTTGAGCCCAGCCGTGATGAACCGAAATGCCCTCACCTGCCAACAGCGTGGTGACTTCCGTGAGTGGCAGGCCCACGACGTTCGTGTAAGAGCCTATCAGTTTCTGGATAAAACATCCCGCGATGCCCTGAATTGCGTATCCACCCGCCTTTCCGCGCCACTCTCGAGACGCTATGTAGGCCTCAAGATCTTCCCGTGAAAGTCGGCGAAATCGGACGCGAGTTTCGACCAGGCGGGTCCTTATGCGATCTTCAGGTGTGATCAGACAGACCCCTGTCAAAACGCGATGGGCCCTGCCAGAAAGCAACTCCAAGGCAGCAACGGCTTCTTCCAGAACTGCTGGTTTGCCTAAGATGCGACGCCCCACGGCGACCACAGTATCGGCCGCCAAAACAAAGGCATCTGCGAGCTCAATATCTTCGGCAATTTGGTCGCGGGCAGCCTCAGCCTTCTGGCGCGCCAGGCGCGTAGCAAGAGTTCTCGGCATCTCCCCACGCTTCGCCGTTTCATCGATCGAGGTTGGACGCAGTGCGTCGGGCGCGATCCCGGCTTGAGAAAGCAATGTCAGGCGTCGGGGCGATCCGCTGGCGAGAACAAGAGGGGCAGTGCGTTCACCCGCTGTTCTGCGCCCATATCCTTTGGCTCTTTGTTTGCGTAGCGTATCGCGCCGCGGCGCGTCGCGTCGACTTGATGCGGTCGTTGATCCGACCTTTTGAGAGGTCATTCAGTTTTCTCAGCTAGATTCCTGTTGCCGGCTGCTTCATTGCCACGGGTATGATCACAGTGTCCGGCATTTGTGGGAATGAATGAGTGGAGATACTTGATCTTTGTTCGAATGTGAAATTGACCAGTCGATTGCTGGCAATTTCCTGTGTTATGGACATTCCTCTTTGCAATGTTTTCTCTCCGTTCCCAACATTGCAACGCGTGTCTGAAGTATAGCATGCGACCGGAAGATGCGTTGCAGGTCCGATAATTGCAAGTCTTCACTGGCGTTGATTGGGCAAGAGCTGTACTAGGAATGCACCTTCCCTGTGCATAATATCGCCCAGGCGCGGGCAAAATGCCGATCTTGCTTGGTTGAAAGGCGCCTGTCTCGGTTCAGAAAGTGGGAGAGCGTTAGTGTCGAATCCGGTCAAATTGGCAGAGTCCATGGCAAACGCGCAGATCTTTCAGGACTTGGATGACGATGCGCGGCTTCAAATTGCGCGCGAGATGCGACCAACTTCATTCACGTCCGGACAATCAATTTTCTCGCGCGGTGATCCTGGGAAGGAGCTGTATTTTATCGTTGATGGCCGAGTACGCCTATCGATCTTGTCCGCAGAAGGAAGAGAATTGGCGTTTGCCCATGCCGGACCAGGGTCTATTTTTGGCGAGATAGCCATGATCGACGGCAAAGCACGTACAGCCGACGCAACTGCTGTGGCCAAGACGAGCGCGATGTCCTTGGGGCATGCGGCCATGGAACGTCTGTTCGAAACATCACCCGACTTCGGCAAAGCGCTCTTGCGTTTTGTCTGCGCACGTCTCCGTGATGCCGACTTGCAACTGGAAGGAGTTGCTTTGCATCGCATTGAAGTTCGGCTTGCTCGTTTCATGATTGGTCTGTGCGAGCAACGTCGGGAATTTTTAGACGAGGACGGATTTGTTCCAATTGAGCTCGGCATGTCGCAGGGCGAATTGGCCCTGCTGCTCGGAGCAAGTCGGCCGAAGGTGAATGCCGCATTGATGTTGCTAGAAGATCAGGGTGCCGTCCGTCGAGAAGGCAACAAAATTCACTGTGATATCGATGAACTCCGGATTTTGGCAGAAATGGACTAATCGCCAGACGCTGCCGGAAGCGGCGCCGATTGGCCAAGCCTCACGAGGCGCGCGGGTTGCTCGCAGCGTATTTCGTTTGATCCGGCGGCGTTTGCCAAGGTTCTGGGTGGTCGCGAAGAGTTTTGGCGACGCGTTCTCTTGGCTCCTGGAACTTGGAACAACGGGTTACGATCGAGACACCCGCCGGCGGCTCAAAATCATGAATGCGATCGCCTATTTGATTGCGTTCACAACGGCGATTTACGCGATCCAACACGCATCCATGGACTATGACCGTCTCTGGCCAGTGGTCTGGATGAATGCCGCTTTGGTCCTTATTGCAATACTGGTTCCGCTCTCGCACCGGATAAATGACGTTGCCGGTGGCATTATAATTGTCGTTGCCGAATGGATTGGATTGTTTATCATATCACTATACATGGGGCGCACATCGGGGGTGCATCTCCAATATTTTATCGGTGCGGCTGCTCCTTTTGTCGCCTTTGGCCTTAGCCGCATCAGGCTCATCCTGGCAACCGTCTTGAGCGGACTGTGCCTCCATCTCATTGTCTGGTTCAATTTTACCCAGAATGACGCGCTTCTCGACGTCGGGGCAGATATTCTCGATTCGATTTACACCCAGGCGGCGATTACTACGGCAGTCATGATTGCTGCTGTTGTGTGGTATGCGTTCAGTTTGGCAGAAACCGCACGCGGCGAAACAGAAGGATTGCTCCGAAATATTTTGCCCGATAGCATCGTTGATCGTTTGAAGCGCCGACCCGACTCAGTCATTGCCGATTCGTACGCTGAAACTACTGTGCTGTTTGCTGATATTTCGGGGTTTGTGGCACTTTCGCGCAGCTTGGGACCAGAGCGCACTGTGGATTTGCTGAATCAAATTGTTCGTCGTTTTGATCGTTTGGCAGGTGTCCATGGTGTTGAGAAAATCAAAACGATAGGGGATGCCTATATGGCGGTGGCGGGCGTGCCATCTCCCTGCTCGGACCATGCCGAGCGTGCAGTTGATATGGCTCTGGAGATGCTCGAAGTCATCGCTGAAATTCGGAACCGTGAAAGTTTAGAGCTCTATTTGAGAATTGGCATAGCTTCGGGTCAGGTCATGGCGGGAGTGATTGGCACGCAAAAATTCAGTTATGACGTTTGGGGTGATACGGTCAATCTTGCCTCTCGTGTAGAAGGTGCGAGTGAACCGGGACGCATCTTAATCAGTCCAGCAACCCGTGCTGCTCTGCCTGCGGACTACGCATTGGAGCCGCGTTTGACAATTGACATTAAAGGAGTCGGCCCCGTGCAAACTTGGTTTATTGCGATGGGAACGGAGCATTTGCGGCTGCCGCGGGGCTCTTGAGTGACGTTGGTGTACTTCCAGGTATTTTGACGCCTATCGATCATGCCGTTGCGTTCTCAGTTCGGCTGTTGATACAATTGGGGGGACGTGACCCGTTCGTCGAGAAAGTTCCCAATGCGCATGCCGCGCGACGGCGTATTCCTGGGGGGGCTCTCATGATAATGCCACCACAGTCGAACAGTCTTGCCAAACCACTGAAGTCGGGTTTACCGGCGCCGCTCTCTTTGACACCTCCTGTCCTTTACCAAGATCTCGTTCGCGAAAACATGCGCCGTGCGCGATCTCAGGTTCTTGCTGACGAGGCTTGCCATCTGATTTCGACGGTCAGGTGTTTGCCGAAGTCGGCCGATGAAGCTGCGGGGCATCGGGCACGGCCTACCGCGCCTATTGTCTGGTTCTACGAGTTGCGACCAATTTCTTACAGAAGATTTCCTGTTGGGTTTTTTGGGCTTGGTCTTTTATCAGGAGTGGGCGTCGGTTTGCTGTTGGCAATAGCAGTGCCTAGATTGGCCATGTTGGGGCAGTGAAGATCTTGGGGGCCTCGCGCTTGCACTGAAAGCAACGATAACTCAAACGGACTGGCCGCGGATGGCCGCGCTGACAGCAATGTGCGCGATCAGCGTGTTGGCTCGTTTTCTGCTCCCAGCGGTCGGTGCTGTGCAGGATTAGTCTGCATCTCTTGCGAGTGCTGCTTGAGCCGCGGCTAGTCGGGCGACAGGAACGCGATAAGGCGAGCATGATACGTAGTCGAGGCCTGTAGAATCAAAGAATTTGACTGAGGCTGGATCTCCACCGTGTTCGCCGCATATGCCAATTTTCAGATTGGGCCGAACGTTTCGACCGCGCGTTCTGCCTATCGAGACCAACTCACCGACGCTTTCGCGATCGATGCTCACAAAGGGGTCGACGTCGAATATGCGCTGCGCTTGATAGTCTGACAAGATTGGTGCAGCGTCGTCGCGGGAAAGACCGAGGCAGGTTTGCGTTAAATCATTTGTGCCAAAGGAGAAGAATTCGGCTCCATCGTCTCCCTCTGCAATTTCGCCGGCTTTGAGGCAGGCGCGTGGAAGCTCAATCATGGTACCAATCTGATAATTCAGCTTTGTCCCACTCTGATGTTCGACCGCGGATGCAGCGGTCCTGATCACGTTAGCCAAGATGTCAAATTCCGCTCGATAGATGACCAGTGGGATCATAACTTCGGCCACAACACCGGTGCCGGTTTGGCTCTCAGCCTCTATCGCTGCTTCAAAAATTGCGCGAGCTTGAATCTCTGTGATCTCAGGATAGCGCAGCGCGAGCCGGCAACCGCGGAACCCGAGCATAGGGTTGACCTCTTCCAATTCTGCAATGCGCTCTCCGAGACGCTGTTTGGAAATTCCCAGTGCGGCAGCAACTCGGCTGATTTCGTGCTCGCCGCTCGGCAAGAACTCATGCAGTGGTGGGTCGAGCAATCGAATGGTGACCGGCAATCCCGCCATGATCTTGAATAACTCGACGAAGTCGGCCTTTTGCATCGGGAGGATCTTCGCAAGAGCATCTCGGCGTCCGCTTTCGTCGTCAGCACATATCATTTCACGCATAGCGAGGATGCGGTCTTCATCGAAGAACATGTGCTCGGTGCGGCACAGACCAATTCCTTCCGCGCCGAATGATCGGGCCAATTCCGCATCGCGAGGTGTATCCGCATTGGCCCTGACACCGATTTGGCGTGCGTCGTCAGCCCATCCCATCAGGACACCGAAATCACCTGAAAGTTCAGGTTTTTGCATGCGTACGGCACCTTTGAGCACTTCACCTGTCGATCCATCGATGGTGATCACATCGCCTTTGGCATACGTCGTCGAATTGACGATCATCGATTGCTCGGCGTAGTCAATGCGGATGGCGCCGGCACCAGAGATACAAGGACGGCCCATGCCTCTTGCAACGACTGCTGCATGGCTCGTCATGCCACCACGCGTCGTTAGGATGCCGCCGGCTGCGTGCATCCCATGAATATCCTCCGGGCTGGTTTCTACACGCACCAGTATGACGTCACGACCTTGGGCCTTGAGAGTTTCAGCCTCATCGGAGCTGAAGACGATTTCGCCTGATGCTGCGCCAGGCGATGCAGGTAGACCAGAGGTGATGACTTGTTTGTGAGCAAGAGGGTCAATTGTTGGATGGAGCAATTGATCGAGCGCCATGGGATCAATCCGCAGAACCGCCTCTTGCTGCGTAATCAAGCCCTCATTTGCGAGATCGACAGCAATCTTCAATGCAGCGGAGGCAGTACGTTTTCCAGCGCGGGTTTGCAGCATCCAAAGCCGACCACCTTGTATCGTGAACTCGATGTCCTGCATATCCTTGTAGTGGGCTTCTAGCCGATCAAAAATGTTGGCGAGCCGGTTGTAGGTTTCTGGCATAAGCGCCTCGAGGGAGGGTGCGCTTTCTCCTGCTGTCAGACGAGCTGCTTCGGTCAAAGATTGCGGCGTTCTCAAACCAGCAACGACGTCTTCCCCTTGTGCGTTGACGAGAAACTCCCCGTAGATTTGTTTCTCCCCTGTTGAAGGATTGCGTGTAAATGCAACGCCCGTCGCGCTGGTCTCGCCCATGTTGCCAAAGACCATAGCTTGAACGTTGACCGCGGTCCCCCATTCATCGGGAATGCCATGAATTCTGCGGTACGTAATGGCCCGTGAGTTTTGCCATGAAGCAAAAACTGCCGAAATCGCCCCCCAAAGTTGCGCATGCGTGCTTTGTGGAAAGGGCTTTCCTGTGTTTTGAAGGACAGCGTCTTTGTACGCTGCCACAACCATCTTCCAATCGGGTGCTGTTAAATCCGTGTCGTTAAATAACCCCGACTCATTCTTATGCGTGTCCAATATGTCTTCAAAGATGCCATGCTCGACGTCCAAAACGACATCCGCATACATTTGGATAAAGCGGCGGTAGCTATCGTAAGCAAATCGAGCATCACCAGACTTGCTGCTTAAACCCTCTGCGGTTTCGTCATTCAAACCGAGGTTGAGTATGGTGTCCATCATGCCGGGCATTGAAGCTCTTGCACCAGATCGAACAGACACCAGAAGCGGGTTGTCAGCGTCTCCGAAGCCTGCGCCAACAGCTTTCCCGATCCGGGCAATGGCGTCGTCAACCTGCGATGTTAGCTTCTCGGGAAGTCTTCCTCCATTTTCGTAGAACGCCATGCAAACGTCGGTCGTAATAGTAAAACCCGGGGGCACGGGCAAGCCAAGGCTAGCCATTTCAGCCAGATTGGCACCCTTGCCACCGAGTAAATTGCGCATGCCGGTTTCGCCATCGGCGTCACCATTGCCGAAAAAATACACGAGTTTTTCAGAGACGTCGGACACAGTCGTATGCTCCAAAGTTCAGAAGTCGCGCAATTGTGCGAAATCGCACAAGAACGCTGCAACGTAAACAGCAATACCGTTTGCGTCGCTGCGACCTTTGACACGATGGATGGTTTTGATATGGCGTGACAGTCTACTGCTCTATTCAGAATTGATCCTGAGAAAGAGGCCCTTCATGACCACACACTTAGACGGGGCACTTGAGATCGTTGATCAGAACGCGCAGGCAGCTCTTGATCGGTTGTTTTCGTTTCTGCGCATCAAGAGTATTTCGACCGATCCGGCTTACTCTACGGAATGCAATAAGGCCGCTGAATGGTGCGCAGTTCAATTGCGGGACATCGGGTTCGAGGCCACGGTCCACAAGACCAAGGGTCATCCGATAGTCATAGGACAGGGTCGCGCGCTAGCGGGACCTTCCAGCCCGCATGTCCTCATCTATGGACACTATGATGTCCAGCCCCCGGATCCGTTTGAACTTTGGGATTCGGACCCATTTGAACCAGTGGTCGTCGATGATCCTGTGAATGGGAAAGTAATCGTTGCGCGTGGGGCTCAAGACAACAAAGGTCAGTTGATGACCTTTATTGAGGCGCTTCGGGCCTGGAAGCAGGTAGCTGGGCAACTGCCTCTACGCGCTTCAATACTGATAGAGGGTGAAGAAGAAACCGGAAGTCCGAGTCTGGCACCGTTTATGCGTGGACACAAAGACGAGTTGCAGGCCGGTTTGGCGCTTGTGTGTGATACCGGCCAGTGGGATCGGGCGACACCTGCAATTACAACGATGTTGCGCGGATTGGCAGCTACAGAAATTGTTGTTCATGGTCCAAATCGGGATCTCCATTCTGGGATGTATGGTGGTGCTGCTGCGAATCCAATTCGTGTTCTGGCAAGCGTGCTAGCAAGCATGCATGGCGAAAATGGCCAAGTGAGAGTCGCCGGATTCTACGATGATCTGACAGATGTTCCAGGCGAGCAGTTGGCTCAATGGCAAGAGCTCGATTTTGACAGCAAAGCTTTCTTGGGTGATGTTGGTCTTGGTTGGCCGGCCGGCGAGAGAGGCTTTGCTGTCCTGGAGCAGTTGTGGTCGAGGCCAACTTTGGAATTCAACGGAATTTCAGGAGGCTACCAGGGGGTAGGATCCAAGACAATTATTCCAAGCAAAGCATCTGTGAAGGTGACGTGCCGACTTGTTCCGGGCCAGAACCCAGACAAAGTTTTGGATGCTATCGTCTCGCATGTCGAGGAGCGGTTGCCGGCGGATTGTAGCGCCGAATTCCTATACAGGCATACTGCGACCGCAACGCGCTTTGAAGTGTCCTCCAAGTTTATGTCGGCCGCAGCCCGCGCGCTGGAAACCGAATGGGGTAAGCCGGCTGTTTTTATGGGGTGTGGTGGGTCGATACCAATCGTAACAGCGTTCAAAGAGAAACTGGGGATGGATACGTTGATGGTCGGTTTTGGACTTGATGATGATCGCATCCATTCGCCCAACGAAAAGTACAATCTCACCAGTTTCAAGAAGGGGGCCCGCTCATGGGTACGTATTTTCGCTGAAATCGCAGCCACTTAGTCCATCAATCTAGTCTTTGAAGTCCTGAAAGTGCTAAAGGGGACAGGAACGCTCAATCATGTGGTCTATCATGTCGGTTCGTCCAGTCTTGTGCCTGCTCTTCGCGATTGCAGTTTGTGTGGTGCTAACGAACGGAGCAATTGCTCAGCGAGCGGGCAGAGATGGTGGGGACCATGTCGCGGGACGGTTTAGTCACTATCAGTTGGTTTTGTCATGGAGTCCGACGCACTGCGAAGATAACAGTCGCGGTAGGAACGACACACAATGTGGACCAAGGCGTGCGCGGCCGTACGCCTTTGTCTTGCATGGTTTGTGGCCGCAATACGAACGCGGGTATCCCGAGTTCTGCAAGTTACGGCGTCGTCCGTTTGTGCCGGACGAAGTTATTCGTTCGATGATGAACATTATGCCAAGCAAAGGATTGATAATCCATCAGTATCGCAAGCATGGCACGTGCAGCGGTTATACTGCAGCGGATTATTATAAGGCCTCACGGCTGCTTTTTAATCGCGTTCGGATACCGGCTCGCTACAAAAACGCGCGCCGTGTCCAGTTTGCGACACCGGAGGAACTGGTCGCGCAGTTTGTAGAAGCTAATCCCGGTCTCGAGGAGGATATGGTAAAAGTCGTTTGCAAGCGGGGGGGGAGCAATCGGTTGCGCGAAGTACGCATTTGCTTTGATAAGAAGGGTCGGTTCCGCACCTGCGGAAGAGTGTCGAAACATCAATGTCGCAAAGGCAAGATGTACATTCCGCCGGCGCGGTGAGATCGGTCGCTGGTCGCTTGGCAGTCGTTCCTCATCGGGCCCTACTGTCGGCGTCAGGGCAAGGTGGAAATCTTGAACCTCCACCCGGTCACTCCACACTGTCACT
Organism: Hyphomicrobiaceae bacterium; assembly: GCA_051009975.1. Lineage (GTDB taxonomy): Bacteria > Pseudomonadota > Alphaproteobacteria > Rhizobiales > Hyphomicrobiaceae > Tectiglobus. The sequence goes on from JBPCWA010000548.1 coordinate 12,297, forward strand.
CGCTGTCGAATTCGAGAGACGAAAACAGGCAAAAGCAGGCGAGCTAAGACGTGACCTGGAGTTCTGGGAATGCAAGCTGTTCTCGGGCCCGCCATTCGTCCGTAACATAATTGATGATCAGGGATTTGCGGATGCCGCTGATTTTTCGCGCTTCAAATCCGTGGTAGGTGGAATCTGACGGGACGAAGACCATCGCTGCGTTAGGGGCAAATGGTGATCTACCGACATGCCGTTTTTCGTTGTCGTAAACGTCAGTCCCAAGATTAGCATGCTGCGGATCGTCGGAGAGATACAGAAGGCAGGTGAATAGCTTGACGCCCAGATCAGTGTGTGGCTCAAGCCAGAAACCGTCGACGTCTTGTGCATATTCGATACGCAAGTAGGCCCCGCCGATCTCTGTTCCAAAAGTGGCCTCGACGGCGTTGATGACGGGCTGATCTTGGAAAGCTTGTGCGAAGTCATTCACGACCGGATGCTTGGCTCGGTTTTCGGCATCGAAATAACACCTGGTGGCATTATGCACCTCTCTCTTGCCTGAGACGCCGCCGAGGTCTGGGGCTGCAAACGGCAGTGCCGTCAGTTCAGTTAGAATCTCATCGGGCAAACAATCGTTGAGATACCAGTGTCTGTATGGTTCGTTGCGAACCGTGGCGGCAGCAAAGCTGTCGAGCAAGGTCGAAGTAATGTCGTGCCGATTGGATGGCATGAGGAACGTTCCATTCCAAATGTTTGCGTTGAATGCGGTAGCTGGCCTTAACCGTGACTCGGCCGCGGCGCAAGTGGTTGGCGCAGGATTAGATGAGGGACGCACAGTATTAGGTGAGAGACCCACAAGCTGCAGAGGAAAAGTGAGGAAATTGCGCCCTGAGGGCACGCCGGCCCCCGGCAACCAGGAAACCAGTCAACCGACGACGAGGCGTGACAACGGTTGTCAGTTTAGTCACGTTTCGTCGGGTACGGTCCGAAAAACCTGCAGTTTGTCGTAGATGTGCATTAGCTGGCACTGCCAATAACTCTGTTTGCAGAATTGACGCTCGAAGATCTGTCGGCTTAGCTTACCGTATGACAGGACGTCCCAGCGTGAAGAGCCACTCTTGAAGCTTCACCCAATCTATAAAGTGGCTTTACTCTGTGAACTCCTGCGTGCGTAGTTGGCAGAGATATTCTTTTGACCAGGCCATTGCGGGATGGCGCTGGTATCGACTAGTGTCGCCAACTGCCGAATATGTTGATCGTGGGAAAGGCGTGAGTGATGATAGATTTTTATACGTGGTCGACGCCAAATGGCCGCAAGGTGTCCATTATGCTCGAGGAGGTTGGGTTAGACTACAAAGCGCACGCCATAGATATCACCAAAGACCAACAATTTGATCCAGATTTTCTCAAGATCAGCCCGAACAACAGAATTCCGGCGATTGTCGATCATGACAACGGAACGCAGCTTTTCGAGTCCGGAGCCATTCTTATGTATCTCGCGGAAAAGACCGGTAAGTTTTGGCCGGCTGAGGGAGAGGCGCATTGGCGCGTGGTAGAGTGGCTCATGTGGCAAATGGGCGGTCCGGGCCCGATGCTAGGCCAGATACATCACTTCGTGAAATACAACCAAGGGAAAGCGCCATACGCTGAGGAGCGTTTTAGCAAGGAAGGCAAGAGGCTTTACGGTGTTCTCGACAAGCGTCTCGGTCAGCACGAATATGTCGCGGGCGATTATTCGATTGCCGATATGGCGATATGGCCTTGGATATCCAGGTTCGAGTGGCAACAGATAGATCTGGCTTCCTATGAGAACGTGGCACGATGGTATAAAGCTATCGCGGAACGGCCGGCAGTCCAGAGGGGCTATCACGTGCCGATTGAGCAACAAGGTATTCCGCTGCCCTAGGCGGTAGTCTTTTCTGTAAGTCGTGTAAGAATGGATCGAAAGTGCGGATATGACGGACAAGAATAACTTTTCCGGTGTGATTGCGCCGGTACTTACGCCGTTTGGTGAAGATGGAGCACCCGATCCAGATCGGTTTATTGAGCATGCAGAATGGCTTCTCTCGGAAGAGGGAGGCTGCCATGCGCTTGCGCCGTTTGGAACGACCAGCGAGGCAAACTCGCTGGGCCTCGATGAGCGCATGGAACTATTGGAAGACCTGATCGATGCGGGCGTCGAACCACTCAATTTGATGCCGGGGACGGGGACGTGTTCCTTGACCGACACCGTCATCCTAACCCAGCACGCCATGGATCTTGGATGCGGTGGTGTTCTTATGTTGCCGCCATTCTACTATAAGCAGCCATCGGAAGATGGGCTTTTTCGCTATTTTGCCGACGTTATAGACGAAGTCGGAGATGACCGACTGCGCGTCTATCTTTATCACATTCCGCCTGTTTCGCAGGTCGGCTTCCCGCTGTCATTGATTGAGAGACTGCGTGAAGAATTTCCTGAAACTATAGTCGGCCTGAAGGATTCGTCTGGCGATTGGTCGAATATGAAGGCCATCTTGGATGCCTTCCCTCAGTTTGAATTGTTTCCCGGCTCAGAGTTGTTTTTGCTGGACGGATTAAGGGACGGAGCCGCTGGTGTGATTTCTGCAACGGCCAACATCAGTGGGCGTCGGATGCGAGAGGTGTTCGAGAACTGGCAAACCGAGGACGCCGTAGCGCTACAGGCCGGCGTATCGGCGATCCGCAAGACGGTGCAGTCTTTCCCTATGATACCGGTGTTGAAGTCAGTCGTTGCGCACTATCGGCGAGACCCGCAATGGCGAAGCTTGCGACCGCCATTTGAGTCACTAGGCGAAGCAGAAGCGCGTCGCGCAGTGGCCACTTTGGAAGGAGAACATCAATTTAAGTTGGAACTCGAACTTGCAGCTTAAACCTTCTGCTTGTGGGCTTTGCACAAGTAGACAGCGAATGTGTGTGTCCGGGGGCACCTTGCGCATCCAAAGGGCGGAGCGGGCGGCCTTCTGATGGTCATTCTGAAGACATGAATTGACGCACGTTTGGCGATCGCTCTGGGCGCAGTGGATTTAGTATGTGCTAGCTGGATACAGTTTTTTGGAGTGCTTGAGCGCGAATTTGCGACAGCGACTGGCGCGGTGTGAGTGCCTCGGGATCGAGCTTCAGTTCTATGATCGCGGACTTGCCCGATGCTAGCGCTCTTTCGAGGGCAGGCGCAAACTCACTCGTTTCGACCACAGTTTCCCCGTGTGCCCCGAAACTTCGTGCGAATGCCGCAAAATCAGGATTGACAAGATTTGTTCCGACAACGCGGCCCGGGTATTCTCTCTCCTGGTGCATCCGTATCGTACCGTACATGCCGTTGTTGACGACAATCATAATCACGGCAACATTGTATTGGACAGCCGTTGCGAGTTCCTGGGATGTCATCATAAAGCAACCGTCGCCAGCCAGTGCTACAACAGTCCTGTTGGGATGTGCGAGTTTTGCCGCGATTGCTGCCGGAACGCCATAACCCATTGATCCTGATGTCGGTGCGAGTTGGGTCGGGAATTCACGGTACGTATAAAATTTGTGCAGAAAAGCTGCGTAGTTGCCGGCGCCGTTACAGATGATAGCGTCGTTCGGCAAAGTATCGGCCAAGTAGCAGATGATTTGCGGATATTGCAGTGATCCAGGGACGTCCAGAGGGGTAACTGACTGTCGATAGTTTTGGCATGCCCTCTGACGCCACTCGTTCCATTTTATATCTGAAGGTGATTGGATGCTTTCCAGTGCAATCGCCATGGCGTGGGACGTCGCATTTATCGGAATGTCCGCACGGTAAACGGAACCAAGTTCGTCTGCTCCGGGATGGGCGTGGATCAATTTTTGCTTAGGTGACGGGATATCAATCAGTGCGTATCCGTTTGTTGTCATCTCGCCGAGACGCGCGCCGATGACAAGTAGTGTATCCGCATTGGCGATAGTGCTGGCGAGGTTAGGATCCATGCCGACACCGGCATGGCCTACGTAGCAGTCGTGGACATTGTCGAAATAATCCTGGCAGCGAAATGACGTTGCAACGGGTAACCCGAACCGATGTGCAAACGACTGAAGGCGATTTCGGGTTTCACTGGACCAACCTGGACCTCCGACGATCATCAGAGGGCGCTCTGCAGCCACCAATGCGGTCCTCAGATTATCTATCATGTCGGTTGAGGGCTGAGGTTCTGCAATGATAGCGGGGGCAGAGTCGGCGACATCAACTGCGGCAGATAGCATATCTTCGGGCAAGCCGAGTACCACCGGGCCAGGTCGACCAGATTGAGCGACGTGAAATGCCCTGCTGACGTATTCAGGAATGCGTTGCGTCTCGCGAATAACGCCGGCCCATTTGACAAATGATGAAAACAGCCGGGTCGTGGCGATTTCTTGAAACGCCTCGCGATCTTCCGTATGAGAGGGAGGAAGGCCGAGAAACATGATCATTGGAGTGGAATCCTGATGCGCAATGTGCAATCCACTCATGGCATTTGCCGCGCCCGGCCCGCGAGTAACGAAACAAACGCCGGGTTGGCCTGTGGCTTTGCCCCACGCTTCAGCCATTGTTGCTGCGCCGCCCTCCTGACGACACACAATGGTTCGAATGGCTCCGGCATCATAGAGGCCGTCTAGTGCAGCCAGAAAGCTCTCTCCTGGAACGGTGAAGACAGTCTGAACATTCTGCAAATTGAGTTGATCTGCCAAAATTTTTCCACCGTGGCGCATGTCTCTCCCTCGCGTGTTATTGTGATTTGTTTGGCGGAATAGGGCTGGAGTCTAGTTTGATTGCGACAACGGCCCCATGGGGCAAATGCGCTTTGCCCGGTACGCGCGACGATTCGGAATGTGTGCGAACATGCTGCGCGGGAATTCGGCCGCTAGGTTGCCCTTGAATGTTCGGCACTCGTTACCAGTGAGATCCAATCATCTCTAAATTCAGCAAAGTGAAAGCGAGATTGATCAGCTTGCTGGGTGTTTCTTGGCAACCTCTGACATCTTTGGTTCTCTAGTTCTTTGCGGCTACAACGAAACACTCGATCCGCTGTTGACGCATGATTTTGCATGCTGATCGGGCAGCGCGAGATGTTAAGCCGACGTAGCGGGCGCGGAATAGGTAGCGATTGCGCGTCGCTACGGCGACTGCTGTTGCGCGTACTTCCCTCAACAGCGGACTTACCTGCGCCGTGACATTTGCGAGGCGGCGTCTGGCCTCTGCCACGCTCGAGAAAGCACCTACTTGGATATGGTAGTTACCGTCGGGCGGAGAGGGCCGGGACACGTATCTGCTGTCATTACGGATAGGCGGTGAAGAAGCTGGCGAGGTGGGTTCGCTGGACGATTGGTGGATGCCCTCGCGAGCCTGATCCATACGGGGTGTCGCGCGGCGGTACCCAACCCGAGCTTGGTTGTGCTCTCTTGGCTTCAGTTGGTATTCAGAGCTAACCCGTGGAGAGCGCTGAGCGCTGGTGCGGCTGGGAAAGCGCAAATCAATGTGTCGCACCCGAGCCACGCGGATATTCGGTCCGGATTGCTGCCGGTCGATGGGACCGGCATCTCCAGAGCGCGGTGAATGTTGGCCCGTCTGGTTGCGTGATGGTCGTCTGACGGTTTGGTGTTGGCGATTTGCGACATTGGTCATTGCAGTTCCAGCGGCGCGCGCAAGTCTTCGTTCGTTGCGTTTGGCCTGCTGTGGACGTCTGAGCAGTGCTAAGCGCAGTGTCGGCCGTCGTGTCCTTGTTCTCGATGCTGAGGCTACATGTTTGTCTAGGAGCCGGCGCATGCGCGCGTTTCGGGCGCGTCCGGTTCGGCCTCCCATGACGACAGCTATGACGTGGCGGCCCTTGTGCCTAAGTGAGGTTACAAGATTGAAACCGGAGGCGCGAGTGTATCCAGTCTTGATGCCATCAATACCAGAATAACGGCCCAGCAGCGCATTGTGGTTGCGGTATTTGCGACCTTTGTGCGTGAAGCTGCGCAAGCTGAAGTGTTTGTAGTGCTTGGGGAAGTGGTCCTGAAGCCGCATTGCCAAAATTGCCATGTCGTGTGCTGTCGTGACCTGATTGGCATTTGGGAGACCGGATGCGTTGCGGAATGTAGTCTTCTTCATGCCCAGCCTGCGAGCCTCAGCTGTCATCAGGCGTGCGAATTTGGGCTCAGTACCAGAGATATGTTCTGCAATGGCAGTTGCCACATCATTCGCGGATTTGGTGACAAGGGCCATCACCGCTTGTCGAATAGTCAGGTGCTCACCGCGTTTGAGGCCAATGCGGGACGGGGGCTGAGCGGCAGCGCGCTTCGAGGCGTAGATGCGCGTGGCGTAAGAGAGCCTCTTTTGCTCGATAAGCTCGAATACGAGATAAAGGGTCATCATCTTGGTGAGCGAGGCGGGGTAGCGAGATTCAAAGGCGCGATCCGCATGAAGAGCACGCCCCCTGTTCGCATCGAATACGTATGTTGCCTTTTTGCCCTTGACCGAGGCGGCTGAAAGGGTAGCCAAGGGACAAACCATTGTTGCCAAGAACATCGCTGTCACAAGGACTTTGATCTGGACGGGTGCCCAATTCAATCCTCCGACTCCAGGAAAGTGCTGCGACACACAGTGCGTGTGGGCCATTCCGTTTCCGATATGCCTTGCAAGCTGCACGAGCTTAGGCCCCTGGTTTGGTGCATTGACGAGATGTACGGCCCCCGATGAACTCGATGGCTGTTTTCTCCTGACCGGTCGATCATCGTGCACAAATCTTTCCGGCGCATTTACGGCGGACAGATATTTTTCTGGAAGTGCTGCAGGTTCGGCGCTCGTAGCGGCAAAGTTTGGGGTGAAATTTGGAGTGTGGCCGAGCAGGGCTGGATTGGTGTGACCAGATTGCCTATTTTATCAAGTAGCGGGTGCGTGGAACCCAGAGCCTCACTTTTCGTTGGTCAATGTGTTATCGCTTCGGGCGTGCATGACCGGCGCTTCGTTCTTTATTCGGGCAACCCACAGGAATGGATGGATCTGCTACGCTAAATCATACGTTCATACTTGTGTTGCGCTAGTGGGTGAATAACTATCGCAATTGCGGA
>JBPCWA010000549.1:0-27862 GCA_051009975.1 Hyphomicrobiaceae bacterium
CTGTCGACGGCACTGCATTTGGCGGAGCAGGGCGTCGACGTTGTTGTGCTGGAAGCCGCCTATCCAGGATGGGGAGCATCGGGTCGCAATAATGGCCAAGTGATCCCAACACTAACCCGCGCTGAACCCGACGATCTTGTCGCCCGATACGGAGCGTCTGGAGAACGCTTCGTGGCGCTGCTTCGCGACAGTGCAAGTACTCTTTACGACGTTGTCCAACACCACAAGCTTAACGCTGAGGCTGAGCAAAATGGTTGGATTCAGCCCGTACACTCGCCCGGAAGAATGAAAATCGCCGAGGCTCGTTTCAATCAATGGTCACGACATGGTGCTTCGGTCGAGTTGTTGACCCGTCAGGATGTCATCAATCGCACGGGAAGCGAACAATGGTTTGGAGGTTTTGGGAATAGCACGGGCGGTCACATTAACCCGCTGGCTCTTGCTCGTGAACTCACACGTGCCGCACGCGCGCACGGCGCCAGAGTTTTCGTAGAAACAGCGGCAACATCATTCGTCAATATCAATAACAGATGGCGCGTCGAAACGGTGGGCGGGTTGGTGACAGCGCCGGCTCTGTTGCTCGCAACCAATGCCTACACCGGTGAATTCGTCAAGGACCTTCGGCGCGATATCGCGCGCGAAGTTGTGCCGGTTCTGTCGTGGCAGATGGCAACGACGCCGCTAGGCGACAACGTCCGGACTCACGTCATACCGGGTCGTGAAGCCGTTTCTGATACGCACGCTGACTTGCACTTCATGCGCTATGATGCCCGCAACCGTCTCGTTACGGGAGGAGCGCTGGTTGTCTCCACTGGGGCCGAACGGCGACTGCGTCAGCGAATTGCGGACCGATTGTCAAAGCATTTTCCTGCGATCGGTAATGTGTCGTTTGAATTCGTCTGGAGCGGGTATGTCGGCATGACGGCAGACTTTGTGCCGCGCTTTCACCAGCTCGGTCCGAATGGTTTTGCATGGGTCGGCTGCAACGGTCGCGGTGTTGCGTTGTCAGTTGCTCTCGGGCGCGAATTCGCGCGGGCGCTCCATGGGCAATCGTTAGATGAACTGGGATTGCCGCTGAGCCCGGTTGCTCCGTTAGCATTGCACGGTATCGTCCGCCGGCTCGCACCGCTTCGTCTTTTTCAATTTCGTTGGCGCGATCGTCACGAGGTTGAGTAACCTTTGCCCCATCGAAAAATTTGATATGCACGGAGTAGCATTGGCGAAGACGACCGGTTCAAGTGAAGCTGCTTGCGCAACTTCGAATTGCATCTTGCGTCTAGTGATCGCTTCGATAAGTAGACTTTTGTCCGTTGCAGGAGAACGCGCCATGGCAACTGCCCCTGAAAAATCGCTTCCGATGTTAGAGCGGCGGCGTATCGAGGCCCAGATCCTCAAACACGTCCACGAAGAGTTGAGGGCCAGTCACGGTGTAGATGTTGCAAACAAGACTATTGCAACTGCAGTTCGTGCATCCTCGATCGAGCAAGCACGGGATATGGCAGCTCGGGAGGACGGCGGAACATCGCTCAGCTCTTTCGTCGAATTGCAAGAGCTCTGGACGATGGGAGGAGCACTAGAGGTCGACGTCCAAGAGCACTCTGAGACTGCATACCGCTTTAATGTAACACGCTGTCGCTATGCCGAGATGTATCTGGAAATGGGTCTTGGTGACATCGGTCACCTTTTATCCTGCCAGCGCGATGGTACCTTTTGCGAGGGGTACGATCATCGGCTTCGGCTGACTAGGTCGCAGACAATCATGCAAGGCGCAAATCATTGTGACTTCGACTATCGTTATGTCGAGTCAGATTCTGATCCGGTGTTTCGGACCTCGGATGACAAGTGAGGTGCTGACCGCAACTCATCCGTCCACAATCAGGTTGATACAAAAACGCCATTTGGAACGATTGCCGGTCTCGGCTACCTCGGTGTTCGCACCGAGCGACCAGGCAAATGGACCAGTTTCACGCGCGAGCTGCCTGGCATGCAAGGCGTTGATGCTGGGGGCGGGACAGTGGCTGTCAGAATGCATGATCGGAAACAGTGACTGATCGTTACCGATGAAATCGGCGACGCACTGGGCTTTGTGGGCTGGGAAGTAACGTCAAGCATGGAAATTGACACGATAGGATCAAGGTTCCAGGTTCCAAATGCGCTACTTCGCATCATGCCGCTATTTCCAGAGACCACACACCGAATTCACCTACCGCGATCCGTTTGACACAACGGATAGAAGTGGTCTTTCTCTTCAGATCTCGGACGTCAGACCCTAGTCTTCACATCCTACTCCTCGGATTTACTACTAAGGATATCAACCATCCGCTTATCGACGTAGTTGCCGACGCTACCCTGCAATGCGGCCATCGCCTCTTCACTCTCAAAGAAGTGGTTTGCGTTAGGGATGATGTCATGCTGCAGGATGATGCCGCGCTGGACCTTAGTTTTTTGCGAAAGTTCGGCCACTGAAGCCGACGGCACAACACGATCGCGATCACCGTTGACAAGCAATCCTGACGCCGGGCACGGCGCGAGAAATGAAAAGTCATAGAGATTGGCTGGTGGAGCAACGCAGATGAAGGAGTCGATCTCGGGCCGACGCATGAGTAGCTGCATGGCGATCCACGTACCAAACGACACCCCTACAATCCAGCAGGCCTTAGATTCAGGTTTCGCGATCTGCATCCAATCCAATGCCGTGGCTGCATCGGCCAGTTCGCCGGGTCCGTTGTCGAAATAGCCTTGGCTGCGGCCAACGCCCCGAAAATTAAAACGCAGCACGGAAAAGCCACGCGCCACAAATGTATAGTACAGATTGTAAACAACCTGGTTATTCATAGTCCCGCCAAATTGCGGATGTGGATGCAAGATCAGCGCTAAGGGGCAACGCGGATCTGCCTCATGATGGTAGCGGGCTTCAAGACGACCGGCGGGGCCATTTATTATCAGCTCAGGCATTGTTTGTGGACCTGGGGTTGTTGCGGGTGGTGGGACTGCGAAACAAGGCTGATTGAAACCGATAACCGTCGCGGCACGGTGTCGTCGCTTGCCCGACTGCCTCGACCCGAGGTCTGAAGCGGTCTCTCAGCAGCTGGGTTCAAATTAATCTTGACTTGTGGAGTTGGGATTTCCATATAGACTTTCAACTGAAGGCGTTGTGATGCGACCGCATTCGTCGAGGGTTTCGGCCCGCTTGACTTTGGCGGTACGGGTCACACGCGCGCAGCGTGCGCAACGAGATGGCCTCATACGACAGGTCTGCCCGTTGAGCAACCTTTGCAGGTCCAATTCATCGGCGAGTGCTTCTTGTGGAGCTGAATACGCGTGGGCGATATGCGGTGATGGCTATGGCAGATCTCGCCAAGTTTGGCGACGAGCGGGCCGTAACACTAGCCGAAATAGCACAGCGACAGGAATTGTCGGAGGCATACCTCGGTCAGATTTTCGGTCAGCTGCGGCAGTCTGGTCTGGTGAAAAGCATTCGAGGGCGCAGTGGCGGTTATCGTTTGGCGCGCCCAGCGGACAGAATTGCAGTCGTTGAGGTGATGGCTGCCGTCGAAGAAAGTACGCGCATGACGCGCTGTGGGTCCGGGAGCAGCATAGGGTGCATTGGCGAAGAGCGATGTCTAACGCACGGTCTATGGGCCGCCCTTAGCCAGCACATTGCCAGTTTTCTCGGTGAAGTCTCCCTAAAGGATGTTGTGGAAGGTCGAAGTGCGATTCATGCAGCGACTATGCGTAAGTCGAGTGTAAACGCTACGGAGTTTGCTGCCAAATGATTGGGCGCCGCATTTACATGGACTATAACGCGACTGCGCCGCTCAGGCCCGTCGCGCGTCAAGCGGCCTATAGTGCTCTTGAGACGTTAGGCAATCCCTCGTCAATCCACGCGGAAGGCCGCTCTGCACGCCGGCTGGTGGAAGAGGCGCGAGAACACATTGCGCGGCTTGCAAACACAACAGCGTCGAATGTTGTTTTTACCAGTGGCGCAACGGAAGCTAACAATTGGGTCTTGGGCGCAGATTGGAAGACGATCTTCGTGCCTCTTATCGAGCATGAATCAGTTCTCGCAGTGGCGCGGGCAGCGATGCAGCGCGGGGTACAGGTGGTGGCCCTGCCCTCAAGTCGCCGCGGTGAGACAGACGTAACACAAGTAGCCGACTATTGGCTCCGCGGCCATGCCAGTGCAGAGCCTGCGCTGGTCGCGATACAACTGGCCAATAATGAGACAGGAGTTTTGCAGCCGGTGCGCGAAACAGCGTCGTTCTGCCGTCAACACGGATTGGCAGTTCATGTGGACGGCGTTCAGGGCGCCGGGAGGATGGCAATCGAATTTGATGAATTGGGCGTAGATACGCTGAGCCTGTCGTCGCACAAGATTGGTGGCCCCATGGGAGTTGGTGCCTTGATAATGCGAGAAGACTGTCGCCTGTCGCCATTGATGATCGGAGGTGGTCAGGAGCGTCGCCGCCGCGCTGGGACGGAAAATGTGCCGGGAATTGCAGGATTTGGCGCGGCCGCGGAGGAGGCATTGGCCGAGGTCGGCAGGATGAGCTCTCTTGCGTCTTTGCGCGATCGCCTGGAGCGCGGGGTGAAGCAAGTCACGCCTGCGGCAGAGTTCATCGCGTCCAACGCCGAACGGCTTGCCAATACGTCTGCGATCGCGGTTCCCGGAATATCATCAGAGACCCTGCTCATCAAATTGGATCTGGCTGGAGTTGCCGTGAGTACAGGTTCCGCTTGTTCATCAGGAAAAGTCGGGAGCAGTCATGTTCTGACGGCGATGGAAGTGCCAACGGATATTGCACGCGGGGCAATTCGTATCAGTCTCGGATGGCAGACATCCGCAGACGATATCACCGCGTTTCTGGAAGTGTGGAAAGAGATTGCAGTACAGCGAAAGCGAGCTGCTGCCTAACGTCGAGAGTTGAGATGAGACCGCAGACCGCTCAGTACGGATCTGCATAACTGGAGTTGATTATGCCCGCTGTCCAAGAGACGATCGAACAGGTTAAACAAATCGACGTCGACCAGTACAAGTACGGCTTTGTCACTGACATCGAGACAGTGAAAGCACCCAAGGGGCTGAGTGAAGACACGATCCGCTTCATTTCCGGCAAAAAGAATGAGCCATCTTGGATGCTGAACTGGCGCCTCGATGCCTACGAACGCTGGTTGGCTATGACAGAGCCAACATGGGCGAAGGTGAGTTATCCAAAAATTGACTTTCAGGATTTGTACTACTACGCGGCACCAGCGAACTCAGAAGGTCCAAAATCGTTGGACGAGGTCGATCCTGAGTTGCTGAGGACTTACGAAAAACTTGGTATCCCGCTCAAGGAGCAAGAAATTCTATCCGGCGTTCGCAAGCAGGGAGAGCCTAGCCAACTGGATGACGCTGACGCAAGTCAGAGCTACGCTAAGGTCGCTGTTGATGCCGTGTTTGATTCGGTTTCGGTCGTCACGACCTTTAAGAAAGAACTCGCGAAGGCTGGAGTCATCTTCTGCTCGATCTCCGAGGCGTTGCGAGAGCATCCTGAGCTTGTCCGGAAGTATCTTGGAATTGTCGTGCCTAAGTCGGACAACTATTATGCTGCATTGAATTCGGCGGTGTTCTCCGATGGTTCATTCGTCTACGTCCCCGAGGGTGTGCGGTGCCCGATGGAGCTATCGACGTATTTTCGCATCAACGAGATGAATACCGGCCAATTTGAACGAACATTGATTATTGCCGATCGCGGTTCCTACGTGTCTTATCTGGAGGGCTGCACAGCACCAATGCGCGACGAAAATCAGCTCCACGCAGCCGTAGTCGAGTTGGTTGCGCTTGATAATGCAGAGATCAAGTACTCAACGGTGCAGAATTGGTATCCGGGCGACAAGAATGGCAAAGGCGGCGTCTACAACTTTGTGACAAAGCGCGGGGATTGCCGTGGCATCAACTCCAAGATTTCTTGGACACAGGTGGAAACCGGATCAGCGATTACTTGGAAGTATCCAAGTTGTATCCTGCGCGGAGACAACTCTCGCGGTGAGTTCTATTCAATTGCAATTTCGAATGGTCATCAGCAAGTCGATAGCGGGACCAAAATGGTCCATCTTGGCAAAAATACATCGAGTCGGATTATATCTAAGGGCATTGCGGCCGGGCAGTCCGATAACACGTATCGCGGCTTGGTGTCCGCGCACCGCAAGGCGACCAATGCTCGCAACTTCACCTGCTGTGACTCGTTGCTGATCGGCAACCGTTGTGGCGCGCATACGGTGCCATACATCGAAGCGAAAAACGCATCCTCTCATTTCGAGCATGAAGCAACAACTTCGAAGATCTCCGAAGACATGTTATTTTACTGCCGTCAGCGAGGATTGGATGAAGAAGAAGCTGTTGCGCTGGTTGTCAACGGCTTCGTACGAGACGTGCTGCAGCAACTGCCGATGGAGTTTATGGCCGAGACCCAGAAACTGATTGGAATTAGCCTGGAGGGAAGCGTTGGCTAGATCATCAAAATTGGGAAAGAAGCCAGGTATCGACAATGGACCCGGACGGCTCCGGGCGGGACGAGAACCTGGGGACCGGTCTATATCTGCGGAGAAATCTGCGCCTATCGGAGGAGGTGATTAGTGCCCAAGACAGTGGCAAAGTTAGAGAAGGACTGGTTGGAGGCGGAGGCTAGGGCAGACGAACTGAAGGCGCTGGTCAAACGAAATGGCGGATTATCTGTGCCCGATGCGCCGGCCGAACGAGGAGCGCAGTGCACCGTGGCTTAACGGCTGCAAGTGATGCGTTTGCACGATTTTGGAACGCGAGAGAGTAGAATTGAACCACAGTCACAAGTATTGCCTCAACACGAGCTGGTAATCCAATCGCGTTTACCCGGTGGCGACTTTACCGGTAAGCCTGAGCGACATTAGTGGAAAATGGCGCAGAGCGGAGACCAGTACCAAGCCAGTCCAGGCGCCTTGAGACTGTGATCAGAGTAACGGAAAATTGAGATTGAGATGCTGGAAATAAAAGACCTTCACGTCAGACTGGAAGATGAGGAAACACCAATCATCAATGGGCTATCGCTGACGGTCCCGAAAGGCGAAGTGCATGCGATTATGGGGCCAAACGGATCTGGAAAGTCGACTCTGGCTTACGTATTGGCTGGTCGCGATGGCTATGAAGTAACCGCCGGCCAGGTGCTTTGGAATGGAGCGGATGTCCTGGAGATGCAACCGGAGGAGCGCGCGGCCTCGGGCGTGTTTCTAGCGTTTCAGTACCCGATGGAAATACCAGGAGTGGCAGGACTCACATTTCTACGCACGGCAGTTAATGCCCTGCGAAAGAAAAGAGGCCATGATGAATACACGACGCCGGAGTTTCTGCGCGTCGTGAAGGAAAAGAGTGCTGCGCTGGATATTGACCTGGCCATGATGAAGCGACCCGTCAACGTAGGGTTCTCCGGAGGGGAGAAGAAGCGCTCTGAGATCTTGCAAATGGCACTTCTCGAACCGACACTTTGCATATTGGACGAGACCGATTCAGGCCTCGATATCGACGCACTCAAGGTCGTTGCAGATGGCGTCAATGAGCTTCGTTCGCCAGAACGATCCATGTTGGTGATTACGCACTACCAGCGGCTGCTCAACTACATCGTTCCTGACAAGGTCCATGTTTTGGCCGACGGTCGAATTAAGGCATCAGGCGGCAAGGAGTTGGCCCTAGAGCTCGAACGATCGGGTTATGCGGCATATGTCGAGAAAGCCGCCTGACAGTTTCGCATCCACGTCAAACTACCAAGATGGTTATTAGTCGCGAACAAGAGCGAGCAATCATGAGCACACAACTGACCGCCCGAACGAAAGCTGAAGAAGAAATTGTGTCGTTGTTCGACCGAGTACAAGCGAATCTGCCAGGGGCATCTATCAACGCCGGCGTGCGCGATGCCGCAATTGCGGGGTTCAAGGACTTTGGATTGCCGCATCGGCGGATCGAGGAGTGGAAGTATACAGATCTGCGCTCTGCGGTTACGCATGTGGGCCGACCAATGGGTCTGGTCGGGACTGAGGCAGCAACGTCGCGGCAAGACATTGACGCCGCGCTCGGGCCGCTTGCGCATGTCGACGCAGATCAGATCGTGTTTGTCGACGGCGTTTATTGTGCTGCTCATTCTCGAATTTCTGATGCCGATCGGGTCCGCATTCGCTCGATGCGCGAACTGCTCGAAACTGAAGCGGGGCGTGATATCCTTAGAGACACGCAGTCCGACGGGGCTCTCGGAGCACTTAATACGGCGTTCGTAACAGACGGAGCTATCGTTGATATTGCCGACCAAGTCGAACTTGATCGGCCACTCTTGCTCATCTTTTTTCGTCAGAACGCTGCGGACGACCTGTTGACAACGCGAAATGTCATTTCGGTTGGCGAAGACGCAAGTGCGACGATTGTAGAAGCCTTTGTATCGAGAGCCGGTACAACCGGCGGTCAGACGAATACGCTTAGTCAGATTTCCGTTGGCGATAGGGCACACGTCAACCACGTCAAAGTTGGCTTAGAAGAGAGCGCGATCCACCTAGCGACCTGGACCACAGTTGTCGGTAGCCAAGCCAATTATCGTGCCTTCCAGTTTACCGCAAACATGGCGCTCGTGCGCAATCAGGTCTTTGCGCGTTACTCTGGCGAGAACGCCAAACTTGACATATCTGGCGCTTTTCTTGGTCGCCACCGCGAACATATTGATACAACCTTAGTCGTCCGGCACGAGGTCGAGGGCTGTGAAAGCCGAGAGCTCTTCAAAGGCGTTCTGGATGACGAGGCACGCGGTGTTTTTCAAGGCAAGGTGATCGTTCAACCCGAAGCGCAAAAGACCGACGGAAAGCAGATGGCGCAAGCGCTCATGCTGTCTGAAGCATGCGAGTTCGATTCCAAGCCCGAACTGGAGATCTATGCAGACGATGTCGTCTGCGGACACGGGTCGACCTGCGCCGAAATCGATCCAGATCTTATATTCTACTGTCGCTCACGGGGCATTCCGGAAGAGCAAGCGCGGGCATTGCTGATCCAGTCGTTCATCACTGAGGCGATCGATCAAGTTGCAAACGAAGCACTTGCGGACTCTTTGCAAGAATTGGCCCGCCGTTGGCTCGAAGCAACCGAGAATTAAGGAGCCAGTAGGTGTCAGCAGCTTCCAATCTCCACGCCATCTCGAATGGCCAATCGTTAGACATAGACCGAATACGTTCGGATTTTCCGATCCTTTACCGAGAGGTAAACGATCGACCATTGGTATATCTCGATAGCGCGGCGTCCGCTCAAAAACCGAATGTCGTAATCGAGGCGATGGATCACTGCATGAGGTTTGAATACGCAAATGTGCATCGTGGCATTCATTATTTGTCGAATGCCGCAACCCAAAGGTACGAAGATGCGCGTGAGGCGTGCCGGCGGTTCATCAATGCGCGCGATGCAGACGAAATCATTTTCACCAAGAACGCTACTGAGGCGGTAAACCTTGTGGCCTACTCTTGGGGGATGGATAACATAACCGAGGGCGATGAGATCATCCTGTCGATTATGGAGCACCACGCCAACATCGTTCCCTGGCACTTCCTCAGGCAGCGCAAAGGCGCCATTATAAAGTGGGCTCCCGTGTCTGATACGGGCGAGTTCCTGATTGATGAGTTCGAGCGCCTGATAACTCCACGCACGAAGATGATTGCTCTGACACACATGTCCAATGTGCTTGGAACCGTCGTTCCGTTGGAAGACGTCGTACGAATAGCTAGGGGGCATGCTGTTCCGGTGTTTGTTGACGGTGCTCAGTCGGCGGTGCATATGGCTGTCGATGTACAAGAGCTGGACGTCGATTATTTCACCTTTACGGGCCACAAGGTTTACGGGCCGTCGGGTATAGGCGTCTTGTACGGCAAGAAAGATTTACTGTCTCAGCTGTCACCATTTCTCGGGGGCGGTGCGATGATTGAGAGTGTCGGCGTCAACGCTGTCACATATGGTCCGACGCCATCGCGATTTGAGGCGGGCACCCCGCCCATCGTCGAGGCGGTCGGCCTGAATGCTGCGCTAGACTACATCATGCAGATTGGCCGGCACGAAATCGCCGCTTACGAGCACGATCTTCTGGAGTATGCTAACGAAAAACTAAGTCAGCTGAGCTGGTTAAAAATCTATGGTGAAACTCCGGGCAAGGGCGCTATTATTTCGTTCACAATAGACGGGTTACATCCGCACGATGTGGCGACGGTCGTGGACCGTTCGGGGGTTGCCATCCGCGCTGGTCATCATTGTGCACAACCACTCATGGACAGGTTCGGCGTATCGGCGATGTGCCGAGTTTCATTTGGTATGTATAATACCAAGGATGATGTCGATGTGTTGATCGATTCGCTTAAGCGTGCCCATGAGCTGTTCGCATGATCTAGGCCGCATGAGACTACCTTCAGCGGCTTTTGAGACTCAACGTGGAATAAGTGGCGAGATGTGGAATGAGACATGGATGATGGGATGGAACAACGTGATCGGCCAGATGTTCCACAGTTTGGTACAGGTTCTGGCCTAGAGAACCCGCCGTCGGTCGCTGAGGGCGGGTGCCCGGTGCCGGGTTCGGCACTGTCGCAGGAAGAAATCGAGCAATTGACCGCAGATATCGTTGCGTCCATCAAAACGGTGTATGATCCAGAAATTCCTTCGGACATCTATGAGCTTGGATTGATTTACAAGATTGATGTCGACGACAATAGGCACGTGCACGTTGAAATGACGTTGACCGCTCCTGGTTGTCCAGTGGCCGGTGATATGCCGGTGTGGGTTGAGAACGCGGTGAACTCTGTACCTGGTGTAAGCGGGACAACCGTTGAACTCACGTTTGATCCGCCATGGGACATGAGCAGAATGTCCGATGAAGCGCGTCTCGCCTTGAATATGTTCTAGGTGCGTTGGCCTCAACACTATCGACCGTAAAGGAGCGCTTGGCATGACGAATGCACCAGGCTCGCGACCACAGATAATGACGCTGACCGATTCAGCAGCTGATCGAGTACGCCAGATGCTGGCAACAAAACCAAACGCGGTTGGCCTTAAGATAGGTCTAAAAAAGGGCGGATGCGCCGGCATGGAATATACCCTCGATTGGGCTGAGGAGGTCGGCAAATTTGACGAGCAGGTAGAATACAATGGAGCCAAAGTCTTAATCGACCCTATGGCGACGCTTTATATTCTTGGCACCGAGATGGACTACAAGGTTGATAAGCTTTCAGCACAGTTTGTGTTCAACAATCCTAATCAAACATCAGCTTGTGGGTGCGGGGAGTCGGTCGAGCTTCAGCCGGCGCAAGAAAGTCAACTTGAGAGGTTGGGCACTGGCGGCGAATGATTGGACCTCCGACAGATGGTTGGGCGCGAGAGGTTTTGACTTTTTGGTTCCGTGAAATCCAACCCGATGACTGGTTCACTAAATGCGATGCAACCGACGAATTGATCCGGGCGCGGTTCTCGCAAACACATGCATTTGTAGCGCGCGAGCCAGTGGGAGAACTCGTGCGCGATGCGGACACAGCGCTCGGGGCAACAATCGTTCTTGACCAATTTTCTCGCAATATGTTCCGAAACGATCCTGTCGCATTCGCAACCGATGAAAAGGCGCGGTTATTAGCGCGTCGGGCTATTGGTCGAGGTTTCGATCGGCATCTCAGCAATCATCGACGTGTGTTCTTTTATTTGCCCTTTGAACATAGCGAAACACTTTCTGATCAGGACGTGTCGGTGGCACTCTTTTCGGCTTTGGGCGATGAAAATTTCCTGCGTTTTGCTGAAAAACATCGAAAAGTGATTTTGGCGTTCGGTCGCTACCCGCACCGGAACGCCGTGCTCAACCGGACGTCTACACCACCAGAACGAGCATATTTGCTCCAGCCGGGGCGCGGTTTTTGACCCAGGACGCTAGCTTAGGACGCTAGCATTGCGGGATGCTACACACGTTGAATGGGTTTTCGCGGTGTAGTTTGCCCTATGTTTGCTGGAGGTGACCGAATGAGCACCAACTACAATAGTTTCATTGAAGAGCAGTTGTCGGTTGTGGGCCCCGTCGTCGTACGCCGCATGTTCGGTGGGGCGGGCGTTTTCTTAGATGATCTGATGTTTGCACTTGTGGCAGACGAGACTCTTTATTTCAAGTCTGACGATCAATCCAAACAGACATTCGAAAATGAGGGGCTTGAGCCCTTCATTTATCAGGCCAAAGGCGGCAAGCGCGCAGTCATGAGCTATTGGCGCGCACCCGAGCGAGTTTTTGACGATCCAGACGAAATGCGCGTATGGGCCGAAAACGCCCTTCGTGCTGCTCAGTCCGCCGCTGCGAAGAAGGCGAAAGGTCAACCTCCACCCTCTCAAAAAAGACGAAAGACCACCGGCAAACGAAAATAAGACCGAGGACGCGGTGCAGCTGAGCTGGGTCTAAGCGCCTGCGGTTTTTACCGGTTTGCGATTCTTTGCCGGTCTTATTGGCCGCTGAAGAAATGCCGGGATAGAGTCCGCCGTGAAGCCACCAGCAGGTGCCTGATGCTTGCTCTCGGCTCGGTTGCTTTGCGTGCCGCGCTCCATACTACGATCGCGGTCTTGTGGAATTGCCGAGGTTGGCTTTTTTACAGCGTGACTGGTGGCACCTGTACGTTTCCCGCGAGTAGGGTTCCTGCGCTCTGAGGTAGCACTGGATCCGCGGGAACGCCCGGCTCTTCCCCGTTGTTTCTTCTTGCCGGCATTGTCAAAGTCGTCGTCGCTGGGTGGTTGTCCATCCCAAGCCAGGGCTTGACCGATGATTTTCTCAATCTCGCGAATTTGCTTGAGGTCGTCCACCGTAACGAGCGTCGCTGCAACGCCTTCGCGACCGGCCCGCCCTGTTCGACCGATCCGGTGCACGTAGTCGTCGCCTGCCCACGGTACGTCAAAGTTAAAGACATGACTCACGTCGGGAATATCCAGGCCCCGAGCCGCAACGTCGCTTGCTGCAAGAAATTTGATTTCACCGGTTCTGAATTTGTCTAGAGTGGCCATCCGGCTAGCCTGATCCATATCACCGTGCAATGCGCCGGCATTGAAGCCGTCCTTGGTTAGAGATTTGAACAGTATTGCGACATCTCGCTTGCGGTTACAGAATATGATTGCGTTCTTCACGTCTTGAGCTTGGATCAGCTCTCGAAGAATTTCGCGCTTGGCCCAGTCCTCGCTATCAGGGCAGAATCGGAATGATTGGCGGATGGTATTGGCAGTCGTCGCTGGTCGAGCAACTTCAATGCGTACGGGGTTCCTGAGAAACTGATCCACCAAGCGCTGGATTTCAGGTGGCATAGTCGCCGAAAAAAAGAGAGTTTGGCGTTGCGGCGGCAATAGTCTGCAAATTTTCTCGATGTCGGGTATGAACCCCATGTCCAACATGCGGTCAGCCTCGTCAATGACGAGGATTTCGACGCCAGTAAGTAACAGTTTTCCACGCTGGAAATGATCGATAAGTCGGCCCGGCGTAGCAATCAATACATCGGCACCCCGATCTAACTTACGTTCTTGATCGTCGAAGGACACGCCACCAATGAGTAGCGCAATATTGAGCTTGTGATTGACGCCGTAGCTCTCAAAGGCCTGCGCAACTTGGGCTGCAAGCTCTCGCGTGGGCGCGAGAATCAAGGATCTCGGCATCCTCGCGCGTGCCCGGCCGGTTTCCAGCCGAGTGATCATCGGCAGAGTGAAAGAAGCTGTTTTTCCGGTACCGGTCTGAGCGATCCCAAGAATGTCCAGGCCAGTTACAGCGACCGGAATAGCCTGCGCCTGAATTGGAGTGGGGGTTGCGTAGCCTGCGGTGGCGACGGCGGCTTCGACTTTGGCGCTCAATCCAAGTTTGGAAAAGCTGGGATTATGCAAAGGTTCTGTTCTCCACCATGGATTGAAAATTGCGAATCTATCTGCAAACTCACCATGTCGAACCTATCAGTGACACAACGTTCGCCAGGCTACGCCATAATTATCGAGCTGGAAGACGATTTAACCACTAGTACTGGGGCGCCCAGTTCGCACGGCGTGCTGTTACGCCAAGTCTTTAACGGGTGCTGACATAAGTCGCAAAGAAATGCAAGAGATTGGCGCCGGAGTTGCAACGATTGTCGTGATTTCGCACGAAATTCGGCTAAATGTTGGAAGCGTTCGTCCTGAATCGCTAGTTTTTCGCTTAAAGTTGCGTGTAAATACACGACGAAGTTGAGCGTTGGCTACGGTGAAAATCTTACCGCAGAGACCGCAGAGTTTGGCCCGGTCGTGTGCTAGCGCGTCGAATGAGTGTGAGCTGAGCGACAGTGTCGGCAGTATTGGACATGGGCGGATTAGTTGTTTTTTTGTTCGTTGAGTATAAGGCGTGCCCAGATGCCACCCACGACCGCGCCAATGATCGGGACAATCCAAAAAAACCATAGCTGAGCAAGTGCCGGTAGACCCGCGAATGCGGCTGCGCCCGTCGAACGCGCCGGATTTAGTCCACCATTGGTGACCGGCACGGCCACGACATAGAATGCAGCAAAACTCATCCCGATTGCTATCGGCGCCAGTGCAGCAGCTGCAGATCGAGAAGTGGCGCCCATAAAGACAATTACAAACAGTGCTGCCAGCAAGAATTCGCAAAGCGCGGCTGACCAAATAGACGGCCATTGATCGCCGACGACATTGGCGACCTGGGTCCACGCCTGCCCTGCGGAAGCATCCTGGCTAGGTAGGCCAAGCAATAGGAATTGGATTGCGCCAGCTGCCAACATTCCGCCGACTGTTTGAGCAACAATGAAGCCTGGAGCGTGGGCGATGTCGAAGCGACCTCCGGCGACGAGGCCCAGTGTAACAGCTGGATTGAAATGACCACCGGACACCGCTCCTAGTGCGTATGTGACCCCAATGATTGCGCAACCCACTGCGAGAGCGACTACAGTCGTTGCATCAGCGGACCCTGCTGAGATCGTGGCAGCGCCGAACAGCACGAATAGAATAGCAAATGTTCCGGTAAATTCTGCAGCCAACGCCCGTCCGTGCATTGTTTCCCTCCTGCCTTAAAAACGCTCTTGGGTGTTCTCTGCCACCATGATTGGGGCGGTGTTGCGATCTACATCTAACGGACACGTTCCGTCGACCGTCCGGGTTCCACGGCGAGCGCGGGATCGACGCTTCGCCGCACGCTCTCAAGGATATCGCGACCAACGGCCTTGACGGCCATACCGATGGCGTCAAAGTCTCGTAGGCGAGGGCTTGACCGGCGCCAAGCCAGGGCCACGGTGCGGAATGGTTCTGGATCGGTAAATCGATTGAGCTGTATGCCAAAGTCGCGACTCTCGACGGGAGCGCAAATCTCTGGAACCAAAGTAATCCCGAAATTATTGGCTACCAGCTGGACGATGGTTGTGAGACTGGCGGCCTCAAATGTATCCACCCGCCTTACGGCATGGTTACTACAATAGGATAAGATTTGGTCTCGCAGGCAGTGTCCCTCTTCAAGCAGAAGAAGGCGCTTACTTTGCAAAGCCTCGTCAGCCGCGCGACATTTCACGCCGGCTTTATCGACTTTCGGTCGCGCCAAGAGGAAGCGGTCATCGAATAATGGTTCTGTGGTGATATCTTCGTGATTGACGGGCAAGGCCAAAATCAAGGCATCCAACCGACCATTCGTGAGCTCTTCAAGCAAGCGCTCCGTTTGAGATTCACGAACGTGCAAATCGAGGTCCGGGTATGTATCCTTGAGTCTCGGTAGAAGCGGGGGCAGTAGATAGGGAGCAATCGAAGGGATCACTCCCAACCTTAGGGGACCCAAGAGGATTCTGTCTTGCTGGCGCGCGTCGTCGACCAGGTCTCTGACTTGGTGGATTACCAGTGCGGCGCGCTCTGCCAATCTGGTGCCGGCTGCGGTCAAGTAGGCGCCGTGGCGCGTCCGTTCAATGAGTGGTGCGCCTACAATGCGTTCAAGTTCCTGAATTTGCATGGATAACGCTGGTTGAGTAACGGCACATTGTGTGGCCGCCTGACCGAAATGGCGGTACTCGGCTACGGCTAGAAAGTACTTGAGCTGCTTGAGCGTAGGTTCAGCCATGAGAACATCTTGCGGATTGCAACGGATCCGACGCTTAGGCGTGATTTAGAGCATTGTCCAGAGTGTCGCCCGACTAAAGTGTCGTCTCAGGTCCGCGTAAAACATGGTCTGAGGTATTGACGGTCTTTGTCGATAGTTCAGACGCATCGAATGCGATTTTGTCTGCGCACGTAATCCACTGCGTGCCGAAGAACACGGACCGTTGGCAGATGCAACCCGTATTGATAAGCTTGATCAGACCGGTTCGGCGAAAGCCAAATAGGGCCCGTTTCGACCGCATCTGTCGATCGATTTTTTTTGCAAGGACATCGCGATGACCAGTTGGAAGCATGGGGCGTTTTATTGGAATGAACTCCTGACAAACGACGTCGACGCGGCGAGAGACTTCTATGTGGGCGTGCTCGGGTGGACGTTCGATGAAATGGCGATGTCAGATGGATCGACCTACTGGGTGGCAATGCATGGCGAGCAACCGCTTGCCGGGATCATGGCGATGCCTTCACACATTCCGGCTGGCACACCGGCGCATTGGCTCAGCTACATCGCGGTTGACAATATCGATTCGCGATTAGCCCAAGCAAAAGCAGCTGGAGCGATGGTAATGAGAGAACCCTTTGATATTTCGGGGGTTGGTCGCATTGCAATTCTGCAGGACGCAGGTGGCGCGGTCGTCGGTTGGATTACGCCAGCCAGTGAAAGCCCCAGTGAAAGCCCCAGTGAAAGCCAATGACGAGTTAGCGAATAATCCGCAGGATAAACCGGCCATGGAGACCGCGGCCCAGTGATAACATGCTGAATGGACAACAGCTCCCATGAAAATGGATGCGATCCGCGTTGGAGCCTTTGATGTGCGGCGGGTGCCAGAGATGACAGCGCCGCTTATGCCAGTTCTGGAGTTTTTCCCAGAACTGACAGTGGAGATGTTGGGAACTGTTCGGTCGCTTCTGCCGGTTGGAAATTTAACATCTGCTGACGAAATGATTCTGAGCTTTCACAGCTATGTTGTGAACACGGGACGATATACGATTTTGATCGATACGTGCTGTGGCAACGACAAACAGCGGCCTTCTCGGCCGGCATTTTCCAACCTTGCGACCGATTATCTCGAAGCTCTTGCCGCAGCAGGTGTCCATCCTGAGGCGGTAGATTATGTGATGTGTACCCATTTGCACTGGGATCATGTTGGCTGGAATACGCGTCTTGTTAGTGGCGTCTGGTCACCTACTTTTCCGAATGCTAAGTATATTATGGCGCGACGGGAATACGATTTCTGGAATGATGCCTACACCAGAGATCCCAGTGGCCGGCATGGACCGGGGTTCGCAGATAGTGTTGCTCCAATAGTGCGCGCAGAAAAGGCTATCCTGGTTGAGGATGATTTCGAGATCGACGCTGGGGTTTGGTTGGAGCCGTGTCACGGTCATTCCCCGGGCCATGTGGTCGTCAATCTTGAGTCTGGTGACGGCCGCGGGTTAATGACAGGCGATGCTATTCATCATCGCCTGCAGCTTCACTACCCCGCTTTGTCGACGATCGCCGATACGGATGAGGATTTGGCACGCGAGACGCGCACCGCACTTTTGGAGCGACACGCAGATACCGGCCACATTCTATTTCCCTCGCATTTTCCACCGCCGTCATTTGGTTCCATTCGTCGACAATCCAATGGCGAAGGGTACATCTACTCAAGTGATACCGAGTAGAAAACGACGATCGCGCATCCTGTTGACGATTTCCATGGCTAGATCCATTTATGAATGCGGATGACGAGCACGATGAAACAGAGCGATTAGAAAGAGCGATTGGAGGAAATTGACGCTACCGACCATATTGGCCGCGTACTCCGATCTGCTCGAGTGGATGGTGAACCCTTGGAAACGGTACGTCTCTCTCAACTGCTCTGCGATGTGCGTCATGCGACATTCGCGCAATGAAGACAGCGGACCAGATTACTCGAGATTAAATATCAAGATCTGATGCGAAAGCGGCCCGCTCTTGTATGAAACGAAATCTGGCTTCCGGTTTCGATCCCATCAGGGCATTGACGGCTTGACCGATTTCACTGCGGTCGCCGTCTCCGATTTCAACGCGCAACATTGTACGTTTCGTCGGATTCATAGCGGTCTCTTTCAATTGTGAAGCATTCATCTCACCCAGACCTTTGAACCGGCTGATTTCGATTTTCTGATTGCCTTTGAAAATATCGCTCTCGAGCAGTATTTCCCTCTCTTTATCGTCCCGCGCATAGTGAGTTTTGTTGCCCTGCGATATTTTGAAAAGTGGAGGCACGGCGATGAACAAATGGCCGCCGGCAATCAGATCCGGCATCTCCTGATAGAAGAACGTGATGAGGAGCGATGCTATGTGAGCTCCGTCGACATCAGCATCCGTCATAATAATGACGCGCTCGTAGCGCAGGCTTTCAAGTCGGAATTGCCTGCCGATCCCACATCCGAGCGACTGTATCAGATCGGACAACATCTGGTTTTGATTGAGCTTTTGCGAAGATGCGTTCGCCACGTTCAAAATCTTGCCACGCAGCGGCAAGACAGCCTGTGTTTTGGGATCACGCGCTTGTTTGGCAGATCCTCCTGCTGAGTCCCCTTCCACAATAAAAATTTCGGTCCCGATCTTGCTGTTTGAGGAACAGTCAACCAGCTTTCCTGGGAGGCGCAATTTGCGGGTCGCGCTCTGTCGTGAGATATCGCGTTCGCGACGCTTGCGGAGGCGATCTTCTGCCTGGTCAATTGCCCAATCGAGCAACTTGTTGGCTTGTTGCGGAGAATCGGCCAACCAGTGGTCGAAAGCATCGCGCACTGTGGTTTCGACGATGCGGGTGGCTTCCTGAGTCGCCAGTTTATCCTTGGTCTGACCTTGAAATTCCGGTTCACGGATGAAGACCGACAACATCCCTGCGGCTGTACCAATAACGTCGTCACCAGTTATTTGGCTTGCCTTCTTGTTACCGACGAGTTCGCCGTAATTCTTGAGACCGCGCAATAGGGCAGCCCGCATGCCGTTTTCATGGGTGCCACCATCAGGGGTCGGGATGGTGTTACAATAGGAGTTGACAAAGCCATCATGGCTCGCCACCCAACCGATAGACCACTCAACCGATCCGTGCCCGCCCTCTTTTTCTACACGACCTGAGAACAAATCCTTCGTCACCAATGTCTGACCCTCAATCGTAGCTTTGAGGTATTCTTTCAAGCCTCCTGGAAAATGGAAAGTGGCCTTGGGGGGCGTATCGTCATTGATGGCTTCGGGGTCGCATGACCAGCGAATTTCAACTCCTCCAAAAAGATAAGCCTTGGATCGCGCCATTTTAAACAGGCGCTTTGGCTCGAACTTTGTGGATGAACCAAAGATTTTCTCATCGGGTACGAAGCGAACCTTGGTCCCGCGACGATTCATGATGGACCCGAGCTTTTGCAGCTTGCCTTGTGGGACTCCGCGGGTGAATACCATGCGATAAAGCTGCTGTCCTCGCGCTACTTCCACCTCGAGGGTTTCGGATAGCGCGTTGACAACAGAAACGCCGACACCATGAAGCCCACCGGAGGTATTGTAGGCTTTCCCATCAAATTTGCCGCCGGCATGTAGTGTGGTCATAATGACTTCGAGCGCAGATTTGGACTTATATTTGGGGTGAGGATCAACAGGAATACCTCGACCATTATCCGTGACAGACAACGCGCCTTCGCTGTCCAGATGAACTTCAATCCAACTCGCATGCCCGGCTACTGCTTCGTCCATCGCGTTGTCGATGACTTCAGCGAAAAGATGATGCAATGCCTTTTCGTCGGTGCCGCCGATATACATACCGGGCCGCCTTCGCACCGGCTCTAGGCCCTCGAGAACCTCGATGTCAGCAGCTGTATAATCATCCGAAGCGTCGTTTGTCTTGCGGGCTTGGGCCGCCTGCTTACGGGTCATGGCATCCTGTGATCGTGTGAATAATTCGCGCTGAGAAGAGGTGCGTTCGGGCTTCGCCATTCCGTTGTTCGCTCCGCGGCCGTGGTAAAAAGTTTGCGCAAACCTTGTCGCCACGCCGAACCGGAGACGTTCAAGACGAATCCAATGCGCTTCACCCTGTACGTGACATGCAACGCGTCGCAATGCAAGCTGTGGCGCTGCTGCTACACGCGTGCCGTACTATCAATATTGTCGATTAATCGGGTGGTTCCTAACCGGGCTGCGGCAAGGACGCGTGCAGCAGTTTTGCTACCGCGCGGAACCGGATGTAGCGTCTCGCTGTCGCGGATCGCAACATAGTCGATCTCATCAAATCCAGCTTCGACAAGTTGCCGAGAGGCCATCTCCGTCGCGGTTTTCGGTTCTAGCCCGTCCCGGAATGCCGCAGCAGCGCGCAGAAGCGTTGGGTGAATCGCGGCCGCGATTTTACGTTCCTTTGCAGATAAATAGGCATTGCGTGAGCTCATTGCCAAACCGTCAGGTTCTCGAATGGTAGGGCCAGCTACAATCTCCAATCGTAAATTCAAATCGCGGACCATCTGACGAACAACGCAAAGCTGTTGATAATCTTTCTCGCCAAAGAGTGCGACATGCGGCTGGGTCTGTAAAAAAAGCTTGCAACAGACTGTCGCAACCCCCGTGAAAAATTGTGGCCGAAAATCTGCCTCAAGACCACTTGCTGCGCCTAGCGGGACGATGGAGGTCGCGAATCGGTCGGGGTACATTGCATCTGCGCCTGGCGCCCAGACCAGATCACAGCCAATTGCATCAAGTTTGGCGAGGTCATTCTCAAGGGTCCGAGGGTAGGAAGAAAAGTCCTCGGACGGGGCAAACTGCGTCGGGTTGACGAATATTGACGCAATGAGCCTGCGACAGTGGGCCCGACCAATTCGCGCCAAAGAAAGGTGACCCTCGTGCAACGCGCCCATCGTGGGAAGGAGCGCGATCGACTCGCCAGCACGCCGCCAAGCGTCGACACAGCGATGCAAATCCTGAATCCGACTGACATAATCGATGTTTGCCAAACCGCGGCCTCGCGTTCCGATAGCCAACAGTCAGTATCCAATACACTTTGCGTGCCGCGAAAGCCACCCTTTCGTCGCGATTTCAGCGGCTTTTGCAAACACTTCGTGACCTGTCGGACGATTGGGCATGGCAAATGACCAAGATACTAAGTTTAGAGTATGATGATTTTCGAATATCGATTTGCGGAGGGATGGCCGATGGCAGTGTTTGATGCAAGCCGAGTGATCGAAGACGGCGGCGAACTCCCACCTCGGTCAGAGATATTCGAGTTCCATCTCGCAGAAGAAACGCAACTTGTCGGTGGTTTGATTGATCGCATCGTAGTCACGGATAACGAACGTAGACGGGTCAACGAACTCGCCAGTCGGCTTGTCAAGGGCGTACGCCAATGTGGTCAAGGGCATGGGGGTATCGATGCCTTCATGAAGGAATACGGCTTTTCCAATGAAGAAGGCGTTATTCTGATGTGCTTGGCCGAGGCGTTGTTGCGCATTCCCGATACCGAGACCGCTGATGCTCTTATAGCAGATAAGATCGGCAGTGGAAGATGGGCGGATCATCTCGGCAATTCCGAATCATTGTTTGTAAACGCTTCGACCTGGGGGCTTTTGCTAACGGGCAAAATTGTGAAACTGGCAACGCCGCAAGATCGCCAAGGACTATCGCGGCTCTTTGGGGCTCTCCTTCGGCGGTCCGGCGAACCCGTCATTCGAAACGCACTCCGCCACGCGATGCGCGTGATGGCGGACCAGTTTGTGTTGGGGCGAACAATCCAGGAAGCACTGACGCGCGCGCGTCCCCTTGCTGACGCTGGCTGTCGGTTTTCCTTCGATATGCTGGGAGAAGCTGCGATGACGGAGCGTGACGCGCTCCGGTATTTTGATCGCTACAATGAAGCCTTGCATGCGGTCGGCGCGGACGCGGGCCCGCTTGTCGATCCGAGCTTGGATGCCATTTTTGGCCGACCAAGTATTTCCGTAAAACTTTCCGCCATTCACCCGCGATTCGAGCCGGGCAAAGAAAACCAACTCCGCGAGGAGCTGGTGCCGCGCCTTCTGCAACTTGTTGCTGATGCGCGTGTTCTGGGTCTCGGTGTGACCATCGATGCTGAAGAACAGGATCGATTGGATTTGACGTTGTGGTTGTTTGGAATGCTCTGTGCTCGGTCAGAGCTTGCGGGCTGGAACGGTCTTGGACTTGCAATTCAGGCGTACGGTAAACGCGCCATTCCCGCGTTGAGATGGTTGCGCAAGCTGGCGCGAGCTACTGGCCGTCGGCTCCCCGTTCGGTTGGTCAAAGGTGCCTACTGGGACAGTGAAATAAAATGGGCGCAGGAGCAAGGGCTGGCTGATTATCCGGTGCTGACTCGCAAACTGCACACGGATGTGTCCTATCTGGCATGCTTGCGTTTGCTCCTCGGGGACAGCAGTGCATTCTATCCGCAGTTTGCCACACACAACGCTCACACGCTCGCATCGGCCGCGATCGGTGGCCAAGAGCGCGACTTCGAGTTTCAGCGACTGCACGGGATGGGGGAAGCGCTCTACGAACAGTTGGTCCGCGCCAATGTTACCGCGCGGCCTTGCCGCATCTATGCGCCCGTTGGCGGGCATGAGGACTTGCTCGCCTACCTTGTACGGAGGTTACTGGAGAATGGGGCCAATACTTCATTTGTCAATCGTTTGACGGATGACGCGCTGCCGATCGCGGACATCGTTTCTGACCCAATAGCTGCAGTCGATTTCGAGCGTGATAGTGGTTCTGCAAAGGCGCGTCTCATGCTGCCGCGACCGCCCGCGCTCTTTGGTCCAACGCGTCGCAACAGCCTGGGCTTGGCCCTGAGTGAGCCAATGGTGCGCAATCCCGTTTTGGACGGTATGGCAAGCACCTTGGAAGAATGTCTTGAGGCTGGACCAATCGTGAACGGCGAAGTCGGCTTGCCTCCAAATGATATAGCCAATGTTGTTTATTGTCCTCACGATCGTCGCGAGCGTCTGGGCCGCGTTCGTCAGGCGACGCAAGCCGATGTAGAATTGGCCTTCGATTCCGCGCATGCGGCGAGCAGATCTTGGGATCAACGTGGAGGCGAGGAGCGTGCGGTTATCTTGGAACGAGTCGCTGACCTCTACGAGCGGCGCCGCGATCGCCTCATGGCGGTCATTGTTCGCGAGGCTGGGAAGACGCTGGCAAACGCTCTTGGAGATGTTCGCGAGGCCGTCGATTTCCTGCGCTACTATGCCAACGAGGCGCGCCGATTGTTCGCGGATTCGACTGACTTGCCAGGACCAACTGGAGAAACGAATGTGCTATCGCTATGCGGGCGGGGGCCGTTTGTTTGTATTTCTCCTTGGAATTTTCCGCTTGCGATTTTTACTGGTCAGATCGCCGGAGCTCTGGCTGCCGGTAACACGGTGCTGGCCAAGCCGGCCGCGCAAACTCCATTGACGGCGTTCGCCGCGGTGCAACTTTTTCACGAAGCTGGGGTCCCTGGAGATGTTCTTCACCTCCTGCCGGGTGACGGCACAGTTGGCGCACTCTTGGTGGCCGACGCGCGATCGCGGGGAGTGGCCTTCACTGGCTCTAACGAGACGGCCTGGTCTATCCAGAAGGCATTGACGGATAGGCGCGATGAGATCGTACCT
Organism: Hyphomicrobiaceae bacterium; assembly: GCA_051009975.1. GTDB lineage: Bacteria > Pseudomonadota > Alphaproteobacteria > Rhizobiales > Hyphomicrobiaceae > Tectiglobus. Next base: position 23,747 of record JBPCWA010000549.1, read on the forward strand.
TTCATCGCTGAGACAGGTGGTGTGAACGCTGTCATCGTTGATTCTTCCGCGCTCCTAGAGCAAGTGACACGCGATGTCATTTTCTCAGCATTCGACTCAGCGGGCCAACGGTGTTCGGCAGCTCGCGTGCTCTTCGTGCAGGACGACATAGCCGATGATCTGATAGCGATGCTGGTCGGAGCCAGCGAAATGTTGCGGATCGGCGACCCGATCGAATTTGGAACTGACATCGGGCCTGTTATTGATACGGACGCCCAGGACCGCCTCGAGGCGCACAAGGCACGCCTCGGCCGAACGGCCAAATGTTTCGTCGACATTGAACTTCCGCGACAATGTGATGTCGGTACCTTTGTTTCGCCGGCGATTTACGAAATAGCCGCCATGTCAGAGCTAGAGCAGGAGGTGTTCGGACCGATCCTGCACGTGATACGGTATTCTCAGGGGCATTTGGATCGGGTCAGCCAAGCGATAAACCGAGCTGGCTATGGCTTGACGCTCGGAGTTCACAGCCGAATTGAGAAGACTGTGAACAAAATCTCCGCGCAAGTTCGTATGGGCAATATATATGTCAATCGCAATCAGATCGGAGCAGTTGTTGGTGTTCAACCGTTTGGGGGCGTGGGGCTCTCGGGATCTGGTCCGAAGGCTGGTGGCCCAAACTATTTGACCCGATTTGCGATGGAACGCGTGGTGACGACGGATATCACAGCCACGGGCGGTAACATCCAACTGTTGAATTTGACCGATAAGACCTCAAATGCACATCATATGCAGGAGACGCGGGATAGGCCGAACACATCGCAGACCTCCAACACAACGAACACACCGGTCGAGGCTGCCACAGATTGAGGCGATGCAGTGATCCGCGGAGACCCGTTTGGTCAAAACATCAGATGGGGCGAATTTCTTGGTTTGAGTTTGAACTATGAGAGCGATCAGCACGAAGTGATATTGAAAGCGACAGGTTTGGCCGAAGCGGCGAGGCTATCCGAAACGATAGGTTAAGACGATACGATGGGGAATGATGAGTAAGAAAGACGGGACTACCCCACGCCATGGGCGAAAAGCGGATCGCTGCGGAGACCAGGAATCGCAGCCCGGTCAACGCGTGCCCCAGCGTCGGACTGGAACATCTGCGAAACCGCCAGACAAGGACGTCGCAGAGTTCCTTGCCCAACTTAAGTCAATCAGTCCGGTGTCGTCGGCAGGACGAGGACGCCTCGTCTTTGCCATGGATGCGACGATGAGCAGGCAGGCGACCTGGGACATGGCTCTCGGCCTACAGGCCGAAATGTTTCGTGCGGTCAAGCAAATTGGTGACCTCGATATTCAGTTGGTCTATTTCCGAGGCGCGGGTGAGTGCCGGGCCTCGAAATGGGTCTCAAATCCAGACGCGCTCTCGCGGCTCATGACCACTGTCCACTGCGCAGGCGGATTTACGCAAATCGGTAAGGTTTTAACCCACACAACCAGTGAGACTAAGCTGCGCAAGGTGAGTGCCTTGGTTTATGTTGGCGATTGCATGGAGGAGGAGGTGGATGTCCTGTGCGGTCACGCGGGCGAACTTGCAATCCACGGTGTGCCCGTATTCATTTTTCAAGAGGGCAGCGATCAACAGGCCGAATTGGCGTTTCGCGAAATTGCGCGGCTAACAAAGGGAGCCTATTGCCGTTTCAATACAGGAGCAGCTGCGCAGTTGCGAGAGCTGTTGTCAGCCGTCGCCGTCTATGCAGCAGGCGGGCGCGCGGCGCTCAGCGACTACAGTCAACGCCATGGGGGACGCGCTGCGCGTTTGCTCATCGAGCAAATGAAATCATAGGGAGTTTTTTACGGCGATGCAGGCGTTGTTGCTTGGATTTGCAGTACTGTTGATCGTACTCTTCTTTTTGCATTCGATTGCGGGTGCCAACAGCGGCAAGCTTGCACGTCACATTCGTTGGGGAGTCGGTACGATTATCCTGGCGATCGGCGTGGCGCTACTGGTACGCGGTGCCGTTGCTTATGGTCTGCCACTCATCACCTTTGCAATTTGGTTGTTTTTTGGCCACTCCGGTGGCGTTCGTTCCGCAGGAAGGACAGCTGCTCAGACATCTTCTGTCCGGACCGATCATCTTGAGATGGAGCTCGACTTGGAGAGCGGCGCAATGACAGGTCGGGTGCTCAAGGGCCTGTTTGCCGGTCGGGAAATCGAGACGTTGGCGCCGGCAGAGCTCGCATTGATCTGGCAGGATTGTCGTTTCGATGATCCGCAGTCGGCGCAGCTCATCGAAGCTTATCTTGATCGCGTCCACCCAACGTGGCGCGAAGACATGGCCAAAGCGCAGGCGGAGGTCGGTCCAGGTGGCATCATGACCACCGATGAAGCCTACGAAATTCTGGGCCTGAAACACGGAGCTAGTGAAGACGAAATCCGTCAAGCACATCGTGAGCTGATGAAGAAATTGCACCCTGATCGCGGCGGATCGAGTTATCTCGCCATGAAGATCAACGAGGCGAAGGATCTGTTGCTGGGCGAGTAGTCCAGATCGCTGCCGCTTTTTTTGCTTTCCTTTTTCGGCCGTTCTTTCAAAATCGGTTGCTAAGGGTCGCGTCCTATAAAACGGCACCTCGCGCCGCTACCGGCCAAAGGGTCTCGACTCGCGCACGGCCTGTATGCATGCCGCGAATGCACACATACCAATCATAGAGGTTGATCGTTGGATCACAGTGACCAGGGACAAGGAGCAGCTTGTCGCCTGCATTCGCTTTGTGTGCACTGTGCGTGAGGTCAACCATGCCGTGTTCATCAGACGGGCGATGATAGGTTGCGCCAGGGAACTCCCAGATGTCTGGAAAGCCTGAATCATTGCTGAGCGCCTTGTGACCTGCGTCCACGATGAGTTTGTCCTGAGACGGTTGGCTCATTGCGGTTGCCAGAACAAACAGGCTGTGTCCAAAACTTGAGATAGGGCGGCCGTCAGCATCACAATTCTTGGCGTAGTCGGCATCCAAAAAAACATATGAACCTGCCTGTAGCTCGTTCCAAAGACCGCTGTTGGCCTCAGTTTCATATGTCCCGGTGCCTGCGCCGCCGATGGTATCGCAGGACAACCCCGCCTCTGCCAGCGCAATCATTGCGGCTCGAGTCTTCTGAGCGGCCAAGCCGATGGCTTCCTGGCGTTCACGCAGCGACCTCTTGTGCTGAGCCGATCCATGATAGGCTTGCAGACCTGAAAATTTCAATCTCGGACTTTTGTTGATTTCACGTGCGAGATGGACGGCAGCATCAGGGGTTGCAACCCCGCAACGACTTGAGCCGACGTCAAGTTCGACGAGGACGGATATTTTCGATCCAGCACGATCTGCTGCGGCATTTAGATCTGCCACGTTTGTCGGATGATCTACGCAGACAGCGATTTTGGCGTGTCGGGCCAGGCCGGCGAGTCGGTCGAGTTTGCGTCGTCCCCATACTTCGTTAGTGATCAAAATATCATCTATCCCAGCCTCGACAAGGATTTCCGCCTCTCCAACTTTCTGACAGCATTGGCCGACTGCTCCGAGTGCAATTTGCTTTCTGGCGATGATCGGAGACTTATGTGTTTTGGCATGAGGGCGCAGGCGGATGCCCATGGACCGAGTGAATTCTGCAAGGTACTTGAGATTTGCTTCAAACTGATCGAGGTCAATGAGCAGGGCTGGCGTATCGATCTCTGCGATCACCATTCCAGCTTCGGCGGGGGGGCGTTGAGGCATGCTGTCGACCTGAGCAAAGATCAAATGATCGATTGTGAACGTTAGGTAGGTCGTGGGACTGACAGTTCAGCCGTATCCGCAACTCTACAAGATGTAACGGGTTTAAGCTGCTGCCCAACCCATCACGGATTTCGTTTCGAGGTAGTCGTCAATCCCAGCTTCACCCCACTCCCGACCATTGCCAGATTGCTTGGTGCCGCCAAATGGCGCGAACGGGTCGGCCGGCGCTTTGTTGATATGTACCATCCCGGCGTTGAGCGCGCGCGCCACGTAGCGCGCACGATCTAGGTCATTCGACGACACATATGCCGCCAATCCGAAAGCGGAGTCGTTTGCTATTCTTATCGCGTCCTCCTCGTCACTATATGGGATAATCGCGAGAAC
>JBPCWA010000550.1:0-2751 GCA_051009975.1 Hyphomicrobiaceae bacterium
CCGAAACATTGCCATGCAAGGCAAAGCCCCAGAAGACATAATGCAGGCGATTGAGGACATATCCGAAATACTCGATGAGGTGCTGCAGACACATGACGCTGGGAAATTGTCATAGCGTTTGGCGTTTTACCTCGGATCAGATGCACACTGGGCAGAAGCACCGGATCTACGGATAAGCACTGAAGGGACGTCCATAAGGCGTGCCATGAGTTGCCATGTGTCCAGCTGTCCCGATCCCTGTCCAATCGACATGGACAGCCCAGGGCGCGAAATTTAAAATTAAAATCCGAGGTTTACGCGGACTGTCCAGTTGCCCACTAAGAATCACTCAAAAAACTAGAAAAAGAAGAAGCGGAAATACAGAAAAAAAGTTTGGGAATTTCCATTGGACGGATGGACAGTAGTGATGAGATCCCGAACATGCCTGTCAATCACCCAGGAAGTCCGGCCTTGCGCAAAGCTTCTTTCATAGTCTCAGTATTTACGCGACTGGTAAATTGTGTATAGGCAGAAATCGAGAAATCAGGCTTCCTTTCAAGCAGAGTCTTCTTGGCAAGCTGAGCCTCAGTATCGCGGCCAAGCATAGTCAAAGCCGCAACGAGCGCTGCGTCACACCAGTAACGCGGATTGGGGCCTCGAGACACAGTCATTGCTGAGCCAACACATTCTTCATAACGCCCCAAGTTGAATAAATAAATCGCCCGCCCAGCGTAAGTGGCGGACACGTGCGGATCTCTCGGGCTCAGCTTTCTTGCCGCATCAAAATGCTCGATGCCTTCAACCCAAAGATGCTTTCCACTCAAGGCGGATGCCAATTCCATATGGGCCAGCACGGAGTTTGAGTTTAAGGCAATCGCTTCTCGACAAGCTTCGACTGCCGCTTCAGGTTGCCCTAGAATATTGTACAGCCGCCCCATACCTGAATAGCAGATGGCATTTCTTGGATCTAAACGCATAGCATCTTGCAACAGCTCTTGGGCCTGTTTGATAAGTACATCCGTGTTATCAGGACGAAAATAGAAAACGAAGCGAAGACGCAGGAGAGCGCCCATTGCTTTTGCGTCTACAAAAGTTGGATCCAGAGAGACTGCTTTGTCAAACAGCTCAATGCCTGTTTGGAAATCCTCCTTCACACCCGAAGGGTAGAGGCCTAGACCTCTTTGGTACAGAGCCCAAGCATTCAAGCTATCTGGCGGAAGGCGCTGGGCCCGCACGATCTCTGCTTGACCGATTTCCGGAGCAATTGCGCGGACGATGGCCTCAGCCACTTCGTCCTGCACAGCAAATATGTCCTCTAGCGAGCGATCGAACTTTCCTGACCAAAGGTAATTGCCAGTTTCGACATCGATCAACTCTCCGGTGACGCGAATTCTGCTCCCAACGCGGCGGATGCTGCCTTCATGAACATAACGAACTTCGAGTTCGTTGCCAATATCACGCACATTATCAGGCGTGCCCTTAAAAACAAAAGATGAACGGCTAGAAATAACAAAGAGCGAGTGGAATTTAGAGAGCCCCGAAATGACATCTTCCGTCATTCCATCAGCAAGAAACTCCTGATCGGGATCGTTCGACGAGTTCTTGAATGGAAGAACAGCAATCGAAGGTCGGTGAACCACGGATAGAGCAGGCGCGGCGATATCGTTCCTACTGGTACGTTGGCCTGGCAACCAAGTCCACGTGCGTACGGGCTCAGCGATGTTCTTCAGCCCCTGCTCGCCCGTATCCTTGAATGAAAGATCTAATTTTCCACGTAGCTCACGATGCACACTCGCCGAAACCGCCACACCACCGGGCTCAGAGATCTCCTGCAATCTCGCGGCTATGTTGACGCCATCGCCGAAGATATCCCCATCCTCAACGACTACATCGCCAAGATTGACACCTATACGAAGAAGGATCTTTCGGTCGTCAGGGAATTGCGAAGAAAACTCAACGGCGCCTTCTTGAATTTTCACGGCAGCTGCAACGGCGTCAACCACACTAGGAAACTCCGCGAGTAAGCCATCGCCCATCAACTTGACAATGCGTCCACGATGACGCTTCAGGGCTGGATCAACCAACTCTTTCTTGACGGAACGCAAAGCAGCAAGCGTACCCGTTTCATCCATGCCAATCAGGCGTGAATAACCGACGACATCGGCTGCCATAATAGCTGATAGACGGCGTTCCATGCTCAAGCTCCAACGAGCTTGAACGCTAACAAATCCGCAACGGGAATTCTATCGTGAATAATTCGCGAGCAACTTTGTTGACTCGACGGACAGCGCCCAGGAGCCAATGGCGAATCGCTCAACATGCACTTCTGCGCTCCTGCTCAAGTCCCTACTGTCCTTTTGCATCCGCAAAGAATTCCGAAGCACCTGATCCAATGAGTTTCGGCAAATTTTTTTTATGTATTTGGAGCTCGATCCCACACCAGCTAGAGCTGACTCTGCCGTTGTTGGCATGACACGCTGTGCGATCTGCCCGTGCATTAAGGAGTCAACATTCGCGTCAGCATATAGCCCATCGATGCAGCGCTTGACGTCAGTACTGTCCCCCACGCCATATCGACCCAAGTCATCGTCACTGGCCAGTTCCGCAGCGTTGCCAAGTTGGTCATATCGTAGGTTGCGTATGCGAAAAAACCGAACAAGGCTCCGTAGACCAGTGCATCACGCACGTCACCGGACTTCATTGCCGGAGCGACAGCGAAAATGACAATGCCAACTACGTAGATAGTATAAAAACCGCCGGCCACCACAAAAT
>JBPCWA010000551.1:0-3923 GCA_051009975.1 Hyphomicrobiaceae bacterium
GCGCGGATTGTGCCATGAAGGAGGCGCAACGCGAGCCGATCGACGAAGACATGCTAACGGGCAGGGCGTTTCGTCTTGCGGATCGAAGTGTTCCAGATCCTCCTCAGGATGCTCAGCGTGGCGCTGCCCGCCAATGCTCCGGTTACTTGCGCCCCTTCAGTCCTTTCAGTCCCTTCAGGCGGCCAGAACGGTCGCCGACTACCAGCTTGCGACCGGGGCTGGTCAGCCCTGCTGCGCCCTGCTCAGCGCTCCTCGGCCTTCGCTGCCGCTTCGTCCATCTGCTTTGCCAGCTCCGGTGGTACCGCATTGTTGATCGCGACGGCATAGAGCGCAACCAAGCCCGCGACAAGAACGCCGCCTGCAACAACTACGCGCTGCTGCTTCAAATAGGAAGTTAGGGATCGATAATTGAAGCTCAGATGCGCTATCACGGCTACGATCATTAAGAGACCGAACACCTTGTGAACTGGGTGCATCTGGATCGTGAACGACGGCCTCTCAATGACGAACATCATCAGACCCGAGCTCGACATAGCAATGAACGAAACGAACAACGCGACCGCCGTAATCTTCCTGAACACTGTACCTATCCCTATCAAGGATTGGGATTCAAAGTGCGGCACCAACCACTGATCTTGGAACAAACTCAGAAATGACACCGACACGCGTGGGGCGGGCGGGGCGCAGTTCCGCTGCTAGTGCATTTTTGAGATACCAGCCCTTATTTCGGATCCAAACGCCACAGTGTACCAAACGGTGGCTTTTTGGGGTCCGGATCGTCAGAATAAAACTTCGCACTCAAAACCATGACACGCCCATCTTCATCAAGTCCGCCTGCGGTGATATTTAGTGGAGTCTCGAGTAATTTCTGTAGCTGCCAACTATTCCCATTCCATCCCAGGCCCGAAATAACACCGGAACACCAATCGCCGACCAAGTAAACGCCCTTCATTTGCCCATAATTCGCGACGCCCAGGCCTTGGACGGACGCGCAATTCAGTGCACCACTCGTCTTGCCTTTCTCGGGATGAGCATATTGCGCAGTGGGAAGTTGGCCAATAGTCTGGCAATCAGAAAGCTTTTTTCCAGTAGGGTTGTAGCAATTCTTACCTTCCATCACGGGCCATCCAAAATTGTGTCCACCTTTGGATGACGCGGGGATGAAATTGATCTCTTCCCACGAGCTATCGCCGACATCGGCGACGAATAAGTTGCCCGTTAGTCGGTCGAAGGAGAATTTGTACGGATTGTGAAGGCCGATCGCCCATATCTCACTGCGGGTTGAGGTACCATCCTTAAGGAATGGATTATCATCCGGGACGGAAAACGGCTCATCGGTATCGACATCGATGCGCAGGATTTTGCCTAGTCGTGACGACATATCCTGACTGACATTTTCGGGAGCCTTCCAACCTCCATCGCCAAAGCCCGCGTAAAGGTATCCGTCTGGTCCGAAGGCGATTTGACCACCATTGTTATTGTAAGACGGTTGTTCAACTTTCAGGACAAGCTTTTCCGTCTCCCGAGCTCTCAGCGGAGAGACCAAGTCAGGGTTTCTCGGGTCCACCTTAAATCTGAGAACGACTCCCGCACCATTCTGTTCAAGTGAAGCAAAATGGACAAAGAACAAACCGTTGCGCCGGAAATTCGGATGAAAGGCAACCGAGTACAAACCCTGCTCAATGAAACCGCTCTGTACGACGTTGCCTGAAGGGTTAATGACACTCGGCCGGTGCCTCGTCAGGTCCAAGAACGGCTCGGTCCGAAGCTCTCCATCTCGTGTCACGATGCGAATTCGGCCTGCGCGTTCGACAACAAAAAGTCTTCCGGATCCGTCGCCAGCATGAGTCAGGTTGATGGGATCCACTAGTCCTTCTACGATCTTAGTCAACCCAAGTGATGGATTCCCTGGAAGTTGTCCCCCTGGTTCAGCAACTTGCTCTGGCCGGGCAGGCGGTTGTTGAGCAATTGCAACCGATGAATTTAATACCGCAACCAGGGCCAATATTTGCCACCCGTGCCTCTTCAGCATTATGCTCCCCACTGTCCATTGCCAGGGCGATTGTCAATGATTACCGATTTCCTGGCGTGCTCTGTTCTAATTGCGCGTCACCGGAATGTACGCAAGTTGAGGTCGGATTGATGCAACCGAAGAATTTATTCTCTCTGTGATTATCCGTCCCGATCGGCTTGTTGGACCATTCGTCACCGTCATATCAACCGTCGTAGTCACCGTCGCCCCGGCTTCTGCAGTTCTCCGCATGGACTAACTGGCGCATAAGTCCCTGCTACCAAGCTCGTACGTCACTAGTTCGCGCCGGCATCAGGTGGATCTTTATTGTAACGCACGAGAACCTGGCAAGCACCCCTTCCAAAACCGCGCCTGGAGGGCGGCGACGCGTTGCAGTTACCAATTACCCATATTCGCTCCAGAGTGAATCGCAATAAAGCAATAGGTGTTCTCAGCCATCAATTCAGCTTGAACTCGATTGGTTGCGCCCCCTCCCAGAGTACGACATTACCCATTTTGGGCAAGTCCTCCAAGTGGCTCGTCAGGGTGATAAAGTGATTTCCAGCAATCTGGCCGATCTTGCTGGAGAAATCGACTGCGCCATACGCAAGTAGGATCTCCGTCTCGCTGATCCCGCCCGGATATAGAATGATATGACCGGGAGCCGGATGGCTTGTAGGGTTCTCGTAACCAACCCCGAATTCGCGATCGCCCAACGGCATCCAAACTCCCTCTCCCGACCAGCGCACATGGACGACTTCACCCGTGAAAGGCATGGACGCCTTGAAGGCCGCGCAGGTGTTGGGAGCCAACTTCTCTTCCAAGCAAGCATCAAATGTGAAATGTCCGACCTTAACTATTAACTTGATCAAGTCGCCCAGTCCTCACGTTATCATCCAGCAGAACTATTGAAGTTATTATTCGATCGTCCCCATTCTTGCCGTCAACATTGGGGACGAACTGAGCCACGCCCCAATTCGATCGACCCGAAGCAAACGGCATTGTACCCGACCATGAGGCATTCGAGTACGCAAAGCAACGAGAGGACTAGACTGTACCAAAAAAGGGCGGCTTCAAAGCCACCCCCGTATCATTCGGACGCTATAATCAACGCGACGGTAGCATCACACTGTCAATCACGTGGATCACGCCGTTGCTGGCCTTTATGTCCGCCTTGACGACGTTAGCTTTGTCCACAGTCACACCTGTCCGACTTTTGCGCACGCGCAGGGTCCGATCACCACTGGGCTTTATCGTGCGCACTGTAATTGTCTTGTGCGGCAGTTGACGCGAAGTGAGTTCCCGCGGCAACACATGATACGTTAGAATGGCCGCAAGTTTGTCTTTGTTCTCGGGCTGGAGTAGCGATTCGACCGTTCCCTCCGGCAGTTTGGCAAAAGCTTCATCCGTGGGAGCGAACACTGTCAGTTGCTTTCCACTGGACAGAGCTTCCGCCAGACCGGCCGCTTTCGCAGCAGCAATCAAAGTTTGGAATGTACCGGCTTGTGAAGCGGTCTCGACAATATTGGCAGACTGCGCGCCACCAGAAAAAAGACTCGACGCCGTCAACGCTGCTACGATTATGAATTTGCGCACCTGGATTTCCTCTTCGCTTGCGTTCGATTTAACTATGCATAGCGTTCTAACGCGCGAGGTCACGCGGCGGATTGCAAGCGTTCCAGGATCTCTGGATCACATGAATTTGCCTGATCCATGTAGTCAAAGATCGCGTTCGACGCGATTGCGTCGCGACCAGATCACCAACGCAATTGTCGCGCTTCCAAAACGTGTTTCTCAACGTTGCGGAACATACGCGTTCTCCAACTGCGGATACGAAGATGTATGCAGCACCGTGCCCCGCTCGCGCCCGATTTTGCGGCGGCAAAGCTTTCTCCCCAGAAGGAGATGGTAG
>JBPCWA010000552.1:0-2888 GCA_051009975.1 Hyphomicrobiaceae bacterium
GTCCTTTGGCGCCATCGTGACGATGACCTGACTGATTCCAAACAGGCCAACGATAGCTGCAATTAATGCGAAACCGGCCTGCAGATAAGTTGAGCCAAACGTGAAGCGGGGATGTGTATGGAGGTCATCCAGGCCGACCATGGCAAGCATCAGGCCGAGAGCACCGGCAATCAATCCTTTCAAAGGATCATCGCCGGAAAGCCCTCCGGCCATGACAATCCCGAGGATGACAAGCAGCAAGAGTTCCCACGATGTGAAAAGGAGTGAAACCTCAACCAACCAAGGGGTCAGAGTTGCCATTGCGGTGACGGCCATCATTGAGCCGATGCACGAGCCAATGGTCGCCATCGCGATTGCGCGGCCGGCCTGGCCCTTACGTGCGAGCGGGTAGCCGTCAAGTGCCGTCGCTGCAGAAGCCGGTGCACCTGGCACATTGAGCAGGATCGCGGACATTGAGCCGCCGTACGCGCCGGCCATGTATATGAGCATCATCGCAACGATCGCGTACTCGGTCTTCATGGAATATGAGACCCCTATGAGGAGCGCCATGGCCATCGGCCCTGTCAAGCCAGGCAGGGCGCCAAGAATGACGCCGAGCGTCACCGCACCGAAGGCGACACCAATCGCGACCGGGTCCGCTAGCAAGATAAACAACTGTTCGAACACGCCGCAGCCTCAAGGTAGGGGGATGAGAAAGAACTCTGCGAATACGTAGTAAAGGACGGCCGTGAGGAATGCGGAAAGGCCTAGGCACCAGATGACCATGTATCGCCAGTTCCGAACTGGCGCGAAAACAAGCTGAAAGACAACCAGCATGGCAAACGTCGCCGGTGCATAGCCAATGAACGGCAGCACTGCGACGTAGACCAGTATGATGCCGAGCGCCAACAGGCCCCGCCACATATTTACGTCGATAGAGAAGCTCATGTCGGGCCATGAAAAACCACGTGCCCGAAACATCAGCATTGCTGACAGCAGTAGAAGCACACCAGCAATCAGCCCAGGGGTCAAACCGGGCGAGCCCAATACTCCCGAGTCGCCATAGTACGGCATATTGATCGACTCGTAGAGCGCATAGGCTCCAAGCAGAAAAATCGCAAGGCCGGCAATAAAATCACCGGCGCTGCCTCGCTTAGCCGACCCTGTCGGGGCCGGCTTGGGATTGTCGTCAGACATTGAGTATTGCCCGTCAGCCCTCAATCTTACTGATCTTGAGCTCGTCGCGTGTTTTCTTGGCAGTTCCCAGAATAACTTCAACGACGTAGGCCTGGAGAGCAGTGCGCTCGCCCATAAGGTCGTTTGCCTTGTCACGCCCGGCGCGGAACGGGAAGAAGGCATTATCGTTGTAGACCTTGTTCATCGACTCATCTGCCATCGCTGTCGCAAACGCCTTGTCGATAGCGGCAAGAACATCGGCAGGCGCCCCCTTCTGCAGGGCAACACCATGAATGTTTGTCCATGGCATTGTCTTCGTGAAAAGTGGATCCTTTATCTCGTGTAGCATTGTCGGGATCATCGTGCCCGCAGTCTTCCAATCTTCCGGTACGGTGGCAGCGAGACATCGCAGCTTCCCCGCCTTCATGAAATTGACCTGCGGTGTAACTCCCATGCAACCAAAGTTCGTTTCTTGTGCGATAACCGCACGCACCGAGGGACCGCCGCCCTTGTAGTTCGCGATCTTGAAATCGAGACCGACCTTCTTGCGCAGAAATACGGCGACGTTGGACCACAGCGAACCAGACGGCGTGGTCGCAATCGAATATTTGCCCGGGTTTGCCCCGACTTCTTCAATCCATTGTTTGAAGGTTTCAATCTTGCTCGAGGCTGGAACGCAAACACCACAGGCTGTTCCGCCTGACATCCAAAAATCGAATGCCCGCCAATCGTAGTCGATCTTGCCGAGCGATGGGAATGACTCGATTACATCGTTTGCTCCGAGCCAACTGTAACCATCTGCCGGACGGGAACGGACATAGTCCATTGCCTGGATACCACCCGCGCCTGACATGTTCTGCAGTGCGACCGCTCGCGCCTTCATAGCCCGCTTCATGAGTTCGATAACAGGGCGCGTTCCGCGGTCGGTCGCGCCTCCTGGAGGAGCCATCATTGCAACTGTGATCGGTCGTTCAGGATAGGCGGCGAGGGCGATGTTGGGCAGAGCGGCAGATCCTGCAATTGCAGCACTTGATGCGAGCAACTCTCGGCGTGTCAGCAAAGTCATTTATTTCCTCCATGGTTGATCACCGCAATTATGGTTCGGATGTCTCAGGCGATTACCTCTCCCTCATTGAGACAGGTTAGGCCATCACCTTGGATTTTGCCAACCGCAAAGAAAGACGGCCCAAGAGGACCGTCCACCCGAACGACAATCTTGGTCGTCTAGTATATATCTTGCCGTTCGCTTCCTGCACTCGAGGTGGCCATCATTGCATCGAGATGACTGCGCATCAGCTCAAAGCGCATTTCCAGAATGCTTGGATCGTCGAACCTGTTGTCAAATTCACCAGGATCGAGCTCAAGGTCATACAGCTCACCCAATCCGGTGTCGTGATATACGATATGCTTCATGCGACCGTCATAAAACATACTGCCATGGCTAGGGGTTGGAATCGCCGCTGATCCCAGCGCATCATTGAATTCAGATACCACCCAGTCCTTGTGATAATCTGGCCTGGTCTGCCCAGTCAGCAACGGCCAAAGCGACTTCCCCTGCATACTTGCTGGTATTGCTATCTCGGCAGCTTCAAGCAGTGTGGGTGCGATATCGACGAGTTCGACGAGCGCATCAGATCTCAGATTCTGCTGAACGCGACCTGGCCAAGAAAATATCAACGGTACGTGCACAAGCCCTTCAAAGAAGCGGCATCCCTTGTAGAGCAAGCCGTGAT
>JBPCWA010000553.1:0-5588 GCA_051009975.1 Hyphomicrobiaceae bacterium
TCACGAAGTCGGTGTCGGCAATATATCTGTTTCGGTCTGCAAAGGCGAGTTTCAGAGCCTCGCTCATGAGATGCATTGCCTGGGGATTAAGTGCCGCTTTGGCGCTACGTCCAAGGTCGAAATATTCTACCATCTTGAGCGCTTGAGCCACGGTCAGTCCCCCAGACGACGGTGGCCCCATTCCGCATATGCGGTGTCGACGATAGCTCATACAAATTGGAGGACGTTCTTTGACGTTATAGGCCTGCAGATCTGCAAGTGTGATGTCACCAGCGTTACGAGGAGCGGTCTGAACTGCTGCTACAATTTTGTGAGCTATTGAGCCTTGATAGAATGCGGCTGAGCCGCGATCTCTTATAGCCGCTAGCGTGACAGCGAACTCTGGATTTTTTAGATTGTGACCGACCGGGTGGGGTTGAGGAGTGGACGCTGTTGTCGACTCTGCAAAAAAGTATCGGCGAGCGGCCGGAGAGAATGTTGCCGCTGTCTGCAACCAAAGAAGTTGGTGCAGGCGTCTTGAAACAGGGAAGCCATCCCTTGCGAGCTGGATTGCAGGCGAAAATAGCTCTGGCCAGGGGAGTTTACCATGCCGTGCATGCACAAGCTCGAGTAATTTGACGAGGCCAGGAACGCCTACACTCAGCCCCGATTTGACCGCCGACTTGAATGGCATTGGTTGCCCATCCAGCAAAAAGCGATCCGGAGTAGCAGCGCTTGGAGCGGTTTCACGTCCATCATATGTTTTAAGCTCGCGGCTATGGTTGTCCCAGTGAAGCACAAATGCTCCGCCTCCAATACCTGATGATTGCGGCTCAACAAGATTGAGTACGAGTTGCACGGCGATAGCCGCGTCGATGGCCGAACCACCTTTTCGCAGGATCGTGCGACCCGCTTGGGCGGCGATGGGGTTTGCTGCTGTTACCATCGTTTTTTGGGCCGTCACAACGCCTTTGATCGTGCGGCCGGTGCTTGATTCGGGCGCTGCGCGATGGTCTTGAGCCCATGCCGAGTATGTTTCAGTGGGTGGCGCGATTGGGACGATGCAAACGACCATGGCAAATGGAGCTAGAAAACGAGCTTGTAGAAGATTGAGCATGGGATCTCCAGAGAGTCACAGGGGCCGTGGTCTGGTGAACCTGGCGGTAACGCGGGACGAGGTGTATTGGGTGTTGAGTGGCGTCGGAAGCCTAGTGGAAATCGCGCGACTTCGGAACCACACGCTCATTGCGCGGATGTCCTGCCCACCGCGGGTGATCCCGCGTCCGGGCTGATCCTGGTTCTGGCCGTAATACTTCGTCAGAATTGGCGATCGGAACAGGCATGTCATGTGCCCATTCGGAAAGAAGTTGCAACCAATCACTGCGATCTTCGAGATGGGTTGAGACGACATGAATAATATCCTCATGACGTTGTATGCGCCCGCGTACAAAGACCAGCCGAGTTGTCATTATGACCTTGCGATAGCGTTCTAGCGTCTTGGGCCAGACAACCACATTTGCAGTGCTTGTTTCATCTTCGAGTGTCATGAATACGACCCCTTTGGCGGATCCAGGTCGCTGGCGAACTAAGACGACGCCTGCGATGGTTACTGGGCTACCGTCACGCTGTTCGAGAAGTTGTGCGCAAGGCAATACACGCTGTTGGTTGAGGCGAGCACGCAAGAAGGATATAGGGTGTGCTTTAAGTGAGAGACGTAGTGTCTGATAATCATTGACAACATGCTCACTGAGTGACATCTGCGGCAGTGTCACCTCGTGCTCGACGCCGTCTTCCCGCGTTGTGCCCCAAGCAAAGAGGGGAAGTGGTTCTATGGGACTGAGGCCACGTACGTCCCAAAGCGCTTGACGACGGTCGCGCCCTGTCGAACGGAAAGCATCTGCGGTGGCCAACTTCTCCAGAGCCGAACGCGCTACTGCAGCCCTGCTCATAATGTCGTGCGCGTTGCTATAGGGCCGGCGCCCGGATTGTTGCGAGCTGCGGGCAGCTACAATCTTATCCGCATCAACTTTGCGCATGCCATCAACTTGGCGCATACCAAGACGAACAGCAGGATTATTGGACTCATTTGTTGGCTCCAGTGTGCAGTCCCAGTGCGAGTGATTGATATCGACTGGCCGGACGTCGACACCATGATCACGGGCGTCACGCACGAGCTGGGCAGGGGCATAAAATCCCATGGGTTGGGCATTGAGGATCGCGCAGCAAAACACCGCTGGATAATGACACTTTAGCCATGAAGAGATATAGACGAGGTGGGCGAAGCTAGCAGCGTGGCTTTCCGGAAAACCATATTCGCCAAAGCCCTTGATCTGATTGAAACAGCGCTCCGCAAATTCCGCGTTGTAGCCGCGCGCGACCATGCACGAAATCATTTTTTCCTGCAATTTGCCAATGGTGCCTTTACGGCGGAAAGTCGCCATGGCTTTGCGCAATTCATTGACTTCCGTATCGCTAAATTTTGCTGCTTCCATAGCGATCCGCATAGCCTGTTCCTGGAATAACGGGACGCCCTTGGTTTTACCGAGAATCTGGCGCAGTTCGTCTTCGGGACCATGGCTAGGATGCGGAGATGGATAGGTCTCTGGTTCAAGACCATCCCGGCGGCGCAAATAGGGATGTACCATATCGCCTTGAATTGGACCTGGGCGTACAATCGCAACCTCGATGACTAGGTCGTAATAGCAGCGTGGTTTGAGACGGGGAAGCATATTCATTTGAGCGCGACTTTCGACCTGGAAGACGCCAAGCGAGTCTGCCTTACACAACATATCGTAGACACTACTATCTTCGCGCGGGATGCTAGCGAGCGTTTCCGATCGGCCAATATGCTTAGCAAGCAGGTCAAAAGCACGGCGGATACAACTCAGCATGCCGAGGGCGAGTACATCAACTTTCAGCAGACCAAGAGCTTCGAGATCATCTTTATCCCATTCAATGAACGTGCGATCGTCCATGGCCGCATTGCCAATCGGTACGACTTCGGTCAACGGTCCACGAGTTAGTACGAAACCGCCAACGTGCTGTGAGAGATGGCGTGGAAAACCAATCAGCATGTCCGACAGCGCAAGAGCCTTGCGAAGCAATGGGTCTGTAGGATCAAGGCCTGCCTCACGGACGCGGCTTTCGGGTAAGGCACCCGTCGAACTCGGCCCCCAGACCATACCGGCAAGAGCAGCGACACTGTCTTCGGATAGCCCCATGGCTTTACCAACTTCACGAACGGCAGATCGTGCGCGATAAGAAATAACGGTCGCAGCCAATCCGGCGCGATCTCTGCCGTAGCGGGCGTAGAGATATTGAATGACTTCCTCACGCCGTTCATGCTCGAAATCGACATCAATGTCCGGCGGTTCCTTCCTTTCAGCGCTGACGAACCGTTCGAACAGAAGATTGACTTCGCTGGGGTTTACACCTGTGATGGACAAGCAATAACAGACCACCGAGTTGGCGGCTGAGCCACGGCCCTGACATAGAATGCCTTGGGTACGTGCAAAGCGAACAATGTCATAAACGGTCAGGAAATAAGGCGCATACTCTAGCTTGTCTATGAGTGCCAGCTCTTTTTTGAGAGCAGTAATTACCTTATCAGGAATGCCATTTGGAAAGCGCCATTGTGCTCCTTTCCAACTCACATCCTCGAGATACGATTGTGGCGAATGGCCAGGTGGGACCGGTTCCTCAGGATATTCGTAGCGCAACTCTTCCAACGAAAAGTGGCATCGTGTAGCGAGTGCCATTGTATTGGCAAGCGCGTCCTTATAGTCGCGGAAAAGATGTGCCATTTCGGATGGCGATTTTATATGTCGCTCGCTATTGGCTTTCAGTAGAAAGCCAGCCTGTTGAACAGTTATTTTCTGTCGGACACATGTCAGAATATCTTGTAAAGGTCGACGGGCTGGGTCGTGGTAAAGTACGTCATTGGTTGCAATTAATGGTGTGCCGCAGTGTTTGGCCAGAGTGGTCAAGGTGGCAATCCGGGCTTGATCTTGACCATTGTAAAGGTATGAAGCCGCAAGATAGAGTAATGGTGGTCCAGGCCTTTCTGGCACTGGGCTCTCTGGCACTGAGCTCTCTGGCATAAGGGCAATCTTGAGCCGATAGAGTTGGGCCTCCAATGTATGGCTGTCCAGATCTGCGAAGCATGCATTTGAGCGTGCACTGGCATGTGAGTGCGTCGCTTTATGTGAGTGCGCAGTCCCGCGCGCTTCATTATAAAATGATATGATGTTTGTGCTCTGGGCTTCGTTGTTGAATTGCCCTGCTTTGGTGACGTCCTGGTGAAGAAGTTGCATACTACTTGATTGTAGCACCTCGTGCCAATTCCAATCCTTGGAAGGTAAAACAACAAAAATTTGCCCCTCCCTATGATCTGCAACATCTTTTAGATAGAGGTGGCAGTTGCCCTTTTCAGCGCGCCCCTGCCCCAGAGACAACAATCGCGAAAGTCGCCCATAAGCTTGCCTATCTGTTGGAAAACATAAAAGGCTCGGTGCATCCTGTAGATCAAGACGGGCGCCGACAATTAGCTTAATACCAACCTCTTTAGCCGCAATATGTGCACGCACCGCGCCGGCCAATGTGTTGCGGTCCGCAACGGCGATCGCGGATAAACCCTTTTCGGCTGCAGCAACAATTAACTCATGTGGATGAGAGCCACCACGCAAAAATGAGAAGTTTGTAATGACCTGCAGTTCTGCATATTTCGGTGTGCGAGATTCAGAATGTGGTTGCATGTGTCACCCAAATAGGCCGTGCATATACCAGCAAGGCGGGCCATCTTTCGCTGCACGCTGATAAAGCCCAGACCGGAAAACCCAGTATTGCGTGCCACTCTCATCTTCCAGGCGATAATAATCCCGAATGCGTTCAGCGTCCGGCACCTGTGTTCCATTAGTGGTGAAATTTGTTTGACTAAGATGTCGCCACCATTCAGGCGAAATTCTCTCTGGCCCCTCAGACTTGATGATGCGGTGGGCAACGCGTCGCCACGTAAATCTTGATGGCGGGCCTTCCGGAACTTCAGCGATAACAGTTATCAACTCAGGAGAGGGCAACAGAAACGCTGGACGATGGCGTGGTAGCATCACGCAATCCAAGGGTTCGCGAGCAAATTCCGTGATCCGTACTTGTCCCCGTTCGGGAATGTGGCTGGGTGCCGTTTCAAGACGTGAGACTTTGAGCGAACCAAGGCGGTTTTGCAATCGGTCGACCAGTGCTGCAGTCGTGATAGCTCGGTCAATTGCGTTTGGCGCATCATGCGTTGCAAATTGCGTCTGAATTTCGCGAAGGCATTCGATCTGAAGCGCCTCAAGAGCGATCATATCCACTCCGAAACCAACATCCAGTTGCTCCAGCTTATTTCGAAACAGAGTGATGAGATGCTCTGGAGTGCGGCAGGGCTGACTGGTGCCGGCGATTGCATTGGCGACACTGCCATCGGCACGATACAGCGAAAAGCGCAAGCGACGCACACCTTGATGATTTCTTGACAACTGCTTACACAATGCGTGTGCAAGATCATGGCATGCCGCTTCAATTCCTTCCGATGTAACTAGTATGTCTGGATATGAACGACGAACCATATACGC
>JBPCWA010000554.1:0-9859 GCA_051009975.1 Hyphomicrobiaceae bacterium
ATAAAGTGTTGTCATCCTATCGACAGGCTGGACCAGGCACAGAGTTGAAATATCAGAGTGCCGGACCGGATCGAGCGCTGTTGCGGCGCACTGGCTGCCTTCGAATGAGTTTTTTGGGGGTCATGACCAGCAACTCGAGCCGGCTTCAGCCGATCGCAAGCCTAGCACAAGGCGAGAAACTACGCCTCGGAACTGAACATCTAACACTTGCATTGCGAATTTTCAATCATATATTCGAAAACAAGAATATTAAATACTGGGAAAGGCATCGGCCAACGGCAGTTCAATCCGGCCGATAATGTCTGGCAAAATCACGGTTAACCAATTCACGTATGTAGGAGAATGGCAATGGGCACTGAGGCACTCCGCAAGATCGGGCCAGCGGACGCGAAGAAGTGGCTTGATCAGGACAAAGCCATTTTGATTGACGTGCGCGAACCGGACGAGTACGTGCGAGAACATATCCCGCAGGCACATCTTGTCCCGCTGTCCGGTTTCAATCGTGAAGATTTTCCGCGAGAACACGACAAAGTCGCTGTGTTTCACTGTGGTACCGGCATGCGCACCGACGCAGCAGCATCTCAAATTCTTCAATCTGGATTCAAAGAAGTCTATCAGCTCGATGGCGGGCTAAAGGCTTGGCGAAAAGCCGGGCTGGCGGTGAATGAAAACCGTAGCGCACCGATTAGCATCATGCGACAAGTGCAAATCGTTGCCGGAGGGCTCGTACTATTGGGCGTCGTCCTTGCCGTCCTCTTGTCCCCTTGGTTCATTGTTTTGAGTGGATTTGTGGGAGCAGGTTTGATGTTTGCGGGTATCAGCGGAACATGCGCAATGGCAGCTTTGCTAACACGCATGCCTTGGAACCGGGCAAGCACCAACCAGCCCACGATCGCTGCTCCGGCCGTGCAATAGGCTCACGAAACATTTCCAAAAGCACCGATTGGAAGCCACGCGTCTCACGGGCACAATGGGCGCTCAAACACTGCTAAAATTTCCGATTGATCCCGTTGCGCCCGAGCACCTTATTGCGCATTCTCGGCAACATCGCTGAGTGTGGCCGCCCCGCCTGGACAGAAGGCGAATATCCAGCGGGGACGGCCAGAGCGGACGAGGAGGTGTCCACTCTGCCTCCGCATACCCTCCCGGCTGCGAAGGACAGGAGTGAAATTGCCATGACCATGGTCCAACTCCGAGTTACGAAGTGTCCAGGTAGCGTTAATTGTTGTCCACGTTGCCGGGCCCGACAGCTTGATCACCCTCAACCGAGGTTGCGTTCATATCCGGTAGGATATTCCGGATCCGCCATTTGAGATTCAATATTTGAGTTCCCTACCTTAAGGCCCGACCCTGACGATCCGACTCTTGTTGCGATGACTATGGTCGGGCTGAGAGCGACCTCTTTGTGATATCTCATTTTTTCCCCTTATCTCACGGCCGACGCCACTGAATGGTCTTGACCCGAAGTTCGACTCACTGCGTCAGTCCTCGTTATCGATCGTGTCCGACCAACGCACGGAAACACACCACGCTGTTCAATCGGGCCCTTACGGAAATTCTGGCAATGTCATCCGATGAGTACGGATCTTGAAACACCCGGACAGATACTATCCAAACCCGACGAGGCAACTAGACTTACCGGTCCGTTTGCTCGTCATCACACCTGTCGCACCTGAAGATGGACAAGAAGGACCGTTTCCTGTCAACGCGAGGGAACGCCAGTATCTGTTGCCTGAGACCCAAGTCGATGAAGTACTATGCAACGCAGGACCGTCGTGCATCGTCAGTGCCGATCAATTCCAGCAGGTTGTTCCCTTGATAGTCCAGAAGGCACAATGGGGAGAAGCAAACGGATATGATGCCATCGTCATCAACTGCATGATCGACCCTGGTTTAGAGGAAACGCGTCGCGCGCTCCGGATCCCAGTCGTTGGCGCTGGTAGGGCCGCTTACAGCCTAGCGAACGTGCTCGGCAATCGCCCGGCGCGCATATACCCTAGCGGGATTCCAGTCAACTCGCTCACCCATGACGAACACGATACGATAGAAAGATTACGATTTGCAGCGGAACACCAGATCTCAGAACGTGGCGCGGATGTCGTAGTGTTTACTTGTTCCTATCTTGGAGGGGCAGCGAGCCGTTTACAGAATGAAGTTGGCATCCCGGTGATGACAACAATCGATATTGCACTGCGTACCGCAGAACTCATTGTCCTTCTTGGTGTACTCCCAAAGCCGACAGAGGACATAGAGAAACACCTCAAAGCCCGAAAGAGACGATCTGACCGTCGCTCAAACTTCCGAAAACGCGTGCGGCACTACCTGCAGCAGAGCTTGAAAAAGACTTTTCGACAAAAAAAGGCGAGCGAGCCCTTAGCCAAATAGACATGGTCCACGCACTGCTGGCCAGCTCCTCAGTGCGCAGTCATCAGCTCAGCAAGAGAAGGCAATTGACGATCTTTGAACGATTGATCGTCTATCAGAACAGAGCCATCAGCAACCAACTTTGGGCGGGTCATAATGGCGTCGGTATGGAACGGGAACTGACCGAGCCCGATGGCGATGTGACCAAATGCTCTCTCTGCTTCGATTAAATTTCCAGCGACGCGCGCACCCGGGTGAAACCCGACGCAAAAGTGCTCAATCCTTCGTTTTTTGCCTCTTAGCCAGTGACTTAGGAGCTTGGCCTTCGTCTCACAACCACTGATTGTAACGACTCTTCCTTGCTTGATTGTCAGCACAATTGGATCTTGCAGATGTCCCAGTTCTTTGGGAGGCCACATGTAACCGTCAATGACCGCACGGCCTTCGATGGATTTGGGTATGCCAAGAAAAGATACCTGACCAGGAAGAAATGTTGCACCTCCCTCTCTCCGGAGCCGCCCCGTTGGTTGCCCAACCCACGAGCATCGCGTCTTCAAATTCAACAAAGCTAGCATTTGCTTGGCTAGCCAGGACGTGTTCATTCTCAGATGCAATTTTGTTCCGGAGTTCGATTCAATCCGGATGTCGCGGGCAATCGACAACGCCTCTTGGATTGCCGTGCCAAACACAGCAAGCTTCTCGTGATTGACTGCACCAAAACAACGGACAAATCCCCCTCGATCCATAGGCCCTAACGCATAAATGCGACAGCCCTTCTCTACGG
The DNA here is from genome assembly GCA_051009975.1 of Hyphomicrobiaceae bacterium. Classification (GTDB taxonomy): domain Bacteria; phylum Pseudomonadota; class Alphaproteobacteria; order Rhizobiales; family Hyphomicrobiaceae; genus Tectiglobus. Next base: position 3,149 of record JBPCWA010000554.1, read on the forward strand.
CTCCCGCCCAAGCGCGTGTCGGATAGTAATACTGCTCGGACAACTCACAGACCGCATCGTAGGAGCCCGCGCCTATTTTCTTAAAAAGACCTTCACTTGCTTCTTGCAGATTTGCAAAAGTATTCAACTGAAAAAATTCGGTCTCAATGCCCATCATTTGGGCGCAGGATAAGAGATCGTCGGCAATCGTTTTGTCTCTATTTGTGTCAGCATAAACAAGCAGATTCTCACCCGTTTTCAAGTGCAAAACTTCGCGAAGGAACCCATGATAAAGACTTGTTAGATCTACCCCATGCTCCATTTCCACCTCCCTCTGACGGTACAACCGGAAACGATATCACTGCTTTCTTGTACGTGATCCGACGCTGTTCCCCTGTCCCAGACAGAATTGCTGGATCGTGCGCGGCCGGGATCTCTGCCCCTCGTTTTGCGAACTCATTCTGTGACGGAGCGTCTACGACAACGCATCCGCGAGAGGTCATCTACAAACGAAGTTCTCTGGAGACCCTACGCGGGCGCCTTCTCGAGATGCAAGCCTATTCCTCCGGCAATCCCGCCTTGCGAAGTCCATCCAGATAGAGCTGTCGCTGTTCCGATCGCTTGAGGTAAAAGAGCTTCTTGTCAGCAAACGAAATGGTAAAGTCAGGCTGCTCTGCTAACAATTGTCTGACCATCGACGCCTGCTCCTCATCACTGTCCAAAGCAGCCAATGCAACAACCGCATGCGCTGTCGCCCAATACTGACAATTAGGAATATTACGAGCACGCTTGGCCCACATCAAGGCGTCTTCGGATCGTCCAGCAAACAGCAAGGTCAATGCACCATAACTTAAGAATGCCCAGAGCTGGGGATGATTGGGGCTCATCGCCACGGCCTTTTCGAACTGAGCGATAGCCTCGTCATATCGCCCCTCGTAGGCGAGTGAATCACCCAGTCCACAATAAGCTTGCGCCAATGTCGGATTCATTCGAATTGCCGTTTCATTCTCAGATATTGCGCTTTGATATTCCCTTCGCGCCAACTGAACCCTGCCTGCCAGCATATAGAGCAGCGCATTCTGCGTATCCAGTGAGATGGCCTTGCGAACCGCTGCGAGCGCTTCGTCCATGATCGCTGTATCAGGCTCAGTATCCCAATAAACCATCCCAAGAATGGTCGCGTAGGCCCACCATGCATGGGCCTCGGAAAATTCTGGATCAACCGTTCGACTTTGATTGAGCAGACGCTGGGCTTCACGGTTTCCCTCGGCCGTGAATTGATAGAACCTGGCAATTCCCAGATGAAAGCAATCCCATGCCCGCAAAGTCGGTCGGGATTTGCGCTCCACCTGTTGGCGCACAACCGTTCCAATTTGTGGCTCGAGCCTGCCAACGACAATCTCAGTGATCTCGTCTTGAAGATCAAATATGTCTTCCAGTTCTCGATCATAGCGCTCGGCCCAGATGTGGTTGCCGGAGCCCGTATCGATCAGCTGTGCAGTAACCCTGATGCGCTGGCCAGATTTTCGGACTGAGCCTTCAACGACGTATTGAACTCCCAGTTCATCCGCCAAACTCTGAATGTTCGGCGACTTGCCCTTGTAGGCAAACGTTGTGTTTCGGGCAACGACGTCAAGCCAGCGGTGCTTGGACAACGCAGTAATTATATCCTCGGTCAAACCATCCGAAAAGTACTGCTGCTCTGGGTCGCCGGACATATTGTCGAATGGCAAGATCGCCACGGCCGGTCTTTCGGGAGTGGTGGCGCCCGTGTGGGATTTGTCGGGTATCCCCGTGGTACGGCTTGACCAATGCCAAACTCTGACGTCGCGGTCGATGTTCTTTAATGGACGGACGTCACCGCCGGAAAATTGCCTCGCAGTCTTCCGGTCCAGACTGTTATAGGCCGTGTCGGAGATCAGCACTTGTGCTGGTTCAGCCAGACCCTCCAATCGCGCCGCCACATTAACGCCATCGCCAAATACGTCTTCAGCTTCAAAGACAACCTCACCGGTATGAAGACCCATTCTTAGTCTGATTGTATCGTGATCAGCTAATCCCGTTTGGATGGTGATCGCGCAGGCCACTGCATCTGAAATCGACGAAAATTCGACAATCCAACCATCGCCCAAGCGCTTAACGACGTTTCCCCGGTGGGCGGCTACGATGGGATCGAACAGCTGTTCTCGGAGCTGGCGCAGCGCGTCGCGCGCGCGATTGTAGTCTTCTCCCATAAGCTGAGAGTAACCGACGATATCGGCGGCCAAAATAGCCGTCAATTTGCGTTCCACCACTGCAACTCCTTATGGCGAATAAGGTAGCTGAGAACCCGATTTACGTCTACGGTTCATCTCACCAGCCTGGCCAAAATTTCGATCATTTAGCAGCAACTTGGGGAATGCGTTACAGGCAATACGCTCGCCAATTCGCCTCTCTGCATCATTGCCGCATTCTACGCCTCTAGTGCCGCGGTCCACGCCCACGACATTGCGGGTTTTACGGGATTTGACTGGTATCGCGTATCGTTAAAGTGGCAAGTTCTCGCCAGTCTTTACTTGATGCTCAACCTTGTGGTGGCAATTGGGCTGACCATAGATTAGCGCTCTGGCTACGTCGCATTCTTCGTTTCTGCGCCAGCCAGACACTCCACTACATGGTCTTTCGATACACGATCTATCAAGACACGACCTTTCAAGACACGATCTTTCGAATCAGCATAATGGATGTCCCACAGTTAATTGCATGCACGCCGGCAGAGGTCGACTGTGTGACGGGTTTCCTCGTTCCCCATGCCATCACGATTAGCATCGTCGGGGCGGCTTTCTGGATGCAGCGCTTGACGCTGCCGCCAGCTACAAACTCGTCAGCTGACCACGGGCTTTTCAAGCGAGCAAACACCATATTCAAATCAGCGCCTGCGCACACCGGAGCGTTGTTCTGAATGTCGATGTGAGTGACGATGAAAAGTCTGCAACTCGCATGCCTTACTGGCCTGAACGACCCCGGCGCTCCAAATCTTTCTGATCCATCTTGCGCAGGTCCTGAACTACAAATGATGGACGTGGCTCAATCGACCTGTCGTCATGCTGAAGTGGCCCGGTTTCATCTAGAATACAATTGGGGTCACTCCTCGCGTTGCCCGTTCGCTTGAGGAATGGAACGTCGACGCCCCAAAGCTCGGCGCGCCTAGTGCGAATCTATCTCCTACTCCAGTTCCCAGGTAGCGTGGACGGTTACGTCCAGCCGCTGCGACCCTGGCTCGACGGGTACGGACTCGGCCGCGGCGGCGCGTGTCATCGCCATCGTCGGGCGCACGATTGGACGGCCGAACGTTTCTTGAATGGACAGGATCCGACCGATTTCAGCGTCTGCTGCTTCGGCATAAAGTTCAGCGCGATGACGAGCATTTGCCATAGCCTGCTTCCGCGCTTCGTCCTTCAGGGTTTCCTTGCGCGTGACGTCAAAAGTGATCCCGCCCAACTGATTAGCACCGGCTTCGACAGATTGATCCAGAAACTCGCCAAGCTTGGCCAGATCGCGGACCGTGATTCGCACACGATTTGTGACGCGGTAACCCGTGACCTCGGGCGGGCGCCCGTCGCGATGGTGCTTGGTTCGCGGCTGCACACTAATCTGGGTGGTTGCAATATCGTCGGTGGCGACACCCAGCGACTTCAGCTTGTCAATGAGCACAGCCATAGTCCCATTGTTTTCTTTCACGGCTGCTCGTGCCGTGGCGGCCTCCGTGACGACACCGGCGGAGATGCGTGCAATATCCGGAACGGCAGTGACAGACGCGGTAGCAGATACGGCAACGTGGCGCCTGAATTTCTTTTCGTCGGCTTGAGCGACCTCGGCCATTGCAAAGGCACCACATAACAAAGTGGCGCCACATATCATGACCGCAGCAGCACCCACGCTTCGGTGCAGAGTGGCTTTCAATTGAGCGTTCTTCATCTCGTATCTCCTGATCAGCTTGGTTCTGTCGCGAACATGTCTTCACCCACCGGACACGGTCCGGTTGTCGATGATCGGCGGGCGTTAGCAATTGAGCGAGGACACAAGGGAAATTCTATTCTTGCAGCCGACTACGGTCGTCGCAAATTGTGGCAGCAAATCTGTCTCGCCTTATCTAATGGTCCATAACGATTATCACTCCTGACCATTCGTCTGCTGCATATCATGTTTGAAATTCGGGACGCCAGTTTGAATAGTTTTCGTCCCATCCCTCAACGCGCTTGCGATGTTGCATGTGAACTTTACGGTCTTGTGAGCCCGCACTGAATTCGAAATCAGGCCGACGGTCACTACCTGCACCATTTTTTTATGAGTTTTCTGTCAACGTGATTGAAGCGATTGCGCAGAGTGCGGCAGCCATATCTCCTGGCGTAACGCCTGCTGACGCCAAGTGCCCGGGCGTTCTTGTAGGCCCACGCGATGTAGGCAAACTCCAGAGAGTAAGCGCGTCCACGCTCAGTAGGTTCATTCACGTAGACGCGTTCGTCGCAAAGCCCAGCATATCCATTGTACCGGCCTCTCGTGCAGGTCACATGGGGTGTACCGTCTGGCATGGCGTGGCGAACTTCATGCATAAATGTAGCTGCCTTCAGGAGCGGGTTTTTGGCCACGTCATTGGTTACGCGCACGAACTGGCGTGTAAAATAGACCGTCGTACCTCCCGAGAACATAAAGATCCCTCGATGGCGTGGACTTTGGGAGTACTTTGTTTCTTTTGTGTATTTCAATGCGAGGTCGTAGAAGTTGATCTTTGATTTGGGGACAGCCTGTTGCCAATGGTCCAGCCAGTAGAAGGTCTCCGCCATGGTTGCCTGTACGGACGGGCATTCGAAAGCACCGGTTGCCACTCCTCGAACGTTGAAGGCCGCGACGTATTTTTCCTGCCAAAGTTTATTGAGGACCATACAAGTGGGCTTAGCGACCTTGGCCTGGACAGCTGTTCCCATAGGTGCAGACCCGGCAAGGATAATAAACAGGTAAACACATAAGCGTTTGAGGCGAGCCTGGCAGAGGGTCACACTTCCCGGCCAGCCGTAGTGCAATCGGGCAACACATGGCTGTGCTGCGTTTTCACCTAATCCCTCCGCGCGTTGGAGACGGTGCTCCTGACCAGATGGGCGGAGGAAGGGCCGTTGGCGAAGTGAATTCCAAGTCACGCTTTAACATACTTTTCTTTGCTTCAACTGTGAGCGCATCTGCGTCCGGCGTCGCTCTCTCCTCACGAAGATTGCAGCTCTTGCCGCACCTCCGGAGCTTCGATGCGCTTGCTCGTGCCCGCTCAATGCCCGGCTTATCAGCCTCAAGCGGCGACAATTCGGCATAAAGTAACAAGTCACGTGTCATTTGAATGGCAGATTGACTTTCTTGCGACGCCTCCTTCACTCCAATCGTCTTTTTAAAAACAATTATATCCATTGAGAGGCGGTCAATTACCGAACCAAACTCACCGATAAACGCAGCCACGTCACGCATCGCGCCCAGCGTTTGATGCTATCTTGGCTCTGGCTTCAGCATTTTCTCGAAAAAAGCAACGATACGGTTGAGATAGACCGATCGTGTTGCTGCCGACGGCCTAACTGCGCAATCAGCAGAATTAAGACGCACAGCTTCGGTATGTCCCAGCCCGGGAATAATCCAAAATTCGTTCCTTGGGTTCCTCGAAACGTCATGAAGCTCGAAACCATGCGACGCCGGCACGACCTTGTCGTCTTGCCCGTGTATCAAGAATATCGGTCGTGGTTTGATCTTGGAGATTGCGCTCGATGGTCGAATGACTTCCAAGTCCAAGTCAAAAAACAATCGGGCCATGAGCGCAATTCCTGGTCTGAGCACTTGCGCAAAGGCGGTCGGTAGTCCCGTTGCGATCTCTATCTCACGATCCATGATGTCGCGAATATCGGAAAATGCACTATCTGAGACAACAGCACCAATCTCGGCGATCGCGGCTGTCGCAAGAAGAGCGGTCACGGCACCATAGGACGTTCCATGGACTCCAATCGATCCAGGATGAAATCCTTTGGCTACGAGCGTGTCAACCGCCGCGCGAACGTCGCGTTTCTCGTGCCAGCCGAGGCCGTGACGATCTCCACCAGATCGCCCGTGCGCTCTCAGATCAAAGACTAAGACATGGAAACCTGCGTCGAGGAGCGCACGGGAAATGTCGGGCGCGGCTGCATCCCACGCAAAAGAATTGAAACCATGAATTAAGATCACGACACGATCTGAGGGCGTTTGTGGATGAAGCAACCAGGTGGATAGAGGCACGTGGTCTTCCGCACTCTTGAGTTCAAGCTCCTCCATGACAAAATTCGCCAGGGCAGGGGATACATACGCGCACTTGGCAGGTCGCGCCGCAAGACTGTTCGAGACAATGAAGAACGATGCTCCAAGATAGAAGGCGACTGCACCCAACATGGCTAGGACTATTGTTAGAGTAGGATACCGTTTCAACATGATTTAAGTCCGTCACGTGGTACAGTCGCAGTCAAGTTACGAGCGAAACGATATCCGAGATTCGTACCGTGACCATTTTTTTCCACCAGTCCCTCACGCCCAATTTAGACACCCGTGATCTCGCGGGTCCGCTTAACTCTCAACTCATTTGTCTATCTTGGCGTCTGCCGCTACTCTCCTACTCTCCTACTCTCCTACTCTCCTACTCTCCTACTCTCCTACTCTCCTACTCTCCTACTCTCCTACTCTCCTACTCTCCTA
>JBPCWA010000555.1:0-6959 GCA_051009975.1 Hyphomicrobiaceae bacterium
CTGTAGGCGACTGCACTCTCCGAAGTCAGCCTTAAAGCATCATTCACCGTCGTCGACACTAACGGTGATAAATCATATACGCCGCTGATGGCATACGCTGCCGGCACCAAATCTAGCGGCAAATCCCCTGGTCCCGACCAATCCGTCGCGAGCAGCGCAGCCGCCAAATGCCCGCCAGCCGAATGCCCGCAAATGACCGGTCGACGGGCAAACCGACGCCAAATCGTAGCGCAGAGGGTCCGCATTTCCGATATGATGTCACCAACCTCACAATCCGGACATAAGGTGTACGAAGGCAGAACAACCCGCAACCCGCGGCGCGACAACTCACTCGCCATGCCGGTGTAGTCTTTGCGATCGCCGCGCTGCCAATAACCGCCGTGTATAAAAACAATGAGTGGCGCATCAGTACCCTGCCCAGCTGATGGATGCACGACGTCATACAGGTTCCGGGGCCGATCCGCGTAGGTCAAGTCAAAGGCACAGTCAAGTTCTTCGCGAGCTGCGCCGGCGGAGCGCTGCCAACGCATCTGAACATCGGGATGCTCAGGAACCCGCGCTCGGTTGTTATATTCAACTTCGTAGTCCACAGACACAAATCTCCGTCTAGGCCGCTGACCGCGCGTTTGCATCTTCTAGAACCATATCTGACGCCTTTTCACCTATCATGATGGTCGGGGCATTCGTATTGCCCGAGGTCAACGTCGGCATAATTGAGGCGTCAGCAATTCTTAGACCAGCGATCCCGTGAACGCGCAAGCGATCATCGACTACCGCCATCACGTCCGATCCCATCTTGCAGGTCCCGCACGGATGAAAAATAGTCGTAGCAACTTCACGCGCGTAGGCCATGAGCTGTTCCTCGTCGCGCACCTCAGCCCCCGGAAATACTTCTTTAACAATGAACTTCGAAAATTGCTTTTGCCTCGCAATTTTCCGCAACAGATGGAGACCTGCGAGCAGAATGCGCCGGTCCTCATCCAAAGACAGGTAATTGCAGACGATCTTCGGATTATCCGTGGCATCACCGGTCGCTATCTCAAGCACACCACGACTGTCAGGCCGAAGCTGACAGACCGAGGCGGTGACGCCTGCGAAATCGTGCAAACCTTGCCCCGGTCCAACAGATGAGAGGGGCATAAAGTGGATCTGCATATCGGGCGCTTCCAGGTCCTGATGAGAACGCGCAAAAACACCAGCGACTCCTGCGCCGATCGCGAGAATACCTTGACGCGCCAACATATAATCTAAGCCCGCCATTACCTGCCGCGTTCGACTGTGCCAGACCATATTGAGGCTCTCGGGCAGATTGACTTCGTAGACAAATCGTACCTGAAGATGATCCTGCAAATTGCGGCCGACACCTGCCAGCTCGTGCTGAACGTCCACACCGGCACTTTTCAGAACCTGGCCCGGACCAATCCCCGAGACTTGCAACAGTTGTGGACTACCAATCGCTCCGGCAGACAAAATGACCTCGCGTCCAGCGGTCACGCGCGCTGCGCCGGCTTTTGTTCGCACAGACAAAGCGCGTGCCGTCTTGCCTTCCAGTTCGATTCGCTCCACGTTTGCATCGGTGATGACGGTCAAATTTGGCCGATCGATGATCGGCTTGAGGTAGGCAACCGCAGTTGAACACCGCCGCCCGTTCCTGGTCGTCAGCTGATAGTAGCCCGCGCCTTCCTGGTTAGCGCCGTTAAAATCCGTTGTGTGAGATATTCCGGCGGCTACACTGGCTGAGATGTAGGCATCGCACAACCGACTGTGCATACGCACATCTGATACACCCAATGGGCCGTCCGCCCCGTGAAAATCGTCCTCTCCGCGCTCCTGACACTCGGCTCGCTTGAAGTATGGAAGAACATCATCATAGCCCCAACCACGGTTGCCCAACTGGCGCCAGGTATCGAAGTCGCGAGCCTGACCTCGCACATACAAAAGTCCATTGATTGCGCTTGTTCCACCGACCACCCGACCTCGGGGCCAATTGATGATCCGACCATTGAGGTGTGGTTCCGGCCCGGATCCGAACTGCCATGTAACCGACGGATCGAGCATGGTACGATAATAGCCAGCCGGGACATGAATCCATGGGTTCTTGTCTTGGCCGCCTGCTTCCACGAGAGCAACGGAATACCGGCGGTCTTCCGACAATCGGTTGGCCAGGACACAACCGGCCGAGCCGGCACCGACGATCACGTAGTCGAAAGTTCCAAGATCCCGCACACCCGCCATGGTGCTCCGCCCAACTTGTTTCTAATTGATTTGGTTTGATCCTCGAAGCGGGCAACGAGTTCCGTGTCCCGCCGGGATAATCTAGCACACCCCATACCAACCACAGCCGGCCTCCAAGGACAATAGCCCAGTCGACCGATAGCGTATACTTTCGCAGCCGCTTGACAGATGCTGGCATGGCAGATGACAACGGCAACGCCGCTTGCAAAACCGATATTAGCAGAAAACCAAATGCCCTCTCACTTGAGTGCCGAAGAAGCAAATTCCACCGATGGACACACCTTCAGGCCCGCTGCCAGCAGCGTCCCGATAGATCGGACGGCGCTGCAGCGCTATTGCGCCGGCATTGGACTTCAAATCGATCAGGATCATCCCATCAAGCAGTTCGCAACCGGACTTGCGAACATCAATTATCGTCTCAGCATCAATGGTCAGATGGTTGTCCTGCGCCGTCCACCTTCCGGCGACCTGCCGCCGGGCTCGCATGACATGGCCCGCGAACATAGGATTTTGGCTCGCCTTCATGAGGTTCATCCATTTGCGCCGAAATCTTTGCACTTGTGCACGGACAAGACGATTCTTGGCGTTCCCTTTCAATTCTTAGAGTATAGACCCGGGATCGTCATCCGGGGTGACGACAGCGCCCAATTGATTGGCTATCCCGAGCGCTGCGCGCAGCTGTCGCGGGATTTGGTAAACACTCTCGCCTCCCTCCACGCCGTTGATGTTCGCGAGATCGGTCTTGGCGACTTGGGCCGACCCACGGGGTTCTTAAAAAGAACAATAGAGGGTTGGCAAAGCCGCGTCCGCCGCCTGTCGCCTACCCACTCCGTGGCGAAGCTGGCTTCTGAGATAGCCGGCTGGTTATCGTCAAGACGATTTATTGAGCGGCAGCCTACACTTCTGCATTCCGACTTCAAGCTAGACAACGTCATCCTTGATCCGCTGTCGCTGTCGCCGCGCGCAGTAATCGACTGGGATATGGGAACCCGCGGCGATCCACTGTTTGATCTGGCAACGTTTCTGAGCTACTGGACGCAGTCTGATGATCCGCCATGTTTGCATCGCCTCGCTCAAATGCCCACTACTGTCGCCGGATTTCCGCAACGTGATACGCTCGTCGCGATGTACGCACGCCTAACAGGATGCGATGTATCCGACTATCCGCAACTACGTGTACTGGCTTTGCTCAAACTCGGGGTGGTACTTCTGCAGCTCGACGCCCTTCGTCAGCGCAGATCACAAACCGCCTCGTGCTCAGCCCGCTTTGATGAGATGGCCGAGGAAATACTCGCGCTCGCTGCGCAGGCCATACCTGCTACAAAGTAGGATTATATGGGGTAGCTGCCTCTCGCGACTGCTGTGCTTGCTGCTGTGCTTGCTGCTGTGCTTAAAGATGCACTATTCAACCTCGACAATGTCGACTGATTCGGGTACCGGCGCCGGCAAACGAGAAAATGCTCGGATTGGCCGGACCGGAGTCCCCAGATTTCCACAGTTTTTGCGCTCGCAGGCTCGGGCAGAAAACGCAAAGCCCTCGCACTGGTTGCCGGATCAGAATTGTCCCATCGTGCGCTCCCGACGACCATTTCTTAAGCCGCAGAGCGATAGCCCAGCACAGGCGTTGCGTGCCCGCCAGCCCTTCCTGCGGCTCAGAGTACGGCTAAAATCCTAGCTTCAACGATGGACGTTACTATGGATTGAGCCAGAGCTTGGCCGCCGATAGCAGCTGGCCGTCAGCATGTCAGCCATGAGTCATTCAAGACGGTTTATGCGCTCTCCGATTGTCGGCCCAGGAAGAAAGTGTTGATCCGCAGCAACACATCCGCCAACAGATCGAAGTGATGCATGGTTTGTGCGCGTGGCATCGTCTAACGTGGTCACACAGATGCTCAGATTTTGTCGCAGTTAGCTGCGGCCGCCGTTCTGGGTCTAGGGGGAGATCGGTGCGTCAACTCTGTCTAATAATGCTGACTATGTTAGTCAGCGTCAGCGCGCAGGCTGAGGATGTCCTATTGCCTGTTCGTTGCGCGTCGACTGCTGACGGCATTCGCGTATGGACTGCTCCAGCGAGTGCAATTCCGATCGCCGGACCACGCAAAGAAGCATCCATCGAGATATGTGATCCCGATCAAGGCCGCCACTGCCATACCATGCGAATTCACAGTTTTGAGATTAAGTGTGGTGCGCGAACGGTGCCATTTTATAAAGTTGCCGCCCACGTGATGCGCTCTCGAGGTGTGGCCGCAACGATTGCAGATGACCGTGTCACAATCGATCTTGGACAAAGGCCGCTCGCAGCGCTGAACCCGAATTGCCGACTTGAAAATTATAACGCCAATAAACCTGTCGCAGACGAGTCCGTTGCGGACCAGTCACGGCAAGCGCGGCCTAGGTCAGCGCTCTGCAATGAAATGTGGTTTACCCCCCAGAAGCCAATCACGTTACCTGCGGAATTTGGACCACTGAAGGAAATTGGCGCACGCGTGGCTGAGCCATCAACATTAGCGCTCGGCTTCATGGTGCCGATGGACGCGACTAAAGCGGGGTTGTTAACCACCGGATCTGGTCACCGCGCTTCGACGCATGATGGTGTTGAACAGTCTGGCAATGAGAGAAAGCTATCCGAGTCGCCCATAAAAGACGCCCAGAAGATCAAGCCACCTCATCGAACTCTGCTGTCGAGGAGACCAAAAGACGACCGAGGCCCTCCGCCTATCGCTTCCCAGATCGATGACAACAACATCGCATCAGACTTGCCCACAACGCATGACGAAGGTGGACGCGTCGTTCGCGTGGCATCTGCCAGCGCCACGGCGAATACAGTGACGGATACCGTGCCAGATAAAAGCTCTTGGCAGGCCATTTTCAATCGCCTAAACAGCTTCGCGGCAAATGCCTGGGATGGAAATTCAATCACCTCTGATCAGCGGGTGCAACAGTCCATTGTCGCAACGATGGTCGGATTGGCTCTGATTACAAGTCTGATATCAGGAATTGGCTGGTTCACGACCCAGCAATTGTTAACGTCAAGAAGCCGACAAAGTAAATCTGCTCCCCAACAACCTGGCGAGATCTTGCGCCGCAGTGTCAGCGAACCTGCCCAATCAGACATCCAAATGTCTGATGAGCTGCGCCGTACTAGTCAGGCATTAATTCGCGACATCAACGAGCGAATCGATGAAATCGGCGGTGCCGCCGCGCTCCGAGGCGTCTTAAGCCGAGAGGTGCGGTCAATGGACCAGTTCGTCACCACGACGACACAAGATCGGCCAGGCGAGGCACGGGAATGGCGACGAATACGGTTGCGCCTTCAACGCGTTGTTACCGATCTCATTCGACTCAAAGAAATCACGGAGGGCGCACACAAGTCTCTCACGGCCAAGATAGTTTCGGACGAACTACCTCGGGACAAGCAAGAGGCTTTTGAGGTTCTCGGTGCCAACCCACAAGCAAGCGAAAAAATCTTGAAGCGTTTGGTCGATGCTCTGCGCGCGACCTGGCATCCCGATCTTGCCAATGACGAAGACGACCGAGCGCTGCGAAACCGACGGATCAAGCAAATCAATGTTGCCTGGGATATCATAACGGAAAAACGCGGCGCTGCTTAATCTTCATTGGAGCTGCGCACTCAATAAAAACAATCTACGAGATCGCGAACTCTTCCAATCACGACGAATAGCCTCGTCCGCTCCTTTTCTAACCTCTGCAAACCCTCTCAGAACTGGCGCCGTAGAATGGCGAGCATTCTTCGAGGCGCGCAGTTTGGTCACTTCATCGGTCTTGTCCTGTTGATCTCGCCATCTTGGTACAACCCACCTAGTACAACCCACGCTCCGACATAATCTCACTTTGTCGCGCGTTTTCTTCCTCTGTCAAACCGGCACAATGAGCCATGAGAATTTCCGTGTAGCTGGGCAGTGTCGCGCGATCGATCTGGGTCGCCGCATCCCATAACTTGGAACGAACGAATGCCTTTGGGCAATGCATAAAGGCTTCAACTATAGCGACAAGAATGCCGACCTTCGGCGGTCGGCCATTTACTGAAGAGGAAGCCAACAATCGGTCATCGTCGGTGATGCGTGCACGACCGTTTATCCGCAATGTCTCGTTCATACCGGGTACCAGGAAAATTAAACCCACGGACGGATTGTCGAGAATATTTGTCATCGTATCCAAGCGATTGTTACCGATGCGGTCAGGCACGAGAATGTGAGACGGATCGAGAACGCGAACAAAACCGGCCGGATCCCCTCTAGGGGTTACGTCGGCGCCACTTCTTCCTTGCGTCGCCAACAAGCAAAAAGGCGATGCGCCGATTATCGCCATGCAGTGCGTGTCGAGTTGCGACAGCACTTTGTCGGTCGCACGACTCAATGGAGCGTGGTGCTTCGCACGAAGCTCGGCTTCGGTCTCGATAAAGCTGACATTGTCGAGGTTCATGTGGAAACTCCGATTGCGATTATGCGTTAGCGCAGCTTCACGGTATCGCCTTATGTCGCCGTTTCGTAGTATAAAATGAGATCACTAGCCAGCGGATAGGCGTTGTCAGAGACAAACGATGTTGCATTCGGTGAGGAACGGGAGCAACTCTGACCGGAAGGAGCTCGTGTCTCAAGGAGCTCATGTCTTAAGGAACGCATGCCTTAAGGAACTCATGCCTTAAGAAACTCATGTCCGAAGGAACCTAAGGCGGAGTGGGCTCAGATCGAAAAGAGCTCGAA
>JBPCWA010000556.1:0-3079 GCA_051009975.1 Hyphomicrobiaceae bacterium
TATGAGCAAGTGATAAGCGATCATCGTCTTGTCCAGGTAGGCCTGGAATGATTCATTTCCGCGTTTGCTCAGGCGGTCATCTCCGAGGTCGCACTTCAGACGCTTGATCATTCGCTCCACCGAGGGGCGGCGAGTCATGATGGCTTTGAAGCGTTTGGCCATGGGTGGATCGTGTGGGTCGATGTGTCCCAGGGTATCGAAGGAAACCGTTATCGTGCGTCCTGACTGGGTGGAGCGCTTACAGCATTCGGCTCGCTTACTACAGCTGACACACACCGATGAGTCGTCGTCGTGTCGCGGCGCTTCATAGATGAATTTCTCGCTGTCGTAGCGAATGCCTTTGTAGTCCAGTTCATGGCCCGCTAAGCAAATCGGCACGCCGTAGGGAGTGATCTTCTCGATCCCGCGCGGCAGATCTTTCGTGATGGCTTTTGATCGGCGTGGGTTAAACGAGGCCTTCAGTTCGACGCCCAACTCCTCGTCGAAACGCGCTTTGAGTTCGGCCTCATCACAGGCGCTGTCGTAGAGCACCCGCTCGACCGAGGCACCAAGCGGCGGGTAGTGTTCAAATACTTTCTCTACATGCGGAAAAAAAGTCTGGCCATCGTGCGTGGCGGCGTCCGCGATGGCCACCGCATCGATGGGAACGCCCTGTTTGGGCAACCCAATGACGCTCGCCTTGTGGCCCCAAATCATTTTGGTCTTGGATTTAACAATCGTTCCGGCACCCTCATCGCTCAATTCCCAGGCGTGGGGACAGCTTGACCAATCTTCGCAACGACACCCTTTGGTGGCTTTCGACTGAGACTTCTTCTTGATATGGCCTTTCTCGTCTTCGTAGGTGAGCGTTTCAAAACCCGAGTGGGCGTGGTAATGGGTCGTATCGCCAACCAACTCTTTCTCGGTTTCGATCACACCGGCTTGGAGGTTACGTTTGACCTCTGTAACCTTGATCTGATCCCAGATTCCCGCCGCGCGCATGACTTGATCGAATTGCTCGAGCTTGCGCAGGCTCGGTACTTGGTGGGAGCTGTATTGGTCCGGCTTGTCTTTCTCCTTGGGTGCAAAACCGCAAACCCGCGCAAAGCTGGGATTACTCTTCAGCAGCAGGTGCACCTGCTCGGGCTCGGCGGAAAAACCCATCAAGGTCGTACCCATAAAACTCTTGAGCAAACTGAAAAAACACTTCGGCTTGCGCCCTACCAGACGCAAGGGGACCACGCCAGGAGCCAGCTCCATCGGATCCACCTTGGGTGCTTTGAGTTCCACAACGTTTCCTTGATAGAGGATCGGCGGGGGTGACTCTTGCTCCTGGGGCGACCGCATCGTTGCCCGTGCGAACAATAGGCGCTGCTTGGCTTGTTCCTTCGTCTCTGGTGCTGTTCCGCAGTCTCCAGCGGACCTTTGCCCTTCTCTGATATTAAATTCGTATAAGGCATCGTAATAGGCGCTCGCGTGGTGGCGATAATCCGCCCAAGGAAACGCATGTAAGATCTCAAACCATTCGCCATCGATGGTATTGAGCAGGTGCTGATCGTCAGCATGCACTTCATGAATGAGGGGAATTTGGTGGTCTTCTGCAACAGGCCGTGCCAGCATTCGAGCGTTCCCTTTTTTTGCGGTTCTTGGGAGATTTTGTCGTCTGCCGAATTGTAAAGGAAGGGAACACTTTTTTGTAAAATTTACGACCTCTTATCGCATCTTCTCCCAAAAAACCCGAAAAACTAGCTGTTTTGGGCTTCTACACGCTTCTTCTATAACCGATTGTTACGACTTCGGTTTGTCAACCTCGGCAGTAACGCTTTGATATAATACGATTTCGTTGATTTATGCGAAAGCTCTATAGCAAAGGGTCCTCACCTACCTCAACCACCAACCGCTTACCCATTGGGGTTTGCGCCCCAAAACCGGTTAGCTTACGACAGAGATACTCCTGCGCAGCACGTCGCTTAGCTTGTTGAAGTGGCTCCAACCGGACCCTGACCTCCTTGGTAGTACACCGTATCCAGCCATGGCAGTGTGTGATGGCATAGAACAGATCAACGAGGTCGTTTTCATATTCATAGCTCTCGCGTAACCAATCGACCATCTGTTTGCGGGCGTTCCAAACAGCGGCAGTGACAAAATCGAACAGATATTTTCCTTCGTTATCCACCTGCTTGAATGAGCGGTAATCCTGTAACTTCGAGACGTCGATCTTTTCCGGCAACGCCTTTTTCTCCTCGCGGATTTGCTCGATTACGGCCTCTTGTTGCTGGATGTTTTCCAGCAGACGTTGCCGCCGGCTGTTGCGTCGTGGTGTTCCATCGCTCTTGTTGTTTTCCGGTATTTTGACTAGTTTCCGTAAGAGCTTGTCGAGCCCTTTGCGAAGCCGCGTGATGAGATTATCCTTGTCCCTGATTTGCGGATTAGGGATCTCCTGGCGTTCACTGTCCACTAGCTTAAAACCGGGGTGATAATGCAAAGGATGCCGGTTCTGGATATGCTTGAAGGTGTTCTCCGAAGCCCCCCAGCGGCTGAGAATGGCACGGGTAGCCTCTTGCGTACTCAGTGCGATAGGGCCGCCATAGGCAAGCCCGGCGGTACGACGGTTGCTGGCGTGGTTCCAGACGATAAGGTGACGCAGGGTGAAGGTGTGGGGAGATTGTCCTTTCTCTGGGGTATGACTGAATACCTTTTCCTCCTCCAGTACACTATAGCGCTTGCCGTTGAACTGGAAATCGCTGGTGAAACGCTCCTCTGCAATGGCCTCCAGGCGGGCAGTGTCGACATGTTTGTCCCAGGTGACAAAGGGTTGCTTCGCTCTGACCAGAGCGGAGAAAAAACCGCTGTCATAACCTTCCCGGTCAAAGACGGCAATAGGCCGCGCCGCAAGCTCCGGCAACCAGTGATCGACGACCCCAAGGATCCACTGTTTCATCGCCCCCTTGCCTTCCTCTATATGGAAGTCGACAATCCGTCCCGTCGCATCACAGGTGACCTGAGTGGTCCTGCCCGGTACCGGCATCCGGCGCTGGGTGTTGTAGCTGTAATGGACCTTTTCTTTGCCGGTGTAGGGCAGCAGATGACCATCGGTAAA
>JBPCWA010000557.1:0-5499 GCA_051009975.1 Hyphomicrobiaceae bacterium
GAAGGATGCTCCGGGCAACTGAGGTCAGAGCGCATGTCCGGCGCTTTTGTTCAAGTCAAAGCACGGTTTATGGGCAGTTAGATCGGTCAACAAGGCGCCCGCGACGAAGCTGCACAATGCGCCATGCGGTGTCATGGGATTGCATCATGCGATGTGAATACACATTGGCGAGAAGCGGCTCTTCCGTTTCAAGGTCACACAGCTGCGTCCCTGTTCCATGCCTCGATCGGCGGAGTGCTGGGTGAGGCCAAAGCCGCACCAGAATATATTCGGCGCATGATGGCGTACATCGGCAACATGTATCGCTCCGCTGGAAGGTCCGCGATCGGCTGAGATGTTGCCACCAGTATTGTCAAGCAACCAAGCACATGTCGTCCGCTATCTGGTGCATGATCTGCCTTGCGATCTCGCGATGATTAAGTCTTGACCAACTGGCGATCAGACTTGTCCAATGCCCCGGGCCCTTATGGCAACTTCAGGGAAACTCGGGAGAGACTACCCTGTGATCAGAGAACGTCGGGAGGTCGCTGAGTGAGTAGACAGAAAGTCTGGCAAGACGAAATTGACAAGATTTTGGAGCGACGCGTCCTGGCAAAGCAACAGGGCGGCTCCGAGGCAATTGCGCGACAACACGCCAAAGGCAAACTGACAATTCGCGAACGAATTGATGCACTGTTGGATGATGGTTCGTTCGACGAAGTCGGCATGGGAACTGGAGACGCTGAAGTCGATGACGATGGCAATATCGTCAATTTCTCGCCAGCGAACTTTGTCCTTGGTTTTGGCAAGATTGATGGGCGAGCGTGCATCGTTGGCGGAGAAGACTTTACCCTCAAGGGCGGTTCGCCATCTCCGGCTGGATTGCGCAAGAGCGTCTACACCGAAGAGTTGGCGCTTCAATATCGTCTACCATTGATTCGGCTTCACGAAGGTGCTGGCGGAAGTGTCGGTTCGCCAAAGACAAAGTCACTACCGGCTCCCGTTTACCAGCCGGCACGGTTTCGTTCGATTGCGCAGTCTCTGGCCTCCGTGCCTGTGGCATCCGCGGCGATGGGATCAGTCGCCGGCCTGCCCGCTGGGCGCCTGGTTGCTTCGCACTTTTCGGTGATGTCAGAGACAACTGCGCAGGTTCTCATCGCTGGACCAGCCGTTGTGAAACGCGCCATGGGCGAGAGCAAGACCAAGGAGGAACTGGGAGGTGCCGAGGTTCACACTCGCAATGGCACGGTCGACAATGCCAGCGTTGATGAACGCGATGCGCTGGCGCAAATTCGGCGCTTTCTGAGTTACTTGCCGTCGAACGTTTGGGAACTTGCGCCGGTAACAAGTTGCTCTGATCCGGCCGACCGCATGGAGAACGCGCTGGCTGACATTGTTCCACGGGAGCGCCGCCGCGCTTTCGATATGCGCCGATTACTAAACCTGGTGCTGGATGAAGGATCGTTCTTCGAGGTCGGACGAAATTACGGGCGCAGCCAGATCACCGGCCTCGCACGCATGCACGGTCAACCGGTGGGCATCTGGGCCAACGATGGTCGGCATTTGGCTGGCGCAATGACCGCAGACGGCGCCCAGAAGGCCAGGCGCTTCATCGAGTTGTGTGAGACGTTTCATCTGCCAATCCTCAGTTTCGTTGACGAGCCGGGTTTTATGATCGGTTCGCAGGCTGAGCGTGCGGCGACCATCAGGCACGGAGCGAATACGGTGCTCACGGCAGCAATGAGCCGTGTGCCGTGGGCATCGATCATGATCCGCCGCTCATTCGGTGTCGCCCAGGTCGCACACTACGGACCCCAGTCTTACGTTCTCGCCTGGCCATCGGCAGAGACAGGGCCGCTACCCGTTGAGGGCGGGGTTGCGGTCGCGTATCATCGCGAGATTGCTGCGGCAGATGATCCGGACGCAAAACGACGCGAGCTTGAGGCGCAACTGGCTGCAAAGCAATCCCCTTTCCCCCGGGCTGAGGCGTTCGCAGTCCATGAATTGGTTGATCCGCGGGAGACGCGGCCGATGCTTTGCCGTTGGATCGATCGCATCCAACCGCTATTACCTCCATTGCTTGGCCCGACTTCGTTTCTTCTACGACCGTGACCTGGTACCTTCCTGGTACCTTTTCCTGGTACCATCCTGGTACCTTCCAGGTGCGAAATTCGAAGGAGACATCGTGGCAATTGTCATGTCGATCGGAAGCGGCACAGTGTTGTCAGCGCATCTCGGTGCCGGAGTGGGTGCCGATCACTTGGTCCTTGTTTGGGAGAGGTTGATCTATGTCTGCGCAAATTAAACTGGACACTGGCGGTTCGGTCTGGAAGGTGCTTGTCAGGCCAGGGGATGAGGTCAGCGAGGGTCAGACGCTTTTCATTATGGAAGTCATGAAAATGGAAGTCGCTTATGACGCCCCGCATGCCGGCAAGATTGCGATCCTCAATATTTCTGAGGGTGACGTTGTGGAAGAAGGCATGGTGGCGGCGGTACTAGAGTAAATTCGATATCTCGGTTCGGACATGATGCGGGCAAGTCTACGCGCTGATGTATGTCAGCAATGGTTATTCTTGCTTGCCGCAAGTGTTTCCAGCGAGGAATAAGGTCCCTCATCCACCGGCTCTCCTTCCAACCATGCAGACGGCATTGGCGCGAGGTCAAGTTTCTATTGACTGGTTGCTTCCGCGGGACGCGCGCGGCAACTTAGAATCAAGTCTCGCGTGATCAAAACAGTAACAATAGCGAGACTGCGCAAGTTTCAATTTTGCCGTCGTCAACAAAGACTGAAGAAAGCCTGAGCTCGCGTCAGGCGACAGATTGACGTCGACATTCATCTAGCGAACTTCAAGAGTCGTTGAGCCGGGCTCTCAGCTCTGCGAGCACGGTATCGATTTCGCGTTTTACCGTGCCACGTCCAAGCGAGAACCGGATCGCACCTAAGCCGGTTTTTGGTGCGACGTTCATTGCGCGTAGGACTGGCGATAACTCGGCACTACCCGTGTGGCATGCCGACCCAGTTGATACAGCGATACCCTCGAGCGATGATAGCAGGTCGGGGCCAATTTGATCCACGAACGAAACATTAAGTGTGTTCGGCAACCGGTCCGTTGGATGTCCGTTCAGCTCTACTCTATCTCCAAATTCCTGTTTGAGCTCGCGCCAGAACCAATCTCGCAGTTCTCGCACTCGATTCATTGGACTGAGGTCAGCAACCAATTGTGATGCCTTCCCTAGGGCAACCGTGAGAAGGGCGCTCTCGGTACCAGAGCGGTGGCCACGCTCATGGCCACCTCCGTGAATCAGCGGTTCGATCTGGATTTGTCGGCGAATATAGAGCGCACCAACACCTTTCGGCGCATACATTTTGTGTCCGGCTAGCGACAGCATATCAACGCCAATAGCATCGACGTCGATGCTAATCTTACCGGCCGATTGCGCGGCATCTGAGTGAAACAAGATACCCGCAGGCTTCAGGTATTGACTTATTTCGGCCAGTGGCTGAACCGTTCCGACCTCGCCATTGGCATGCCCAACACTCACTAGGATAGTTCGATCGGTAAGTTCGCTCGCAATCCTCTCTGGATCGACTTTGCCCGTGCTGTCCACGGGGACGTATGTTACGCAAAAGTCGAGTTTCTTTAAAAACTCGCATGGCTCATGAATTGCTGGATGTTCAACTGCAGTGGTGATGATGTGGTTGCCGCGCTCACGCAATGCGAAGGCGACGCCCTTTAGGGCCATGTTGTTCGCCTCGCTACCTCCGCTGGTGAAAACAATCTCATCCAGATTTGCACCCATGAAGTCTGCAACCTGACCGCGCGCAGCTTCAACGGCCTCAAGCGCCGACCTTGCAGCCCAGTGATCGCTCGAAGGATTGCCAAATGCATCCCGGAGGAAAGGAAGCATTGCCTCAGCAACCAAGGGATCAATTGGTGTACTGGCATTGTGATCGAGATAGATCTGCTCGGGCTTCATGTGTCGTCTCCGTCGCGGATTTTTTCTAGCTCACTGTTGCCATTCTCGCGTTCCCGACAATAGGCGGTCGGTCGATCTCAAGAACGAGACCTGGACCTTGTTGCCTGTATTTTTGAACTTCGGAATCGAACGCGAGACTGCTCCGGATCGATTTTGCCAAATTTCAAAATACTCTCGCAAATGCAGGAACCATCCACACAAGACAACTGACCATTGATTCCATGTCGGGCAGTCGGTCGACTGGTGGCTTTCCCACCACCTCACACAACTGCTGATACCGGGAACTGGTCTGTCGAGATCAGAAAAGAAAGTCGGCAGCGGCGAACTGGACTACTCAGTTGACGCCAAACACCCTGAGAGAAGCGCACAACAGAAACCGGCTGATGATCCAGATCGCCGGCTTCCGTTAACAGCTAGCAACCCAGGCAGTCTAGCACCCAGCAGTGCACTTCCCCGTGCCGTCGAAGGACATGGATCTACCGCTGAGAGGAACATGTACGGGCACCTTAACGGCCTTGATAAACTTCTCGGTCCGCGTGCCAGCAATCACCTGGCCATCCTTCGTGGCCTCCTCATTTGCATGTGAAGCGATGACAGCATTCGGTTTGACCAGATCATTGATAACGTAAGCCGCCTCGATCGGTCCGGTAGTGAAAGTATTGCCGATATTCATAACGACCAGATTGGCCTTGTAGTGGCCGCGTACGACAAGGTCTTGTTCAGCAGTAATGCCAGTGTCGCCGGAGAGGTATACAACAAGCCCATTTGAGAAGGTCAGCACGTAGCCGGTGGGAGGTCCGACATATGCAGTTATGCCGACGGACTGCATATATTTCCCGAGATCGCCGCCGATGAACGCAGCTGCCAAGCCGTTACTGTGCACGGCAGGAACAGTTGTAATTTTTACGCCATCAAATGTCTTGGAGGCGCCGAAGCGGACGAGCACGGAGTTCTTCTTGTTTCCCCCGTTTGCAGCGAGCTTGCTGGCAAAGAAGCGGGGCATTTCGCTCCCGGTGACAATCTTTGCATTTTTGGCTAGCGCGATGTTGACGCTGTTAGAATTCGGAGCCGCGTCAACGGAGAAGTCCGGCTTGGCGCAGGTGCCGGCATTCACGGCTTTGGTGTGGCGGTTGCCAACATGATCGCCATGTACGTGGCTGACCAAGATAAGATCTATGTCTCCGAGCCGCGGATCGTCGGGCCCCGCCACGGTCCTCCCGGCATCATATAAAATGCGAGTACCACTCGGGTCCTCGAAGATAAGCGCCCGGTCCAGCCGGCAGAATTCACCGTCCTGGCCGCCGAGCGGTACAACTTTGACATCACCGGCTGCGATAGCGGCGCTCGCTGTCAAAAGCATCGCAATCAATGCCGAAATGAGGTTTGTCGATAGTCTCAGCATATACAACTCCCAGAAACACATCACGATCGAAGAACGAATCTACGCCAGATTTGGCGTCGAGACCTTGCGACGCGCCCGTATTCGAATTGGTTACGTCGAAAAGTCTGCTACTGAATATTGAAATTGCACTGGCGCCGCAT
>JBPCWA010000558.1:0-3497 GCA_051009975.1 Hyphomicrobiaceae bacterium
GGATGATACTGCGGACAGATGATAACGCCCTGATCTACGTCCAGTATACGGGGGTCCGTTACGGCACGGCGGAGGTCATGAGCAAGTTAGCCGCCGGCGAAACCGTCGATCCATCAGAATATTACCTCCGCAGTACACCGTACTTCGAGACGGCGTCGCAACAATACGACTGGCTCAACCGGATCGTGTCGGTTGGCATTGGCCGTCGTACGCCTGATCATGCGGCCTATGATGTCTACCACATCCTGTGAGGCGGTCGGATTATCGTTGTGGCGACACCATGCAAGCCTAGAGATCTGGTCGGATGTCTATCATCATTATTCGCGCACATGCGCGAATATTCCGCCCCTCATTCTGCTAAGGAAAGGCGTTAACACCGATTGGCTACCCTCATCTTCGGTTCCCCGGCCCCGACTGCGGCTTGCGCTCTCCATCTTACGACGACGATCCTTCCCAAGATTGCGATTTGAAAACGCTGTCAATGGCGTGTATCACGCCGTTTGATGCTACGATATCCGAGATCTCTATGCGCGCACCATTGACCTGCACTCCATTGTTGCCGTCGACATCAATATAGGCGCCGCCAATCGTCTTTAGCCGTGCCGTCCTGCCAAACAGGTCTCGCCAAACCACTTTAGTGGGAACGATATGGTTGGCAAGCAGTCGCTTCAATTCCAACCTCTTCCCAGGAAGAAGCAGTAGCTCGTCGTCGACCTTAGAAAGTTTTTCGAATGCTTTGTTGGTTGGGGCAAAAATCGTCACGCTATCGTAGGACGCCACAGCGTGGGTCAATCCTGAAGCCTTTAGCGCAGTCAAAAACTTGTGAAACTTCTCGAATTTCGCGGCCTTGTCCACAATGTTCAAGTCTGACGACTGCAAATCATCACCAACATCTGCGTCGCCAACACCATCGATCTGGTCTTCGATTTGGTCTTCGAACAAATAGTCCTGATGAAGGGCGAACTCGCGGCTCCGCAAGTCACGATCGCCGAGAGTAGTACGAATGGGTAACTCAGTCCGCACGTCCACAACTGGGGAAGATGTGCCGCCGTACCTCATCCCAATCGCTACGAGGGCAACCAAAAATATCGCGCAGATCGCCGTTATTTTGATCCTCATCCGCTTTTCTCTCATGTTTTTTATTATCCGATATCAGAACGCGATTGGGGCCTACTTGGATCAATCGCGTCAAAAAAATCTCCAGCTTCAATCACATCGACAATAGCTAGACCGCCTACAAGGTCGCCCGGGAAGCACAGGCGCTCGTCACCATAACCAGCGCGAAATCCCATAGTGTACCGGTGATACGGTGTATTTAATCGACAATCGGGCAGGAGAAGCGGCTGAATGCTGCAAGTGATGGGTCGACCGACTCTCGCCCTCCTCGGCTGCACCTGACCGGTGGTGTCATGATGGCCGACTCGCCGGAGCGCATGGATTTTCCCTCGACGACGAGGAGAGTATCGGTAAAATTCGATTCATGAGCATGACGTTCATTTTCGAACGCCATCTTTCTTCTCTATGCGGTGTTGGTCGCCGGTGTCATCGTTGAGGTCGCCGAGCGATCCAAGAACTTGACCTACATAGGACTTGTGGCTACCGGGCGATGCTCGGTTCGCGCTGTCTCGCCCCGATGACAGGTTTACGCTGACCCGTTTGAGTGCAGGAGATATGTGCGCGGTTCAAGCGCCAGCAACGCTTTCCGTTGGCGGAAGGGTAAGGAGCGCCCCTGTTGCTTGCTCCGCGACCGTCAGACCGGATTGCGAGCGGAGATCACCCATGACGAAGTCGGCGCCCAGATGCCTGTATCATCGCGCTCAAGTGTCTCGAAATAGTCGCGCATATCTGTCTCTATATGCTCGCGCTTGGCCTCGGCAAGCTGCTCACCCGCCTCTCGGAAAACCTCGCCCGCTGGCCCGATGGCAAGAGCAAAAGCGATGCATTCCTCAGGTGTTGTGCCGATCATGATCTTTTCGTCGACGCGATCGAACGTTGTCTCATCATATCCTGCGCTTTTCATCATCAGGCCAACCGCATCCTGGTTCCCCATTGAGAATGGGCCTGGTCCACAGGTCTCGGCATCTTCACCCGGCGGCGGCAGGTGGCGTAAAGCGATGTCCTTGGCCATTTGCCAAGCAGGGTTATCCTCGCGCCGACGCCAGACGATGTGGGTCATCCGCCCACCAGGCTTGAGAGCCAGCCGCATCCTGCGCAGCGCCGGTACTGGGTTCGTAAAAAACATCGTCCCAAAGCGGGCGACCACATAGTCGAACTCGTTCTCAGGTAACGCCACCTCGGCATCACCGCGCTTGAACTCCACGTTCGTTAATCCTGCTGCTGCCGCATCTTTTCGCGCTTCCTGAAGAAATGCTTCTACGCAGTCGATTCCCAAGACGCGGCCCTCAGGGCCGACAACCTCGGTCACCTGCATTGTCATGTCACCCCAGCCACAACCGACATCCAGAACGGCCATCCCCTTCTCGATTGGCAAATTGGGGACGATCGCCGCCGAGTGGCGGGATAGCCCCCCCTGCAATATATGTCGGTACGTGGTAAATTTCGGCTCGAGAACACGATTCCAGAATTTGACAAATTCGGTATCTTCCTGCGTTACGGTATTAAGTGCCATTAATATCTCCTATACTCAAACACCCCAAGTCTACCATGCCAACCGCGGATGACATCATCATATCAGGAACACACTGCACCACAATCCGACCACCAACGCGCAGCAAGCGTATGCGGCCGAAATTGAAAGGATGAACAGGTACGCCTGACGCGTTCAATGCCTGGCGCAGTTATTTACTTGTTGCCCTCCTTGGAGTCGACGAATTGGTTTCCTCGCACGATCACGTACGCCGGATATTATCGATTGATGCACGGACTTTTCGGACAGGTATGCCGAGGTTCGACCCGCCAAATGGCGTTACCATACGCAAAGGTACAATTCTAAATGTCGTGCCGTATGTCATGCATCGCCACGAAAACCTTTGGCGGGATCCCAATGCCTTTCGTCCCGAACGCTTTGCGCCATCATCAAACCCTATTCCGCGCGGCAGTTTCATGCCATTCCGTGTTGGTCCGCGGACCTGCATTGGGGCCGCGTTCGCGATGATCGAGGGAATCGTTCTTCTCGCCATGTTTGCGCGCGCGGCACGCTTGCCAATTGCACCTGTCGAAGGTGACATGAACGGGCTTCGTATTGGCACGCCCGAACTCGTTCGATGGGGTGTCAAGGAAAAGCATACGGCTAAACTTGCATCGCTAATTGCACGAGCCATGATTACGAGTGCCCCGGAAACGTTAGCAGCCGAGGTCCGCGACTTTCGTCAAGAGTTCCAAGAATTGCACTTCATCTGCACCTGATCGTACTCGGCCGATGCTGCAAGCAGATCAAGTAAACACATCCTCAATCTCGTGAACTAGCAACCGATCCTCACACCCTGCAACTCGTATCGCCTTCGCCGCAATCTGACGAAGTCTGCTCACCATTTATC
>JBPCWA010000559.1:0-2546 GCA_051009975.1 Hyphomicrobiaceae bacterium
TCTGTGCAGCAGCAATGTCCGTTGACTTTAGACCGCTAGCCAACGAGTTTACCCAGGGCACTTGCAAAGCCATGGCGGCCACGTATAGGTCTCGCCCTTTGGCCGTCAGAACAACGAGGTGCGCGCGTTTGTGGTGCGGATTTGGCTGGAACTCGACGATCCCTTCCGCCTCCAACTCGTTGACGATGCGCTGAACCCCTTGCCGATGCAGACCCATGGTCCGTGCATGCCAAGCCACAGACTCTGGTCGTTCCGCGTGAGTGAGTGCGCCGAGAACCTGCCATCGAGCGCTGGTCAAGCCGAGTTCAGCAACAAGCCGATCACCGGCAACAAGCAACCGACCGTTCAGCCGGAATACGTCCAAAATCAACTTTGTCACGGCTTCGCCAGCTTTGCTCATACGTTCTTCGGCCATTTTATCTCTCAATGATGATTGACAACATATTGTCATTATGATTTAGGTGCGTTGTCAAGTCGACAACATGACACCAAAATCATTGAAGTTCAAGGAGTGAAGCTTATGATGAACTTCAAGCCCCTCGACCCAACTTTTCCGATCGAGCAACAGCTGGCAGTCGACGCTGGGCCAGTGGTTCTGATCAACGTGTTCACGGTCGATCCGAGTGACCAAGAAGCATTGGTTGAAGCCTGGAAAGACGACGCACTCTGGATGAAGAAGCAACCGGGATACATCAGCACGCAACTGCACAAGGCAGTCGGTGATAGCAGCATGTATCTGAACTACGCTGTTTGGGACTCAGTTGCGGACTTCCGCGCCGCGTTCTCAAATCCAGGATTCCAGAGTGCGCTTAGTCACTATCCTTCAAGTGCAGTTGCGGCTCCGCACCTTTTCGAGAAAATTGCCGTCCCCAGCTGCTGCGTAGCCTGAACACGACACAACTCACAACCCTCTAAGGAGATCAAAATGAATAACCTGCTTTTTGCGGGCAGAGATCCGCTGTGCCTTTTCTCCAAGCCAGGACATGCACAAAACAAGCTGACAGCAGCTAGCCTGCCGGTGACTCGCATCAACGTATTCACGGTTCCAGCCGGAAAAGAAACCGAGGTGCTGGAATTCTGGGAGAAGGGCGCAAAATTTCTGAAGGCACGGCCCGGCTCCATCTCGACTGCATTGCACGGATCAATTCAACCGAATGCGAAGCACAGTCTCATCAACATTGCAAAGTGCGAAAAAGCGTCGAGGCATTCAGAAATGCAATCTCGGCAAAGCGGACAACCTTCGGCGTCAAGCCCATAAAGGGGCTGTCTTATGACGCTGCGCTCTACACTGTCATTCGTTCAGATTGAGAAACCGTCATGCCGTTGAAATGCACACAAACACAGTACGGAGCAGTAGCCGTTACAATGCATTGGCTGGCTACAATTATCATAGTCGCAGCGCTTGGATCGGGGTTTAGGGCTGCCAACACACCCGATTCATTGGCCAAGGCTCAATTACTCGCCGTGCATGCCCCTATAGCCATTGGCGTTGTCCTGCTCACACTTGCACGCATCTTGTGGTGGTTGTTTGCAGACAGGAAACCCAATCCAGTAGAAGACACACCGAATTGGCAATACATGAGCGCGAGAGCTGTCCACGTGTTGTTCTATGTCGCTATTTTGGGTATGGGCGCCAGCGGCATAGGCATGTTCATTTTGTCGGGTGCCGGACCGATTGTTTTCGCCAGTGCAGATGGACAATTGCCAAACTTCTGGGACTACAAGCCACGCGTCCCACATGGCCTCGGCGCAAGTTTCTTCGTTGCGCTTCTACTGGCCCATGTCGGTGCGGCCCTCTACCACCACTTTGTACACCGGGACGGCTTGCTACGGCGAATGTGGTTTAGCAGACAGGGCTAAACGTGCGCTGGCACTTGTCAGTCGTCTTTAACGCTTGGCCTTGTCTCCCATGAAAGGAAAGAGCGGAAGCGATGCCTACGCCTTGGGTATTGCGCTTACGACTGCCTTATGAACGGCTCCGACTGTTGTTCAATCGAGTTGGATCAGTCGGATGAGATTGCCACAGGTATCATCAAACACCGCCATTGTTGCGCGCCCAGCTTTCATAGGAGGTTGAGTGAATGAGACATTCAGATCTTGTAGCCGCTGATACTCGGACAGATCTTGTACTCGGAGGCGATGTCATCAACGCTGAAAGAGGTACAAGGGATTCCGTCAGCAGCGAGTGCCTCTTGAATTGCTCGCGCGGCAGGGTGTTGATTCGGCTCTAGAAGCATCTCCACGCGGTCTTGCTCTTCGGGCGAGGACCGGCGTTTTGTCATTGTTCTTCTGGGCTATCGTTCTGACTTCTTCGCTGGCAATCGGAAACGCCGCCGCCGGCCATTAATTTGATCGGGGTCGCGCCAAGCCTCCAAGCTTCCCTTGTTGCTCGCAGTACTTCCGGCACCCTGTTGGCAAGCAATTCGAGGCCGGTCAGACCTGCTGCTTCACATCTGATAATGATGCATTGTCAGCAGTAAAGTAGTGCATTATCAGTCGACCGCGGCTTAGTCGCCGCATCTTGTCGTTGTAGGTGTTGGTTGCTG
>JBPCWA010000560.1:0-4708 GCA_051009975.1 Hyphomicrobiaceae bacterium
GCCGAAGTACTCGGTGAACCTGATCTGTTCGGCGGCTTCCAGGCTCTGACCGCTAAAGACCAACACGAGATGTTCGGCAAACGCCCGCTTCAGGTTTGCGGCGTCATCTTCGCTCAACGGTTCGATAGGTCGATGTTTTCAATCTTAGCGCCCAATGATCCGTTGATCCGTCTGACAGCAAACATGTGGTCCTCGTCCGTCATCAAATGCGCGTCCGGCATTCCGGCTTTGGACGCGGCGATCGCGAAGATCTATCATGCCCCTCAACGGCTAGGCTGGCAACGCGGGCGAGCCAACTATCCTATCGGTGGTCACTCTTGGCTTTGAAGAACGCCTCAGCGCCGCCAGGTAATTGAGCCGCGCTCAATTCCGATGTCGGCCAAGATGTGGGCATCGAGATCGGCCCGCGCTATAATAAGGGCGACAAGATACGCCTATTGACCGATTGCGAAAGGCAGGCCGACGGGGCACTAGCCATGGTGTCGGTTGTTTGCTTTGCCTTTGGCCTGGAAGCAACTTGGGTTGCTAGGTGAGATTCACACCGGTTTAGATGCCGAGATCCTTTAGGTTGTAGTCCTTGAGCTTTGGCATGATATCGGGTGACCAGCGATAGGCCTCTGCGTCGGCGCATAGCGGAGCATAGTTGTACGGCGTCTCATCCGGATACCGATGCCTGCGCGCATCGATGCCATACATGATCATGCCGGAACGCTCACGGATATATTCGGCATCGTAGACCATGACATCGTTGTGGACGCCGCCACCTTCAACGCCCAGGACCGAAGACCGGCGGTGAAAGCCGAGGTTGAACGTTACCCGCATGCTCGGACTGGTGTTTGCGAACGAACCATGCACCGCTTGGCGGTTGGTTATTGCTACGTCGCCGGGCTTGCAGATCAAGGGCACGGCGTCCGGCAAGCGTTCCGAAGCCGCAGCAGCCACCATTGCCTTGATGTCGACCTTGCCTTGACGATGGGTGCCGGGAACGATCCAGAGGCCGTTCGCGGCATCGCAGCCGTACAGCTGTGCCATCATATTGAAGCCGTGTGTGTTCTCGTCCAGGTCAGGGTTGTCCCAGTGGGTCCAGCCGTCCTGATGCCAGGCAACTGATCCGCCGAGGTGAGGATGCTTGATCCATATACTCTCATTGAACGGCACGAAGTCGTCGCCGTGGATGGACGCCGCCGCAGCCAATAGCTGCGGATGACCGTAGAGCCGCAGGTGCGCCGGTGAAAATTGCATTGAGCCGAGCACCAGTTGCAAAACGTAATCTGGCGCATCGGATGGAGCGCTCGGCTCGGACATCTTCACCGGATGACGGCCACGATTGGCATCAGTGCCGCCGAGGGGGTCCGACAATGGCTTGACCATCGTTACCGTACGCCCTGTGCAGTCGGCACCCAGTGCAGGTCGACCGTGCTTGTCGACCCTGGCCTCCTTCGTCACCGGGGCGCGCTCAAGCATGTCATGCAGGTCATGCTCCAAGTCGGCGAGTTCGTCGGTACCAATCAGCCCTTCGAAAATATAGAAGCCGTAGCGCGAGTAAGCATTCAGGATCTCAGAATCGAGGCGCCCGTTTCTGTCGAAGCGAAGCGGTCCGCGGTTATCCATTGCGAGCGCGCGAGCTGTTCCATCCGCCCGATAGGCCTCCATTGCTGCCTGATCCTCGCCGTAGTCCACGTACGTCGTCTGGGCGGTTGCCGCGTTTGCCATGCTGTCGTCTCCTATATCGTCAGAAGCGCAATTGGGCACAAACGTTAGCGTCACGGACGCGATCGCCGACCGTCAAGCACGAACACGGTCCAATGTGGCTACCGGGCACGGAGAACACGTATGTGATCGCGGAACCATCGATGCGCTATCCCCATGCCCTTAGATTAGCGCTAGCAATAAATGGTTATCGCGACACAATGTGAGACGACATCAGATGACAATCGAAACGGAATGGCGCGACTACGATGTGGTCGTCGTTGGCTCTGGCGGATCAGGCAGCATCGCGGCGCATGCTGCGGCAGAAGCTGGAGCAACAGTGCTGGTGGTATCGAAGGATCCGATTGGTTGTTCTGATACGAAGATCTCCGAGGGCGCTGTCACGGTGCGCGAGACTGGTGATGACACTGACACAGAGACGGTTCTTTCGGAGAACGTTAAACTGGCCGGTGGCGACTTGCCATTGCAATCGATCACCGACGCTTTTGCACAAGACAGCAAGGCCGCCTACGACACGTATCGCTCACACGGGCTGCGACCGGCAATCGATCCGTCGGGAGGAAAGCCTCTGGCGATGCCATTGCCGCTTGGCGGTCATACAAAGCGGCGCTCCGTCGGCCATGCCAACAATGGCGTCGCATTCGGCCATGCCGGTTGGCAGGCGGTGATCCGGAACAAGCGGATCGACTATCTCGAAGATGCGTGGTTTCTAGATCTGGTCACCACTGAGACTGACAGAACAAAGGCAATCGTTGGTGGCCTGATTTATGATGCCTCACGCGGAATGCTGGTCGCGGTGCGCGCGCCGTCCGTCGTCATAGCCTCGGGGGGACTATCAACGCTGTATTTCCCAAAGACCGACACGATGCGCGGCAACACCGGCGACTCATATGCCATTGCAGCACGCGCCGGCGCAGACCTTGTCGATATGGAGCAGGTGCAGTTCCTGCCGTTCTGTCTGGCATCTCCGCCATCGTATGAGGGGCTGTTATGCGGTGAGCCTGTGACGGCGAGCTATCTCGGCGTGCTTCGGGATAAGAACGGCAAAGTGATACTCGACGGCATTTATTTGCGCACACGAGCTGAATGCTCAGCGGCTATCATGCGCGCAGTCGAGGATGGTCGTGGCAGCCCGAACGGTGGCGCCTATCTCGATATGACTGCGAATATGAAGCAGCCAAGGTCGGGACCCTATTTTTACCGCTTCCTCGAGACCTGCCTGCCGTCCTGTCTGCAAAATGCACGGCAAGCGCTCGGCAAGAAAGCCGGCAAAGTGGAGGAGCCGTGGGAGGTGAGGCCGGGCGCACATTACTCGATGGGTGGCCTCAGAGCCGATGCACATGGCGCTGCTGTCGCTGGCGAAGGCGTCGGCGAACGCGCACGCGGCATTGCCGGCCTGTTCGCAGCCGGCCAGGCGATGGGTGGCGTGTTTGGTGCCAACCGGCTTGGGTCGACGTCTCTAACTGAGAACGGGGTGTTTGGTAATCGTGCTGGCCGCGCGGCTGCTGAAAACGCCGTGACAGCAAGGCAAAAAACGGATAACGCGCTGTTCCGCCCCGCAATCAATTCAGTAGTAAAACGCTTTGGCCAGGAAGGCAGTGTCGCAGCCGTGAAGCTCAAGCTTGAGCTACAAAAGGAGTGCTGGGAATGCATCGGTCCTATCCGGACTGCCGAAAAGCTCAAGCGGATGGATGAACTCATTTCAGGATGGACGCGACAGCTCGATGATGTCGCCATTCCAGCTTATGTGACTTGGAACCAAGCGTTCATCGAGTTCGAAGAACTGCGCAACATGCTCGATACGGCAAAGGCCGTGCAGCTCGCCGCCCGGGAGCGTGATGGCAGCCTCGGTGGACATGTGCGCTTCGACAAGAACTCTATATCGCCGTTCTCGCAGCCTTACTCCACAGTCGTGCGGCGCTCAACTGACGCAACTTGGCAGGTCGAGCGGGTTACAAGAGCGCGCACGCCTTTACAGCGCATCATCGCTTACAAGGTGCTGGACGCGTGGCGCAAACTGCAGGCCAAAGCACTGCGCCTGATGCCCATGTCAATTCAGGACAAGATGCTGGAGAAACGCTACCAAGCGATTATGGGCCCAGGCAAGGTGGCGCCAAGAGTTGAACCTGGCAGTGCGGATGCAGCCATCGGCGATGCTATATGACGCGGCATCCGACAAGTCGGAGTAGGACCGGTTGAAACTTTCCCGGCGAACTGATCTGCAGTCCCCAGCCAGACAAGAACCAAAGTGAGACCCACCAAACAATGAAAGTCGAAATTGTCCTGCATCGCGATGGAGTTACTGAAGCTGTCGAATATGACTATGCGAAGCGCGAAGAACGCGAAAAGCCGATGGCACTGGATGTACTGCTGCAGGCTCAGGCGACAACACTGCCAGATCTTGCCTTCCGCTATGGCTGCCGTTCGCGCAACTGTGGAGTTTGCACCATCGACGTCAACGACAAGCCGCGCATCGCCTGCCGAACACGGGTGCGTGAGGGTGATAAGCTGAGCCCTTGTGCCACGTTGCCCGTCTTGAGTGATCTTGTCGTCCGACGAGATGGCATTGCGCGACAAATGCAAGGCCGATTGCCTGCTGGCGGTGGCGCCAATGATCTCAACGTCGAGACGCCAAAAGTCTATCACGATCTGACGGCCTGTATTGAATGCTACGCCTGTCTCGACAGCTGCCCCATGCACGCGCGCAACTTTGGCGATACGACACCAAGCAATTTACCTGACGAAGAATTGCCGGATGCGTCGCAAGGTTACCGCTGGGGCAATCCCTTTTCGTTGCTAAAACTGGAACGTATCAGGCTGGATCCAATTACGTCACAGGCGGACAAAGAAGCAGCAGTCAATAATGCCATCGAGCTTGGACTTGACGCGTGCGTCGATTGTCCGGGCTGCAAGTGCGGCGTTGGTATCGATCTTAAGCGGCAAGTCGTTGGCTCACTTCTTGAGGCAGCCAAGGAACGACTTTGAGATGCTAAGGCAC
>JBPCWA010000561.1:0-11812 GCA_051009975.1 Hyphomicrobiaceae bacterium
GCTTCGGTGGCAGCGCGATAAACAGCATTGTCCTCCGCGCGCAGCTGGAGCAGTTTGTGCCAAAAACCAAAATCAACGCACAGATAGGCCAAAACGCACCATGCGACGAGCGCAGCACTGGGAAAAATCACCTTGTGGTTTGCAGCAAAAACCGCCGTTAAAAACACACCAAGTAAACCAGTGATGCCGAGCATGATGCCATTGAACAATTGACGATCGCGCACCTTCAGTTCGTAAGCCAGAGGCTGCCAGAGATTGACATTGGATGTGCGCTCGTTTGCTAGTTCCGCAACATATGTGATTGTTTGCCCTGGTTGCAGCGTGATCCGGAAAATATCAGCCCTCTCGTTGTCGACCTTCTGTGGAACGAAGCCGACGGAGGGGGTTATGGCGCGTACTCTTGCGGAGTCCAGATCCGGCCAAATGACGCCTGAACCAATTGCGTCGTATTTCTCAGCTGTAAGCCAACGCGTGATCGGCTTTTCGGTTTCATTGCGCAGGGCAAACACAAACCATGCTGGATTGCTGTCACGCTCTTGAGCGCGCACGGACATCAAGCGCCGCACACCGTCTGCATCTGGGGCAGTATTCACGCGCAAGCTATCACCCTGATCATCGATACTAAGCGCTCGTGGGGTGATATCTATCCGAGCGGTATCGTCGGGGACAACGATCGCCTCTAGCGTTTGCGCATGTCCAGGAGCTGTTAGGGGCAGGATAGCCAATACCCCGTAAAGCAGTGCCAACCAGATCATGCTCCTTCGGCCCATCATTTGGTGCGATCAACTCCATCAAGAATGTCATCTTGCAACAGCGCGAATAGGATGTGGTCCTGCCATTGGCCGTCTATCTTGAGGTATTTGCGTGCCAGGCCCTCACGGCGAAAATTATTGCTCTCCAGCACCGTGATTGAACTCGTGTTCTTCGGTAGACAGGCCGCCTCGATACGATGTAGGCGGAGGTTCTCAAATACAAAATGTGTCGCAAGGGCCACAGCGCTCGTCATGAAGCCGCGGCGCACATAGGGTAATCCAATCCAATAACCAATAGACGCCGCCTGCGTCACGCCTCTGCGAATGTTTGATAGTGTGAGGCCACCGACCAATTGCTGGTCATTTTCATGTATTATAAAAAATGCGTAGCCGACCTCCTCGCGCATGTCTTTTTGGTAGTAACGGAGCCGACGGCGGTAAGCGGCACGGCTGAGTTCGTCACGCGCCCACTCCGGTTCCCATGGACGCAGGTGCTCGCGACTTACGGCGCGTAACTCAGCCCACTGGCCGTAGTCCGCGATCCCCGGTGGTCTCAAGAGTAGGCGACCATTGCGCATCGACGGCCAATTGTCTGGCGTGAGTCCTGTCCTCAGAAATGCCATCGACCCAAACCCCTCATTGCGCAACAAATAGCTGACCGATCTGCTCGGCCATTCGCCCAGAGCGATTGTTTGCACCGACGACAGCTATTGCCGGGGTTGACGCGGCAAGGAGATTGGCAGCAAAGCTGCACAATCCTTCGTTGCTGACTTCGTCCACGCGTTTCAAGAGATCATCGATCTCAATCGGCTTGCCAACGGTCAAAATCTGCCTGGCGGCCTGCTCAGCTCGCGCCGAAGGGCTCTCAAGACTCATCAAGAGACCGGCACGCAGTTGCGCCTTGGCCCTACCGATCTCTTGATCGGTGACACCACCATCGGCACACTTTCGAAGCTCGTCGGCCACGACCGCAGTCAGATCTTTCACCATGTTTTTACCCGTTGCCGCATGGATGCTGAATAAACCACCATCTCTTAGGCCCCAAGCAGATGAGTAGATACTATAACAAATCCCCCTTTTTTCACGCGCCTCCTGGAACAGGCGCGAGGACATGCCTCCACCGAACAGGCTTGAAAAGACTTGCGACTCCATAAACCCAGAGTCACGATATGACCGTCCCGGGAAGCCAACAACGAGGTGGCACTGTTCAAAGGATTTTTTCGAGTGGCGCACCCCCCCCACGAATCGCGAAATCTCACTGTCTTGAACGTCGCACGATTTAATGTCCGAAAATAGATCCTGCACACAATTGACAAAGGTGTCGTGATCAACGGCCCCTGCGCCAGCAATGACCATATTCCTCGATGTATACCGTTGGGCTAGGTGTCTGTGCAGATCATCTGCCTGCAAGGACAAGACACTGCTCGGCGTCCCGATAACCGTCCGACCAAGACTTTGACCGGCAAATGCAGCATCAAGTGCTAAGTCATAAGCAATTTCGTCTGGCGCATCTTCAATCCCTGCTATTTCTTGCAGGATAACGTCTTTCTCGAGCACCAGTTCGTCTGGATCTATGATTGCGTTCTGAATGATGTCAGCCAGCAACGTGAGACCAAGCCGGACGTCCTCTTTGAGGACGCGCACGTAGTAGGCGGTCATTTCCAAACCCGTGGCAGCGTTCATATCGCCGCCGACATCCTCGATCTCTTCAGCGATTTGACGGGCCGAGCGTGTTTGGGTGCCTTTAAATGCCATGTGCTCGAGCAAGTGGCAAATGCCATGCTCGCTTTCCGCTTCATCACGTGCGCCAATTCCGACCCAGACACCGATTGAAACGGAATGAACGTGAGCCATCTTAGTCGATACAACGCGCAACCCGTTCGCTAGTTCAGTTACTTCAACGCTCATTTACCCATCCTAGGCCAAGGCCCGTGTGCGGCGGGCAATGAATTTTTCTACAGCGCTCGAATTGTTCTCGAGTGGAGTCGAGCGCTCGGGCTCCGTTAATAGATCTCGAAGACGGTCAGGCAATGGCACGTCGGTCCCAATAATTTGTGTCATCGCTTCGCCAAATTTCGCTGGGTGGGCCGTCGCCAGCACAATTTCAGCGGCTGCATTGGTGGCAAGAGTTTGCTCAGCAGCCAGGACACCACAGGCGGTGTGAGGCTCGAGCACATAGCCAGTGTGCGATTTGATGCGGCGAATACAAGCCGCAACGTCATCTTCACTTGCCGCGTGACAGGATAACTTTTGTCGCATTTGCTGTGCTTCAACAACGGTATCGAAACGCCCTGATTGCTTCAAGGAAGCCATTTGCCGTCGGATCAGCGCTCCGTCACGCCCCTGAACCTCAAACAAGAAACGCTCGAAATTCGACGATACTTGGATGTCCATCGATGGCGACGTCGTCGCAATGACTTCACGCTTTTCATATGCTCCCGTCTCGATCGCACGGGGCAGGATGTCATTGCTGTTTGATGCCACCACCAAACGGTCTATGCCGAGGCCCATTTGCTGAGCGGCGTAGCCGGCAAAGAGGTTGCCAAAGTTGCCTGTGGGAACGGAGAACGATACGGGTCGGTAGGGAGCGCCAAGCCGAGCAGCAGCGAAAAAATAGTAAGTGATTTGCGGGACGATCCGCGCCCAATTGATCGAATTGACGCCCGAGAGTTGCACCTTATTGCGGAAAGATTGATTTGCGAACATCGATTTGACCAACGCCTGGCAGTCATCAAATGTGCCCGCTATTTCTAGCGCATGAATATTTTCGTCTGTCGGTGTCGTCATCATGCGGCGCTGGATGGCCGATACCCTACCAGCCGGGTAGAGGATAAAGACATCGACGCGTGAGCGGCCGCGGAAGGCTTCAATAGCCGCGCCACCGGTATCGCCAGATGTCGCGCCTACTATTGTCGCACGCAGGCCTCGGCGACGGAGAACGTCGTCCATCATGCGTGCCAGGATCTGCATGGCAACGTCTTTGAAGGCGAGCGTAGGTCCGTGGAATAACTCCAGAATAAACCTATTGTCATCGATTTGGACAACCGGAGTCGTTGCCGGATGGCCGAATGAGGCGTAGGCGTCTTTTGTCATCTCACGCAGAGTTTCAGCGCACACCGAGTTGTTGATAAATGGAGAGATGATGTCGACAGCGACATCAGCAAACGGTCGAGTGGCGAAGCTTGCGATCTGTGCTGGCGAGATGCGCGGCCACGTCGCCGGCACGTAAAGTCCGCCGTCGCTGGCTAATCCCGCCAACAGGACATCTTCAAAGCCCAGCTCTGGGGCCTCACCACGCGTTGATAAGTATTGCACTGGACCTCAAAACTTCTAGATGTTCGAAAATAGGCCGTCATCTGTTTCGAACAGTAGCGAGAGGGGACTGGGGTAACAAGGAACGCAATTGTGTTTTACGAATGAAACGCAGAGAAAAGTTCGAATTGGGTATAACTTACGGTGAAACTTACGCTCAAACGTATTGTGAAACTTACGGTGAGACCTTCGTTTCACGGAAACGCCCGATGGCAAAAGTGACATAAACTCCCAGCAGTGTTGCTGCCAGGCCCCACCAGGTCAGTGCATACGCGAGATGCCTGTTATGAAGCGACAATTTATGTTGGTTCGGTTGTGGCGCGGGCGGTGGCGCCAGTGCTTCCTCAGCTTCGACGAAAAAAGGGGCAAACCGGACCTCAGTACTGAAATCCGGATCGATTGGCGATCTGCTTTCGATGAGTTTTTTTGCTTCTGCGCGCATAGCCTCGAGGTCTAACGCGTACCATTCGTTTTGGGCTAGATCAGGGTTTGGTGTGGACCAATTGCTGGAACTGAACCGAATTCGGCCAACCAAGGGGTGCGCGAGGGCGACCTGGCCCGCCGGGCGAAGTGCCGCTGATTTGTGGGCTGCATCAACTTCGCCCCGAATGACAAGGACGTGGTTTGGAAACTGTCGTTCGCTTGAAGGACTATCAGTGAGCACGAGTACCGTGATCACACGCCACATTACGGTATCTTTTTCGGGCGACCAGACGTGGAATTCAAGCTCGTGTGCGTAGCGGCCCTGGAGTGCAACGCGTTGCAACTCAAGCTCCGTGACTGCGCGCGCGCCCACCGCTTGCGACAGCCGCAACGGTGGTGTGATCGTCGCGGATTGTAGTGCCTCAAGTAGATTGTCCTTCCATTCCTTGCGTTGCCATTGCCAGCCACCCAACCCAATGAGGACAACAAAGCAGAAGGACGCGGCGACGGTGGGCCACACCAGATTGGCGCTGCGCAAGTTGGCCAACATTAATTCCGTTTGGTCCCGTATCCAGCAACAACAAACCGAGATCGCGCGCAATAATCACGCGCCAACGTGCATAGAATTGTCCGTCCTCCTTTAGTGCGCGCCAGGTGGGCCAGCAGCCCACACATAAATTGCCGCGAAAAGAAAGAGCCAAACGACATCAACGAAATGCCAATACCATGCTGCGGCCTCGAACCCGAAATGCTGCTTAGGCGTAAATTGACCGGCGAGAGCGCGCATCAGGCAGACGAACAAAAAGATGGTGCCAATGATAACATGTGCACCATGAAAACCTGTAGCCATGAAGAACGTGGCGCCGTAGATATGGCCGGAGAAACTGAAGGCGGCATGGGCATACTCATAGGCTTGGCAGATCGTGAAGAGTACGCCGAGGGCAACCGTCAAAACCAGGCCCCAAATGAGCCCCTTGCGATCATTTTGTAAGAGCGCGTGATGGGCCCAGGTGACGGTGGTTCCGGACAGCAACAGAATCAATGTGTTGACCATCGGCAACCCCCAAGGGTTGAATGTGTATTCGAAGCCCTCGCCCGGGACCGGTGGCCAATGTCCGCCGGTCAGTGCGTCGCGCTCAACCATTCCGATTGGCTGCTGGACATTCTCAGGCTGGAATACGCCGGACGGAAACAATGAAACGTCGAAGAACGCCCAAAACCAAGCCACAAAGAACATCACTTCCGAGGCGATGAACATGATCATTCCGTAGCGGAGATGAAGCTGCACGACGGGCGTGTGGTCGCCTTTGTGAGCTTCACGGATGACGTCCCTCCACCAAAAGAATGCGGTCGCCACAACACCCGCTGCTCCAAGAAAGAACACTGTCGGACCCTGCGCCCCGAACAAGCCGTCTCCGCCGTCGAGAGAACGCATCCAGATGATGGCTCCGAAAGCCATCATCAATGCAAATCCAGAGGCAACTATTGGCCAGGGACTGGGATCCACCAAATGGTAATCGTGCTCGTTTGCATGATGTCCGCCTGCCATGTTTCTCGCTCCGCTTCTAAATTCTGCCGTTGCCTGCCCGCAGTTCGCTATCAGGACGGATTTGATGGAAGTTTTCACCAGCTTGCTGTTGGGCCGCGCCACGCCCCGTCTCTGTTTCGCTCGCAGCTGAAGGGTAGAAAGTATAAGACAAAGTGACTTGGGTGATGTGTCGCGTATCGCGGTCAGTGGCGAACTCAGGGTCTAGAAAAAAACTGACAGGCATTTCCACCGTTTCGCCCGCATCGATTTTTTGCTCCGTAAAGCAGAAACACTCGATTTTGTTAAAATATTTACCGGCCGCTTCGGGGGTAACGTTGAAAGTCGCTGTCCCGATCTGGGCCTCTGCACCCCTGTTCGTAGCCTTGTAGAACGCGAGTTTGTTCTCGCCAATCTTAACATCCATTGTACCGGTTTCAGCGCGAAACGACCAACCGAGACCACTTGCAACGTTTGAGTCAAATCGGACGGTCACGACCTGGTTAAGGATTTGTTGTGGTGGGGTAGAGGCGCGCTGGGTTGTCCCCGCGAAGCCCGTGACTTGGCAGAAAATCTGATAAAGCGGAACTGAAGCGAAGGCGAGGCCTAGCATCGAAAGCGCAATGGAGGCGGTCCAGAACGCAACTTTGCGGTGGCGCCCAATTTGTTCGCGTTTCATAACATTTGAGGATACAGTTTCCATAGTCATACTGAGGATTCCACTCTACAATGCACGATTTGCGACGCTGCCGCCGAGGTGAACTATGGTCGCTGCATAAAAGAGTATCACTAACAAAATGAGCCCCAATGCTATTGCGATTGAACGGGTCCGCTGGCGGCGCCTTCGCTCGTATTCGGCATTGATGATGTCCGGCGCCATAGTCACCACTTTCAATAATTCAGGCGGGCGAGGCTATGCTCAACGAGGAGCGCTGCGAACAAGGAGAACAAATACAGAATCGAAAATACAAAGAGCCGTTTGGCCTCTCTATCTGCTAGACGTCCCCGGCGGACAGTGAAGACGCGCCATGACTGATATAAAAAAAGCGTACTGAGTGAGACGGCCGCGATCAGATAGATCAAGCCCCCCAGACCAATGGCCCACGGAGCGATCGCGACTGCAGCAAGACCGACGCTATAGATCAGAATTTGCCGGCGGGTTTCATCGGTTCCCGCGACCACGGGCAGCATAGGTACCCCCACACGAGCGTAGTCTCGACACCGATAGAGAGACAGCGCCCAAAAATGCGGTGGCGTCCAGACAAAGATTAACAGAAATAAGACAATACTTTCAATGCTAATGCCACCTGTCACAGCAGCCCATCCGACCATTGGTGGAAAAGCCCCTGCTGCGCCACCGATGACAATGTTGTGTGGAGTCCGTCGCTTCAGCCACATTGTGTAGACGAACATGTAAAACGCAATTGTCAGCGCCAGCAGAGTGCCCGCTACCCAGCTCACAAGTATACCTAGCGTCAATACAGACAGAACGGCCAGGACTGAGCCGAAAACCAAAGCTTCTTGGGCAGTTATGCTACCCCTCGGAATCGGTCGGGCAGCTGTTCGCGCCATCTGCGCGTCGATGTCAGCATCGTACCACATATTCAGGGCGCCGGAGGCACCAGCGCCAACTGCGATTGCTAGCAATGCGATGGCAGCGAGCACAGGATGAATATCTGCCGGCGCCGAAACCATGCCAACAAGCGCAGTAAACACGACCAAAGCCATTACGCGAGGTTTCAGGAGCAGGATGTAGTCCGAAACCGTACCTCCCAGAGCCAGGCGTTCGCCAGTGACGTGATGGATTTGATTAAGACTTGTCTCCGACATGAATTCTCAGTGCTTTCGGATAGGTGCAGATCATACACTGATCATACACTGATCAGACACTGGGCCCTTGAGCCCAGTGGACGCATTTTAGTGATGTCCGTCATCCTTGATGACTGGCAGGTTCTCAAAACAGTGGAATGGCGGCGGTGACGACAAAGTCCACTCGAGTGTCGTCGCGCCTTCGCCCCATGGATTATCGACAGTTCGTTGTTTGCGGATCAATGCAAGCGCCAGCCCGATGAAGAAAATGACGGTAGCGGTTGCCGTCATATAGGAGCCAAGAGATGAAATTTGGTTCCAATAGGCGTAGGCCTCTGGGTAGTCGGCGTAGTGACGTGGCATTCCAGCTAGGCCCAAAAAGTGCTGGGGAAAGAATAGAATGTTGGCGCCAATGAAGGTCAGCCAGAAGTGCACTTTGCCGAAGGCTTCAGAATATTCGTAGCCCGTCATCTTCGGAAACCAGTAATACCACCCGGCAAAAATGGCAAAAACTGCACCGAGTGAGAGCACATAGTGAAAGTGGGCCACAACGTAGTAAGTGTTGTGTAGCGAGCGATCGACACCGGCATTGGCTAACATGACACCGGTTACGCCGCCGACTGTGAACAGAAAAATAAAACCAAAGGCCCACAACATTGGTGTGCGAAAGGTAATCGATCCGCCCCACATCGTCGCAATCCATGAGAAAATCTTAATACCTGTAGGGACTGCAATGACCATGGTTGCGAAAGTGAAGTAGGCCTGCGTGTCGACGCTGATACCTGCAGTATACATATGGTGCGCCCAGACGACGAAGCCGACCACGCCGATCGCGACCATAGCGTAGGCCATTCCCAAGTATCCGAAGATCGGCTTTTTAGAGAACGTCGAGACGACGTGACTGATCATCCCGAAACCGGGCAAGATCAGGATGTAGACTTCAGGATGCCCAAAAAACCAGAAGAGATGCTGGTAAAGGAGCGGGTCGCCACCGCCAGATGCCTCAAAGAATGTTGTTCCGAAATTTCGGTCCGTTAGCAGCATTGTGATGGCACCGGCGAGAACAGGCAGTGAGAGCAGTAGCAGAAACGCCGTCACAAGTACCGACCACACAAATAGTGGCATCTTGTGTAACGTCATGCCTGGGGCGCGCATATTGAATATCGTCGTAATAAAATTGATGGCACCCAAGATCGACGAGGCGCCGGCGATGTGTAAGGCCAATATTCCGAAATCGACGGCTGGACCGGGATGCCCTGCGAGTGTCGAGAGGGGCGCCAATACAATCCAGCCGGTGCCGACACCATCGGCGCCCGACGGTCCTTCGACGAACATTGAGGTTAGGAGAAGGATGAAGGCAACAGGCAGCAGCCAGAACGAGATGTTGTTCATTCTCGGAAAGGCCATGTCTGGCGCACCAATCATCAGCGGTACGAACCAGTCGCCAAAGCCACCGATCATCGCGGGCATAACCATGAAGAACACCATGATCAGGCCGTGACCAGTGACAAACACATTATACATGTGGGGATTGGCAAAATACTGGAGCCCGGGTTCCTGAAGTTCGAGGCGCATGCCAACCGAGAGTGCACCGCCGATCACGCCCGCGATCATGGCAAAAATCAGATAGAGTGTGCCAATGTCTTTATGGTTTGTCGAAAATAGCCATCGCGCTACAAATCCCGGCTTGTCGTCGTGACCGTATCCAGTTTCAGCTGTGCTTCCAGCCATATCCCAGCGCCCTTCTTTGGTGCCTAAATCTTACGCCGCTTGCGTCCAATGGCGGCTGTTATCATTTGGTCCGTGCGGTGCTCATCTCGGCATCGGCGACTTGCTTTCCATCGACCGAGGCGGTTGCCGCTACAAGTATGGACCTGGCTTTTTCCCAATCATCGGCTTTGGCAGCTTGTATCCAAGCGTTGAATGCATCTTGTTCAACCACACGGACTGCTATGGGCATTGATGAGTGATCGCGACCGCATAGAACAGAGCATTGGCCATAATAGACGCCAACTTTGGTGGCCTTGAACCACGTCGCGGTCAAGCGACCCGGCACGGCCTGCGTTTTCGACCCGAACGAAGGAATTGTCCACGAATGGATCACATCAGCGGAGGTTACGATCATGTGGACGACCGCATTCAAAGGCACGGCAATTTCGTTGTCGACAGACAACTGACGCACGAGACCGTTCTTATCGTAAAGAGGTAACGCGTCTCGATAGATGGTCTTGAGCAACTGAGTGCCTTCGAGGTCGCCATACTTTTTATCAAATGCCTCTTGGCCCATTTCCTCAATCAGGAGATCCTGATCACGGATCATGGTCGACGTCACCGTAAGGTCGTCGTGATCGGGGTAGTTGTGCTCCCAGAACCAGGTGTTGCCAATAGCCTTAATGGTCAAGTCCGGCTTAGGATAGGTGTACTGCAGGAAGAGCAGTTTGAATGAAAAAATGCCTATGTACACCAGTATGAGGATTGGTACGACCGTCCAAG
This sequence comes from Hyphomicrobiaceae bacterium, assembly GCA_051009975.1. GTDB lineage: Bacteria > Pseudomonadota > Alphaproteobacteria > Rhizobiales > Hyphomicrobiaceae > Tectiglobus. Next base: position 10,315 of record JBPCWA010000561.1, read on the forward strand.
CTACTTCCAAGGTTGTATTGTGCGAGAATGCCTCTGGATTTGGGTTGGACGACGCGTTAAACCGCACGACGACGTACACGAGTAGCGCGAGCACGAAAATCGCGATGAGGATGATGATGATATTTACGTGGTCGTGGAACCAAACGATCTCTTCCATGACCGGGGTCACCGCACCCTGCAATCCGAGTTGCGCCGGCGCCGGCTGTCCGACTTGAGCCGAGGTGGCCGCAGGTATGAGCAAAAGAGCAAAGATGCCAAGTAGGGCAGCGCCGATGTGGTTGCAGACACGTGTCATTATGCGATCTGCCCCGGCTTCCCGGGGATCCTCTCATGTCGATACAGCTCAACTGGAATCTACCGCGACACTACGGGACTATTTGGCGAAAACAATGGTCCCAAACGTCTCAGGCACGCCTAAATTAGGCGCAGACGACTACTGAAACTACGCGAGGGGCGACGCCAGAACGGAAAGTGTCGCAGGGTATGCTCCTGTGTCCTTTCAAAGGGACTTGCCATTGCGTATGCCAATGAAAAGTCCGCTGCGATTATTAGCGTACGATGCAGCGAGCATCGCTGTTTATGTCAGATAGTGTATGTCAGACAGGGCGTGGTAGGTGTCGGGAGGCAAATCACGAGAATTCACCTGGGCGGTTGCAGGGGATGACGGCGGTCTCGACAGCGCGGCTCGTGGCGCCAGAAATTTGCGACCTAGATTAGGTCGCAAGGTTTGTCCAAGGACTGAGATTAAGGGTGGGGCCGAGCGGAGCTGCAACACCTGAATATTCTCACACTGCAACGTCGTCAGTGAGGTCGTCCCAATTCAGCCCCATTGCCAGCCCATCGCTGCGGTAGCAAAGCGGTAGAGCGATACCAATGTGAGCGTTGCTCGCACAATCGCACAAGCTTAATACTCACTCTCGTCACTCGCAGTGCTTAGGGCTTGAGGTAGATGGCAAAAAACGTACCTTTGGGCGCTTCGGCAGCTGTCGGCCTAGTTCGCAAGAGAGGTCTAACGTGGGCATGGCTGACGATGGGCATGCGACAAGTGTTCTGCGTCCTTCTGGCGACATTGATTTGTTGCACTACTGAGGAATTGCATGCTCAACGGCCTATTGACGGTGATGTTACCGCACAATTCGGCGACTGGCAGGTGGTGTGCAAAGCGCCGCCGCCTGGGGCAAAATCGAAAGTGTGCGCTTTGGTCCAAAGCGTCACAGCAGAAGACCGCGACAATGTCGGTTTAACAGTCTACGTACAGAAATTTTCCAACGGGACCCGCGTCTTGCGGGTGTTTGCGCCGCTGGGTGTGCTCTTGCCACCCGGGCTCGGGCTCAAAATTGATGGTCGAGACGTTGGACACGCTCCATTCTTACGTTGTCATACGTTTGCCTGCTACGCCCAGGTCGTTGTGGAGGACGAGCTCGCTCAAAAATTGTCCAGTGGTAAGACGGCGATTTTCATAATATTTCAGACAGAAGAGGCGGGGATCGGCATCCCC
>JBPCWA010000562.1:0-26373 GCA_051009975.1 Hyphomicrobiaceae bacterium
CAATTATAGTTATGCGAAACCAGGCCTAAACTAGCGCAGGAAGTCGAGAATGTTCTTTAAGCGAAATCTCAATACCGACAGGGCGGCGCTGACGCAAAACTCCGATTCAGATTCGCGAGCGCCGCAACATCCGCCTATTGCCATTGAAGATTTGCGTCGTACGGTGGATCCAGACACCCTGGCATTCAGATCAACTTCTGAACTCGAGCCGATTAGTGGTTTGATTGGACAGGAGCGCGCGCTCAGAGCGATTGAGTTCGGTGTTGGGATGGATTCCCACGACTTCAATATCTTTGTTCTCGGACCGTCTGCGGCTGGCAAATCCACCGCAGTTAAAGCGTATCTACGCCGCAAAACGCAAGAGCCTGCCACGGTATTCGATTGGGTTTATGTAAATAATTTTCAAGATTTCAATCGCCCCACGGCTATTCGTTTGCCCTGTGGTCGCGCACAAAACTTGGCGAAACAGATGATCGATGTGATCGATGAATTGCGGCAGACTGTTCCGACAGCATTTGATAGCGAAGACTATCAAACGCGGCGTCGCCAAATCGACGATGGATTTCGCGCCGGTCAAGAGCAGGCGTTCGAAGCGCTCAATCAAAAAGCGCAGGAACAAAACATTGCGATTCTGCGCACGCCGAACGGCATCGCCATGGCTCCGATGCACGAGGGCAAAGTCGTGAAGCCAGACGTATTCAACGGCCTGCCGGAAGAAATGCGCAAGAGCGTTGAGGCAAAGATCGCCACGTTACAATCGGAACTCGAGGCGATCTTGGAGACCGTTCCAAAGTCGGACAAGGAACGCCGAGAAAAGTTGGCCGACCTCAACGCGGAATTGGCCGAAGCCGCGGTACGTGACGCATTAGTAGATATCAAATCTGACTTCGAGGCTGTTGAGGATGTCGCGACCTTCCTCGAGGCTGCAGGCCACGATCTAGTGCGCAATATTGCTTTGTTTTTGCCTCAGCCCGAAGAGGCTCAGCAAGTGGTGCGCCAGCCTGTTGATGTATCGAGGGATCCCCGTTTTCGCAGATATATGATCAATGCCATGGTTGCAAATGGGTCAACTGACGTCTGCGCACTGCCGATCATTGAGGAAATAAATCCAACATTTGGCAACTTGATTGGCCGAGTGGAGCACATCGCGCAGATGGGCGCCTTAGTCACCGACTTCCTCCTCATCAAATCTGGTGCGCTTCATCGCGCCAACGGCGGCTACCTCTTGATCGACGCGCGTAAGCTTTTACTTTCTCCTTTTGCTTGGGAGGCGCTCAAGCGGGCACTGAAAGCGCAAGAACTGAAAGTTGAACCACCAGCGGAGACTGCCGGTATGGGTATCGCGTCGACGCAAACTCTCGATCCTGAACCAATTCCTCTCGACGTAAAAGTGATCCTATTCGGTGATCGACAGCTTTACTATCTTCTTGCCGCAAACGACCCGGATTTTGAGCGACTCTTCAAGGTACAGGCCGATTTCGATGATACGATCGAGCGATCAGAACAGAATCACGATGCCTATGCCCGACTTATTGCCTCGATTGTTGCAAAGCACGAGTTGAAACATGTCGACGCGACCGGAATTGCCCGCCTCATTGAAGAGGGCTCGAGGCTCGCAGACGACCGTGATAAGCTGTCGATCGAAGTGGGGCGACTTGCCGATATAGTACGTGAGGCAGACTTCTGGGCCACCAAGAGCGGTCGGACTGAAGTTGGGAGCGAAGATATTGCGCGGGCAATTGAGGAGCGAACGCAGCGCTCGGATCGCATGCGCGATCGCGCACAAGAGAGCATCGATCGCGACATTGTCCTCATTGCAACCGATGGCGGCAAGGTTGGCCAGATCAACGGATTGTCGGTCTTGCAGCTGGGCCATTTTGCTTTTGGTCGGCCGTCGCGCATCACAGCGCGGGTGCGTATGGGGCAGGGACGAGTTGTCGACATCGAACGCGAGGTAAAGTTAGGCGGGCCGCTCCATTCCAAAGGCGTGATGATCTTGTGGGGCTTCCTGGCTGGTCGATTTGCACAGGACGTCCAGCTTGCTCTCGCAGCATCGTTAGTGTTCGAGCAATCCTACGGAGGTGTGGACGGCGACAGTGCGTCGTCCACTGAGCTTTATGCCTTACTGTCGGCGCTTTCGAATGTGCCCATAAAGCAGGGGTTGGCCGTTACCGGCTCGGTCAATCAGTGGGGTGATGTCCAGGCGATAGGCGGCGTCAACGAAAAAATTGAGGGGTTCTTTGACGTTTGCAGCGCGCGTGGCCTGACCGGCCAACAGGGGGTTTTGATTCCAGTGGCGAATGTCCAGCATCTGATGCTGAGACCCGACGTTGTCGCGGCTGTCGATGCTGGTCGATTTGCGATCTACGGTGTCTCAACAATCGATCAAGGTATTGAAATATTGACCGGTGTTTTGGCTGGTGAGCGGGGCGAAGACGGGGCCTTTCCTCATGGTACCATCTATCGAAAAGTGGAGGACACGCTCAAAGCATTTGCCGAGTGTGCCAGGCGGAGCGTTAGTGACAAAGTTGAAAACGCAACTTCATGACACTTGTTCAATCGTCCTGCGCCGTCTGACAACGCTCTCGGAGACGGACCGGATAGCTCCTTGGAATGGGACTTGATAAGTATGTGCGGAGCCTGGCACGGTGATTGAGAAGTAGTTGAGAAAACAAGATCGGTAGGTGGGCGGGAACAGATGGGTCGGTGCGGAGACGAGTGATGATTGCACATGTTGCAGAGGCAGGCGAAGCGCGGGGCAGAGTAGTATTGAGATTTTGCGCCGGTGCACCCAATAGGACCGCAATAACCGCGGCGTTTTCGATTGCGCAGGCCTTTCAGTCCGAAATCGAAAGTTTATATGTCGAAGACAATCAACTTCTCGACCTAGCAGCATTCCCTTTTGCGACAGAAATATCTCTTACTGGCAAAGAACGTCGGCGTCTCTCGCCGGCTTTGGTCCACTCGGCCTTCCAGTCCGCATTTGTTGCCGCAAGACGACAGGTTGCCGATGCGGCCCGAGTAGCGGACGTTCCGCTCGTCGAACGGTTTGTTTGCGACGAGCCGGTTCACGCACTTGCCTCTGCGTGCGCGCAAACCGGTCCCTGGAATGTCGTTGCGATCGCCGAGGCATTTGATTCTATGTCATGCGCCAAACTCTGTGAGCTTTTCGATACGGTTTCGGACACGACAGCCGTCATATTGGCCGGGCCAAATTCGCAGAGGACATCCGGGCCAATTGTTGTGGCGGTAGAAGATCTCGAACGATTCCCGGGAATGTTTCGAGCGGCAGATCGTCTTGCTAGCCTCACCGAAGCCCCAATCGTCCTTGTCATTTTGTCGCTTAGCCGTTCCGAATTGTACCGGATGAACCGAGAAATTCGCCAGTTTGTCGCTGATCGCAGTGATGTGCGTTTGGTTCCAGCTGTTGCCATATCGGGAGATTCGGCGGCCGCCGCAGAAACCATACGCACGATAAGAGGGGGATTCCTGATAGCGCATTTTGGCTCTATCGTTGTTCCAAGAATGGGAGATTTGCGTCCACTGGTTTCGGCACTGGAATGTCCACTCCTGCTTGTTCGGTAAGTTAGAGTTCGAGTATTTGTCCGATCGTGGCATCGGTCCCGAAGGTGGCAACAAGTCTGTCGGCGACGTCGTTCTACTCGAGTAATGCGCTGTCGGGGGAGAAACCCCATGCAGGCTGCGCTAACTGCAGCTCTCATTCGTTTTCTTGTCAGACTTCACAACCAAAAATCGGCGACTCCGGGACAGGTAGCCTGTCACAGTCCTCTGCCAGAACAGGTATTGTGCCGAAGCAAATCTGCCGCAATCGATGGCAAGATAGCGCACATGGGCGGATTGGCGGAATACAGCTTGGGGCCAAGCTTTTGACGCGCTAGTGAAACGTGATCCAAAATTGGCAAGGCGTGTCATTGAAGCGGACGCCGATATAGACAATCTCCAGCGCGAAATCGAAGAACAAGTGGTCGTCATGATTGCGCGGCGTCAACCGGTGGCAGATGATTTGCGTCAAGTGATGGCACCACTCAAAATGGCAGGAGATCTCGAACGCATTGGCGACTTGGCGAAGAAACTTGGCGAAGAACATGGCGAAGCGCGCAGTGGCAATCGCGGACGAGAACTACCCGCGTCCTCTTATGGTTGGTCTGCAAAATCTTCTGGAGCGAGCTACTAAGTCAACTCAAGGTTGTCCTTGACGCCTACAGCAAGCGCAATTCAGAACTCGCACTTGCTGTATGGAGTAGAGATGAGCAACTCGACGAGATGTACAACTCGGTATTTCGCGAGTTTCCAACCTATATGATGGAAGATCCTCGCAATAAGGGATTTATACGCACCTGTTATTTGGGGCCAAAAATATTGAGCGCATAGGCGACCACAGGACAAACATCGCAAAGATTTTCCATTTTGTTGTTCATGGAGCGGAGATCTCGGCGGCGGGTCCGAAGGGTGATACAACCAGCATGACGCTTTTTATGCCGAAAAACTAGGGCATAAATGTTTAGTGTCTGAAGGTCCAAGGTCCAATGGCCTATGGTCAGACGTGCAGGGGGCCGAAGAGCTAGAGTGAACGAACGCGGCGGTGTTGTGACAACATAATTCCCGACTTGCGAAGGAGACCTGCGCCATGAACGCAAGAGTGTTGGTTGCTGAGCATGAGCTTCTGATGGCCGAAATGCTTGTTTCAGAAGAGGGCGCCGATCTCATTGTTCTAGATTGGATGCTGCCGCAGGTTACCGGCATTGAGCGTGTCGCAGGTTGCGCTCGAAGCCGGACACGCGAGTTATTCCTATACTTATGCTGACCGCACGTGGTGAAGAGAGCGACCGGATACGCGGGCTCTCCACCGGAGCAGATGACTACGTCGTCTAGACGTTTTCGCTGCCGGAGCTGATGGCGCGGGTGAAAGTATTTTCGCGTCGGGTTGCGCCTGACCGTGTTGGGGATGTCCTCAAAGTTTCGGATGTTGAGCTTGATCGCGCCGCACACCGGGTTGCACGCAGTACACGGGAGGTTCGACCTGGGCCAACGGAATTTCGGTTGCTGGAATTTCTCATGGAGAGGCCGGGATGGGTGCAATCGTGCTCCCAGCTTCTAGATGGCGTTTGGGGATGCGATGCCTTGGTCGATGAGCGAACAGTCGATATGCACTTCGGTCGTCTGCGCAAGGCGCTCGTCCGCGGCAAGCAGCGCGATCCGATCAGAACGCGTTGGGGCCGCTGGCTACATGTTTGGCGAACGTTCAACCGCCCAGCATCCACGCCGCCGTGTGCCGGCGGGTGGAGAAATGTATTGGACGTGATCGCGGCCACGGTTGTTACCGAGTGAAGAAAGCATTTTCTCCGACAGGGTTCGCTCGGGGGGGCGCTGACCCTTGCGGGTCAGGCTTGCCTTGGAAGCTGGCTCGATAGCCTTTCGGCGTCAGCACTATCAGTCCGTCCAGCCATGTGAATTCGAGCGTCAGGCATCAACTGTTTCAGATGTTTCTGGATCTTGTTCTGGCGCAGAAACTTGCATCGGCGTCACCCCGCCTTGCGTAGAAGTCCGGTTGCGTCTTTTTGTTTGAGGTGGCTGAAAGGCGCGCCGGCAATGGTGTTCGCAATAGGGAAGACCAGGGACTTTTTCCCCGTTGCAGAAGTGGAAGTCGGCATTTTGCGGGTCCCCGATGGGCCAGCGGCAGCTGCTCTCGGTCAGATCCTGCAGCGAACGGCGCTCATGCAATGGGATTTCAATGTCCTCGGCCGGCATAAAGAATGAATCACAATCGCCGCTGTAGAGGGAACGAAGCGCTGGGTTTCCAGTTTGGGCGAACCGTGGCTTGCCAATGCGTTTGATCGATGCACTGGAGCGCCGTGGTCGCGTGGATTTCATTCGTGTAGTCGTCGCTCGGCCAGACAGTCCTAGTCGATGCACTTTTCCAATGACCGCGTTGCGGGTAACCCCGCCTAACCTGCCGGCGATTTGGCTAGCACTCAAACCTTCACCCCAAAGCTTCTTAAGGAGATCAACTCGGTCATCGGTCCAGGACATTCAGTCCCTCCTGAGGTTCTTGGCCCGCGCTCAACTTTTCGCTGAATCACGCGGGTAAAGTGGACACACTCATGCATGCAGGCGAGGCGCAACGAGGCGGCGCGCCCGAGCACACACACGGAAACTTACGAACTGACGGATCAAGAACGCGATACTAAGGACAACGCGCGACACCTGCCCCAATCGAGAAACTGCCCAGATTGAACCGGTAGCCTGCACGGCGGCACGATTTGATACGTAATCGGCCTTGAGCCACCCGACTTGGCGGCTGGTGATGTGGACGTTAGCCTAGCTCTGTTCTGCACGACAAGTGTGCAACGGCCTTGCTGGTGTCGGTTGACAAGTCGCGTTGCTCATGAGCAACAGCTGATTCGCTAGTTGTGTATATGTGCATTGAAGCAACACTTGGACATTGACGACTGCTTTTTCTGCCAGTGGTGACGTACGATGGACTGACGATGGACTGACGATGGACTGACGAACCTTGGAAGAGTAGCGGAAGTTTTTTTTGCAGGATCGCTCCAAGAAGAGCGATGAACACTGCGCTGCCGGTTGCTTTTGACTAGCGTCTGCGTTGACAGGCGATGGACGCAGGCCTAGCATCCAGTGCGCTGCTTATTTGGCCGCCTGCGTGAGGCGGCTTTTTTGCTTGAGCAAGATACCCGGAGATTTGTTATGCCTGAGCGAGAGTTGGCGAATAGCCCCCACCCCGCTGTAATGGGCACCTATGGCCGTACAAACGTCGTGTTCGAACGGGGGAGCGGTTCATGGCTCTTAACGGCGGACGGTGATCGCTTTTTGGACTTTAGCAGCGGCATAGCCGTGAATACCTTGGGGCATGCCCATCCCTCGCTCGTCGAGGCTCTTACCGAACAAGCCGGTAAGCTTTGGCACACTTCCAACCTCTTCCGCATCGCTGGGCAAGAGCGGCTGGCTCAGCGTTTGTGCGAAGCCTCGTTTGCCGATCGCGTCTTTTTCTGCAATTCGGGCGCGGAAGCATGTGAGGGTGCGATTAAGCTGGCGCGACGCTATCAATTTGCCAACGGGCAGCCCGAGCGAAATCGCGTCATTACGTTCGAGGGAGCTTTCCATGGTCGGACCCTTGCAACAATTGCCGCAGCGGGAAATCCGAAGCATCTTGAAGGCTTTGGGCCTGAGGTTCCTGGATTCGATCTCTTGCCGTTTGCCGACCATGATGCGGTCAAAGCCGCAGTCAACGAAAGTACAGCCGCAATTATGATCGAGCCGGTCATGGGCGAGGGCGGTATTCGAGTAATCCCAAAAGATTGTCTGCAGGGTCTCCGTTCGATCTGCGACGAACATGGGATTTTGCTGATCTTAGACGAGGTGCAGACAGGCGTCGGTCGAAGCGGTAAGCTTTTTGCTCATGAATGGGCCGATATAGAGCCGGACGTGATGGCCATAGCCAAGGGAATAGGTGGCGGATTTCCTCTTGGCGCTGTACTGGCCACCGAAGAGGCAGCCAAGGGCATGGTTCCTGGCACGCATGGCTCAACATTCGGCGGAAACCCGCTGGCCGTTGCAGTAGGATGTGCCGTATTGGACGAGGTATTAAGGCCTGGATTCCTGGAGGATGTCCAGCGTAAGTCGCTGCGGCTGCGCCAATCACTAGCCGAATTGGAAGACCGCTACCCAGAAATCGTCGATGGTGTGCGTGGGTTGGGCTTATTGACTGGTCTGAAGCTAAAACCCGCCGTTGGTGATGTCATAGCAGCATGTCTGGACGAAAAATTGCTCGCGGTTGTCGCAGGCGATAACGTCATGCGACTTATACCACCGCTGAACGTCACAGATGATGAGTTGACCGAAGCAACGGCCCGCATTTCGCGCGCGTTTGAAAGGATTAGTCAGAATTAGATGGGATACGAGACTAGAATCTTAGGCGAAATTAATGGTGCGATCGAGATGGAACCGCGCCACTTTATAGATCTCAGCGCGCTGTCGGCCGAGACTTTGCGTTCCATCGTGGATGCTGGTCATACGATGAAACGGAACGGCAAAACCGTGCCAGCAAGTTTGAGACCGAAAAACATCGAAGACGACGTGCTGCTGATGATTTTCGATAAGCCGTCAACACGAACGCGCGTTTCATTCGACGTCGCAATGCGCCAGCTCGGAGGGCAAACAATTGTCCTCAATCAGTCGGATCTTCAACTCGGTCGCGGCGAGAGCGTTGCGGACACATCGCGTGTGCTTTCGCGCTACGGAGATGTCGTCATGTTGAGGACAAAAGCGCACGAGACTCTCATCGAGTTCGCCAGACACGCTTCGATCCCCGTGATCAATGGTCTAACCGACAACAGCCATCCGTGCCAGGTGATAGCGGATATTATGACCTTCGAGGAGCGGCAAGGCGCAATCGCGGGCCGAACTGTCGCCTGGATAGGAGATGCCAATAACGTTGCGGCGTCTTGGATCCACGCCGCCGACAGATTTCGGTTTGAATTGCGTATCGCGTGTCCTGGTCAAATGCGGCCCGGTAAGGACTTGAATGACTGGATTAAGGCGACGAATGCTGAGGTCATTTTGACAAATGATCCAGCGGAGGCAGTCGCGGGCGCGGACTGCGTTGTCACAGATACTTGGGTATCCATGGGGCAGAGCGATGCATCGTATCGCCGCCAGGTTCTCGGCCCCTATGCTGTGGACGACTCTCTCATGAAGCGGGCCTCCGACAGCGCCATATTTATGCATTGTCTACCAGCTTATCGCGGCCACGAAGTCAGCGGCGACGTAATCGACGGGCCACAATCAGTTGTTTTTGATGAAGCAGAAAATCGGCTGCACGCACAGAAGGCGATTCTCGCCTGGTGTCTTGGCGCCATATAGCGCATGACAGGCGAATTGATGGAGCGAGCTGGACCATGAGCAGCGACGCCCCGGGAGGTTCGGCGCAATCGGCCTATGATGATGCCGTATTGCCATTCTCGACCGTCAAATCACGGGCGCTTGGCAGACTGGTGAGATTGGGGCCTTTGGTCGATGAGATTCTGGCCCGTCATGCTTACCCGAATGCGGTGTCCGAATTGCTTGGCGAAGCCTTGGCCTTGGTGGCGATGCTTGGGACAACTTTGAAGTTTGAGGGTGAACTTATTCTTCAAACCAATACCGATGGTCCGGTCGGTCTTATCGTCGTCAACTTTGAAGCACCTGGGCGGCTGCGTGGGCACGCCAGTTTCAATCGCGATCGGGTTGGCTCGATCATTGAGGCTGGTCAGGCCGATCACGGCAGATTGCTCGGCAGCGGCTATTTGGCTCTCACCATTGATCCAGGCAAGGGTAAGGAGCGCTATCAAGGTGTTGTTGCCCTCGAGGGAGGTGGATTGGCGGATGCTGCGTTGTCCTATTTCCGTCAGTCGGAGCAGCTGCCGACTTATGTGCGGCTGGCAGTAGCCCGCCACCAAACCAGTGCTGATGGACACCCGGGCTGGCGGTGGAGAGCCGGTGGCTTGCTATTGCAACATGTGGCGCCGGTAGGCGGCTCAGCTGAGTTGGACGATGGAGGTCGTCTGATGGGAGAGGATGACGATCACTGGCGCCGTGTTCGTTTTCTGGCTGAAACTGTAGAAGATCACGAGATGCTAGACCCATTGCTGCCACCAAAGCGGCTTCTCTACAGGTTGTTCCATGAGGAAGGCGTGCGGGCCGGTGAAGCGCGCGATATGGAAGTTTTTTGCCGCTGTTCGCAAGATCGGGTCGACAATTTATTTCAGTCGTTCAAGGGCGACGATATCTCCGATCTGCGCGACAAAAATGGCGATGTTGTTGTGACCTGCGAGTTCTGCAACACTGCATACTATTTTGATCCCGGAGCGCAATAGGCCCGATCGAATTGTAAAACATCACCACGGTTCGCGCGCCTCGCCGGACGAGCAATTTCAGATGGGCAGTCTTATGTGGTCAGGCGTAGGTGTCCAGTCTCAGATGAGAGTATTTGCAGACTGGCGTCGTCCATATTGACGCCGCTTTGGGGTTTATTTCGACGCGGCCCAGTCCGCCAATTTGCGAAGAAAGACCATGCATTTGTCGAGTTCGCTACGCGCAATCCATTCGTTTGGGGTATGGGCCTGGGCGATGTCGCCGGGTCCGCAGATGATGGCTGGACTGCCGGCCCGGTCAAACAGGCTGGCCTCTGTTGCGTACGATACAGCGAATGTTTCATTTTGTTCGGCAAGATTGAGGCCCAACGACATGATTTCGGAACCAGGATCGGCCGCAAATGCAGGAACCTCGTTGGTTCGCTCAATCTCAATCTTGGCCTCCGGTGCCGATGCACGCATGCGCGCTTCGATGGTGCGGGCCTTGCGTCTTACTCGCCCCTCGATGGTGTCAGGATCAATTCCAGGTATAGCGCGGATCTCCCAGCCGAACCATGTTTCTGCTGGCACGATGTTGCTGGCGGCGCCCCCCTTTATCTCCGTTACTTGCAGCGTGGTATAGGGGGGTGAAAATCGGTTGTCCAGGGGCGCAGATTTCAGCTCATTTTCGATGTCAGACAACTCGGCAAGAAGTTCGCCTGCCGCCGCAATGGAGTTGACGCCAAGGTGCGCCATGCTGGAGTGCGCCGGCCGGCCCGTAATCGATACACTCCAACGCACGGGTCCTTTGTGGGCGTCTACAATGGTCATGTTGGTCGGTTCGCCAACGATAACCATGCGCGGCCGACAGTAGCGCTCGTCGAACGCATCGATCATGGGACGCACACCGGTACAGCCGATCTCTTCGTCGTATGAGAAGAGTAGGTGCAGCGGAACGGTCAGGGAGCGACGCTGGAACTCGGGTACTGCCGCCATTACACACGCCAGAAATCCCTTCATGTCACAGGCGCCGCGGCCATACAACTTCCCGTTCTTTTCGGTCAAGACGAACGGATCTGTCTGCCAGTCCTGGCCAATGACTGGGACGACGTCGGTGTGGCCAGAAAGACCGACTCCTGCCACGGCTTGCGGTCCGATAGTCGCATGCAGGTTGGCCTTCTCTCCGCTTGCATTAGGTAGGCGCTCACTTTCAACGCCGTAATCGGCAAGATAATTGGAGATGTAGTCGATAATCGGTAAGTTTGAATTGCAACTCGTCGTATCAAACGCGACGAGCTTCTCGAGAATTTCGGTGGCTGCTCCTGCCGTCATACCGCATTTCCCTTTCTCCAGGACCGCAGGCGGGTCTCAATTGATAGTGTTCAGTCCTTCTGGACTGTCGAGCGAGAAGGCTGGGATGGTGATCTCAAACTCCTCACCGGTATCCGAGGCGATTTGATACGAGCCCACCATTATTCCCGAGGGTGCCTCCAAAGGGCAGCCTGATGTGTATGTGTAAGATCCGCCCGGTTCGATTGTCGGCTGTTCGCCCACGACGCCTGCTCCGCGCACTTCATTGACGCGTCCATTCGCGTCGGTGATATGCCAATAGCGTGACAGCAATTGCACCGTCTCACTGCCTTCGTTTTCGATGACAATGGTGTAGGCCCAAAAATAGGTATTTCGTTCTGGGCGAGATTCGGACTCCAGATACTGCGGGGTCACGCTCACCCTGATATTTCGCGTTATGGCCTCATACATTCAGCCTGCTCCCGATGCGATGGCATTTCTCGATAGTAGGACACCGCAGCCCGGCGTCAACGCGTCGCGAAGACTTCGCAGGGCTGTACGTTGACGTTTTCCTGTGATGTCAGGCCTCGGTGGATGTTGTAGGCCCAAATCGCAGCACCCGCAGCACCCCAAGATTGGAGAAAATCATGTTCGATGCCAACATTCGACCTGTGATTGAACCTCCTCTCAATGCGTTAGGGCGCCAATTAGCCGAGATGGGTGTTGGCGCCAACTGTTTGACAGTTGCTGGGTTCGCATTGGGCCTATTTGGCGCTGCATTCATTGTTTTCGGAGAACTCTGGCTTGCCTTGGCTGCCATCATGCTCAACCGTTTGGCCGATGGCTTGGACGGCGCCGTGGCAAGGGCTACAGAGAGAACGGATTTTGGAGGTTTCCTGGATATCGCCCTGGACTTCATCTTTTACGGATCCGTTCCGATCGCATTCGCCTTGAATAATCCTGAAGTGAATGCCCTTCCAGCCGCTGTGCTGCTATCGAGCTACTTGGCCAATGGCACTGCGTTCCTGGCCTACGCCGTCATAGCGGAAAAACGCGAGCTTAAAAACACGGCGCAAGGTGTCAAATCGATCTACTACATGTCAGGACTAGCGGAGGGTGGAGAAACGATTGTGACGATCTTCCTATTCTGTCTGTTGCCAACGTTTTTCGCTGTCATCGCTTATGTGTTCGCCGCGCTTTGCTATGTTTCAGCTGCGGGCCGTCTCCTTTTCGCATGGCATACGCTACGTTAGACCGAGAAGCCGGTCCAGCTGGAGCTGTGGCGGAAAGCATCGAACTCCCTGCAAGCCGGTTGCGTAGACGCGCCTGCCGGTGCAAAAAGACCCGATGACCGAGATTAACACAACAGACTTTCTTGCAGGCGTGACGGCTGCCGCAGCAGCGGTGCGAACTGTTCTTGCTCCGACGCCGCTACAATTCAATGCTTTCTTAAGCGAACGATACGGCGCTGAGATTTATCTGAAACGGGAGGACTTGACGCCGGTGCGCAGCTATAAGCTTCGCGGCGCGTTCAATTACTTCCGCAAAGCACTAGCGGGACCGATAGCTCCGGCGCGTTTTGTTTGCGCGTCGGCGGGCAATCACGCGCAGGGATTTGCGTACGCCTGTCGACACTTTGGTGTCTCTGGAACGGTTTTCATGCCGGTGACCACGCCACAACAAAAGGTTCACAAGACCACCGTCTTTGGGGGAGAGAACATAGAAATAGTATTGGAGGGCGATACATTTGATCAATGTAACGCAGCCGCCAAGGCGTATGCGGATCGCATTGAGGGACGCTTTGTTCCTCCTTTCGATCATCAAGACGTCATCGAAGGTCAGGCGACCGTAGCGCTGGAACTCCTCGAACAGATTGGTAAATCTGTCGATTTACTCATCATTCCTGTCGGTGGTGGCGGCCTTGCCGCGGGAACGACCCAGGTTATGAAGGTTCTGTCACCGAAGACCAAGGTTATATTGGTGGAACCGGCAGGTGCACCTAGCCTGAAGCGCAGCCTCGAGGCCGGCGAACGTGTTCGGCTTAATCGGGTGGACAATTTCGTTGATGGAGCGGCAGTTGCGCAAATCGGAGAGATCAACTTCGAAGTTCTGAAACACCGCGATCCTGAGTCCGTCCTGCTTATTTCTGAGGACAGGCTTTGCGAGACCATTGTGGAGATGCTCAATATCGAGGGTATTGTGCTTGAGCCAGCCGGGGCGCTGGAGATCGACGCCTTGCGGTACCTCGATCGGGATCAACTAGCGGGTAGGACGGTCGTATGTCTGACTTCTGGCGGTAATTTCGACTTCGAGCGATTGCCCGAAGTGAAAGAACGCGCCCTGCGTGCGGCCGGGCGGAAAAAGTATTATCTTTTGCGACTGCCTCAACGACCGGGGGCTCTGCGCGAGTTTCTCGATCTTCTCGGTCCTGAGGATGACATCACCAGATTTGAGTATCTCAAGAAATCGGCTCGCAATTTCGGCTCAATATTGCTTGGAGTGGAGACGTCGGAGCCTAAGAACTTCAGCCAGCTAGCTGAAAAAATGACGAATGCCGGATTTCAGTTTCAAGACATCACCGATGACGATGTGGTTGCGACATTTATCGTTTAGTTGTCGGGTGCTTGGCTCGTCGCGTGATCGTCGGCTACGCGCTCAAGAAAATTGCACAAGTTTTGTGTCATGTGGTGGATATGTGGCGGTGGCTCCGACCAGGCGCGAATTCGCCTTGCCACAGGATGATCGACACGGGCTGAATAGACAAGAACGGTTGTCATTCCGAGATCGTGCGGCGGAACAAGATTATGCGGCATGTCTTCGAACATTGCAGCCTTGCCCGGTTCAATTGCGTGACGCATTAGCAAGGCATCGAAGGCTTCTGCCCTCTCTTTCGGAACAAACGACGTGTCGACGATGTCCATGATGTCTTCAAAATGGTCAAGGACACCGAGTTTGCCAGCGACGTTCTCCGCATGACGTCTTGATCCGGCAGTGAATATGAGTTTGCGGCCAGGCAGCCGCGCTATGACTTCGGCCAATTCGGGGTGCTCTGGCACGCTCGACAAGTCTAGGTCGTGCACATACTCGAGAAAGGCATGCGGGGGCATCCTGTGGACCTTCATCAGGCCGGCCAGGGTCGTACCGAATTGCCGGTAATAGTTCTTTTGCAGATGGCGCGCGTAAAGCAGCGGAACGCCAAGGTATTTGGCAATGAACTCCTGCATTTTGACGTCCATCTGTAAGAACAGATTGGACTCGGCCGGATAGAGCGTATTGTCGAGATCAAAAACCCAAACGTCCGTTCCCTCGAAACCTGTAGGCTTCGGAAGTTCCACACAGTCTCGCGGTCCCGCTTGTTTGTCGCCGTCGATGGTCATCTCAGGGCTTGCCTCGCAGCATGGTCCCAACGCCATGTTCTGTCAGAAGTTCCAGTAGAACGCAGTGGGGCACAGTTCCGTCGATGATTACGACGGCTTCCACGCCACCTTTTACAACCTCGATGCATCCCTCGATTTTTGGGATCATTCCGCCGTTGATGGTGCCATTGCGCATAAGAGCTTGAGCATCCTCTACAGTCAGTTCTGGGATCAGTCTGCCTTGTTTGTCGAGTACGCCGGCGACGTCGGTCAATAGCAGCAGCCTCTTGGCGTGAGTCGCCTTGGCGAGGGCAGAGGCAAAAGTGTCGGCGTTGATGTTCAGTGTTTCGCCAGACCTGGACAAACCGATTGGTGCGATTACCGGAATCAGATCTGACCGCGATATAACATTGACGATGTGCGGATTAACGGCCACCGGTTCACCAACATAGCCAATATCGACGGCTCGCATGAGGTTCGATTCAAGGTCAGGGATCTCCGTGATTTTTTGCGCAATCATGAGATTTGCGTCTTTGCCGCAAATGCCAACGGCCTGTCCGCCCTGACCATTTATGGCGGACACGATCTCTTTGTTGATGGCGCCAGCAAGCACCATTTCGACTATTTCTACCGTTGGCTTATCGGTGACGCGCAGTCCATGGACAAAGTTCGACTGGATTTCCAGTTTCTCCAGCATTCTGCCGATCTGCGGTCCGCCGCCATGGACAACAATCGGATTGACACCAGACTGCTTGAGATAAACGATATCTTGAGCAAACGCTCTTGCCAGTTCGTGGTCACCCATCGCGTTGCCCCCGAACTTGATGACAACGGTTTTATCATCATACTGCAGCATGTTTGGCAGCGCTTCTGCCAAAATGCGCACTTTATGGTGGGCATCTTCCGGATTGGCGCTTGCCGAATAAGGGATCTTAGTATCTGTAGGAGCCATGCGCGTATTGCCTCGTCCTGTCTGCGCGTCGGCAGTTATATCGGGTTTACCGAATCGGCAACGGATTTCGCTCACAATTGCCTGCTACGACGCCTCGTTTAGTATAGACAGTAGGGTTCTTCAGTCGTCTGTGATCGTTGTTGATGTTGTGTCCGAGTTCTAGCCGAAAATCCGGCTCAGGGCGGAAAATGCGCCCTTTTGTTTGGAGACATCACCGGTCCGGCCGGGATGCTGCGCGAAGGGAAACTGAATGTCTCAACCGTTACCCAATGCTGAAGACCGCGTGGAGATGTCGCAGAACCTGCGCGCCACGCTCCAGCGCGCCGGTGCCTATGCGGTTGATCAGGCGCATCGTTTTGTGACAATCGAGCATATTCTTTTGGCGCTGACTGAAGACCCGGACGCCGAGCTCATGCTCAAGGCGTGCTCGGTCGAGAAAAATCAGCTTCATGCAGATATTTCAGCCTATATTGGCATGATTGAGGATCGAATAGGCCCTGATGAAAGTGCCCAACCCGCCCTCGATCCCGAGGCTGCCCGCGTTGTCAATTCGGCGGTTGTTGCGGCCCAAAAGAGCAAGCGCAGTGAAGTCAATGGGGCCATCGTACTTGCTGCCATTATTGGCGATGGACGGTCGCCAGGTGCGAATGTTCTGCGCACGCAGGGATTAACGTTTCAAGCGGCGATTCAAGCCTTGCAGGCGGCCAATGCGGCGAGTTCTCCGGCTCAATCGACTGAGCCAAGCCGTACACCAGTGTCACCGGCCGCGACGCGGATGACGCGTCCAGCATATGTTGGACGGGCTGAAGATCTGAATGACTCAGACGGCATGGATGACGCTGCTGATGCCGCGGATGAGGCAATTGGTGTGGCCGAGGCCGGTCATCGGCCCACAGCTGCAGAGCAAGGAGGCCTGCATCAAGGTCGGACAAGCACTGAAGACGTGCTAGCGGATGCCCGGCGTCGAATTGATGCGACACGGGACAATACGGCGCGCGTGGCAGCACCTGCCGCACCGGCATCAGCAAGGCCCGAAGAGGCGCATCACCCAGACATCGAGCAACCGATCTCCAATCTGCGGGATCGCGTTCGCCAGAGTCAGATGGAGGAGACCGCAAAGCGAGCGGATAGCGTGCCGCAGCCATTACAAACGAGTGATTCGCTGGCACGGTTCGAGCGCCGCCCACCTCCACCTTTTCATCGCGATACAACAGGTGGGCCGCCAGAAGGGGGGCAAGTTCCAGACCCGGTGGCAAAGTCCGAACTAGCGCCAACGCGGTTCCCATCCAGTCCACCTCAAGGACGTATTGCGCCGGCCAGTCCTCCTCCTCCGCCGCCAAACCCTGTGACGAATAGCCAGGGCATGGATGCCTTTCGTAGGCCACCTCCACCCAGCTCGCAGCCGCAAGTGCGTCCGCCACCGCCGGTTCCGCCACAGGGGCAGCCCATGCCGTCGCGGGTGCCTACTGCCCGTTCCGCAGCACCACCGCCTCAGATGCCCGGTGCTCCACCTCGGACACCAATACCTGGTGCTTCACCTCCGTCGCGGGTGTCTGGTGCTGCACCATCATCACAGATGCCGGGTTCTGCTCCAACGCAACAGGGCGGGCTGCGTGCAGCGCCGCCGCCCCAAGGTCAGGCTGGCGGGCCGACGAGAGTTGCAGAAAATATCGGGCAGTCACCTGCCATGGAGGTGGGAAGGGTCCGGGCTGCGGCATTGGATCCAGGGCAACTCATTGAGAATGTTCCACGCAAGATGCGTGTTGACGCGGCGGAGTTGGTGGAGGTCAGGATTGCAAGAGCCGATCTTTTGAGGCTCGCAGAAGACGTTCAGCGACAAGACGTGGCGGCACACAATGGATCAGTTGTGACCAAAGCAATGAGCGTGCGATTGCGGGCACCCGAAGGTGGCTGCTTCGTCGAATCCGCGTCCCCTGAAACGCACTGGATCGAGAACCAGACCAGCGTCTTGAGTGACGATTTTGCGAGCTGGCGGTGGACGGTGACGCCAAAGCGGTCTGGGCGCGCACGGCTGTTGCTGATCGTCTCGGCGCGAACCGTCGCGAGCGATGGATTGGTCGCCGAGACCGCAATGCCAGATCAGATTTTCGACGTTCGCGTTTCAGCCAATTATAGACGGTCTTTCTCGCGATTGGCGGGATGGACTGTGGCATTCATACTCGGCGGTATCATTGCCCGTTTCGGGGAGCAGGCCATCGTTCTGGGACAGTCCCTCTTCAGCGGGTGGCTGATCGGCTGAACCACGTCGCCGAATGGTCAGGAGTGGACTGAGATTGTTTCGTTCAGGCGGCGACAGTGGACAGGATGGACGCCCGCAATGTGCTAATTCCGGTCTGTTTTTGGGCCGAGGTGGCAAGAATGATCGGGTGGGCAGCGGCTCGTGTCGCGATGGTCGTATCGACCGATTTGCGAGCGTGATCAAGCTCGCCGTATTTGAGTTTGTCAATCTTGGTCAGCACAATCTGATAGGGGACCGCTGACACATCGAGAAAGTCCATTAGAGGGGCATCAATATCTTTAAGGCCTCGGCGGGCGTCAATGAGGAGATAAACGCGCCGGAGTGTCACGCGTCCTGCCAGATAATCCTTGATGAGAATGTTCCAGGCATCGATCTTGTCTTTCGGTGCTCGGGCATAACCGTAGCCGGGCATGTCCACGAAATAGAAAGATCCGTCGGCGATGGTAAAATAATTCAGTTCTTGTGTGCGACCAGGGCTGTTCGACGTCCTCGCGATGTTCCGGCGGTTGGTCAGCGCATTGATTAGGCTCGACTTTCCAACATTCGACCGGCCGGCAAATGCCACTTCGGGCCGGTCAGCAAGTGGCAGCCCATTCAAGCTCGCAGCCCCGACGACAAACGACCATCCGCGCGCGAAGACGCGATCGGCGGCAACTTTGCTCTCAAGGTTGACCGAGTGGTCCTCGTCAGACATCGCGGAACGTCCATTGATGCTGGATCAGCTCTTGCCGGGTTTCGTCAACCCTCCAAGAAATTTGCCGACCGCAGAAAAGTTGCGTTTGAGGTTGTCGAACAGGGGGACGTCGACGCCTTGTCGCTTCATAATCAAATATTGCTGCGCCAAGGACAGGACATTGTTCCACGCCCAGTAGATTACCAAACCGGCTGGGAACGAGGCCAATAGAATTGTAAAAAGGACAGGCATCCAGTTGAAGATCATCTGTTGCGTTGGGTCTGGCTGCTGCGGGTTGAGCTGCATCTGCAGCCACATCGTCACTCCCATCACGAGCGGCCATATGCCGATGATCAGAAAATCTGGAACCTGGTACGGTAAAAATCCAAACAGGTTGAAGATGGTTGTTGGGTCTTTTGCCGACAAATCCTGGATCCAACCAAAAAACGGTGCGTGGCGCATGTCGATCGATACAAATAGGACTTTGTACAGGGCAAAAAACACTGGGATCTGGATCAGGACGGGCAGACAACCGGCCAATGGATTTATCTTTTCTTTCTTGTAGAGCTCCATTAGCTCTTTCTGCTGCGCCATCCGGTCGTCCTTGTAGCGCTCCCGAAGCCGCTCCATTTCCGGTTGCAGCTTTTTCATTTTTGCCATCGACTCGTAGGACTTATTGGCAAACCAGAAGAAAGCAGCTTTGACCACGACGGTTACCGCCAATATTGCAAGGCCAAAGTTCCCCAGCAGACCGTAGAACCAATTAATGAGTTGATAGAGCGGTTTTGTAATAAAGTAGAACCAGCCCCAATCGATAAGATAGTTGAATTCAAGGATGCCGAGCTTAGCTTCATATTGATTGATCAGATCGACCTTTTTGGCGCCCGCAAACAGATGGGTAGTCACGGCTTTGCTGCCTGAGGCAGGAACGGTGACGAGCGGCATGATGTAGTCCGTCTGGAATGCCTCGCGTGTCGTGGGTGTTTTGTCACTGACGGCAAGCATTCGAGCTGTGAAGTCTTGCGTTTGTGATGGCAGTAGAGCCGATGCCCAATACTTATCTGTAAAACCGAGCCAGCCACCCTTTATTTTTTTGAATTCGTTGCCTTTGCCTTCCTGAAAAGAGGTGACAGCATCTGAATAGGTTATTTCGGTCAGTCTCTGATCTTCCCCTAAAAAGCCTATCATGCCTTCATGTTGAATGAAGAACCCTTCTATTTCTGGGATGCCAAGTCGATAAATGCGGCCGTACGGCGCAAGGTTTACTGGCTTCGAAGTGGCGTTCTCCACTGCATCAACAATCTCGAAAAGATAATTCTCATCGACGGAAATGGTGCGTTTAAAGACCAGGCCTTCACCGTTGTTCCAGACAAGCGTTACTGGCTTTTCGGGTGTCAGTTGCGTCTCTCCCGAGGCCGTACTCCACAAGGTGTTGCGGTCTGGCAGTGTCGTAGTTGAACCGGGAGCGTTCGTCCAACCGTGCTCCGCAAAGTATGTGTTGGGCGCGCTAGCCGGGGAAAACAGAACTACTTTCGGGCTGTCAGGGTCTACTTCTTGCCGGTATTTTGTCAGTAGCAAATCGTCAATGCGGCCGCCGGTCAGATTGATTGACCCGCTGAGGGAGGGCGTCACGATAGGTAGGCGCTGTGTCAATTTGAGTGCAGCGTCTCTTGTCAGCGTTGCGGCCACTGGGGCGCGCCCAGCCGATGGAGCGACACCGGATGAGCCGATCCCGGCGGCCCCTACCGTCGGCGCGGCACCTTCCGAATTTTGGATCTGCTCGTTCGCGGGGTCTTGACGCTCGACCGCAGTTCGCTGTCGCCTTTCGGCATCTTTGGGTCCGAGATATAGGACTTGCCATGCCAACATGACGCCAACAGACAGGAGGATCGCCAAAAGAAGGTTTCTTTGTTCACCCGGATCTTGCGAGAACATAAACAGGTCCTAAGTTGGCCGCGAGGCTTTGCGCGACCTTGTTTGCCCAATTTATCCGATTAAGGAAAGTGTCACCGGGTCACGCTATGCCTCGGCTGCGACGTTTGGCACGATTTGTGGGTTTTGAGGTAAGGCTTGCGAAAGCCGTTTCCAGATCGGAGCAAATCATATGGAACGCCCTATCTAAGGCTGGGCGTCGCGCAAGTATCACATAATCAAACCTTGGATCAGCACGCGTGGCGGCTACGGATTCGATGGCTGCCTTTAATCGTCTTCGAATTCGGTTACGCCGCACTGCATTGCCCATTTTCTTTGTTACGGTAAACCCGAACCTCGGTCCATCCGTGACGGGCTGCCCGTCTTGCCGCGGCCGGCCTTCGAGCAGAAATCCGGGTGTGGACCAACGCTTTCCTCCACGAAGCCGCAAGAATTCTCGGCGTTTTTTGAGTGTAACAACTGTCATGTCTGTCAGCGGATGAAATTGCCTAATCAGGACTGTTTGTCGCCGCACAGAGGATTACAGGATTGGCCGTGCATTCTTCAAGCCACGTATGCTCAAGCGCGGGTCGTGCGGCCTTCGATCAACGGTCGATCATTGGACAGACTTACCCCAAACTGGCATTGCCCAACCAACGACGTCGTTCTCCAACCGAGAGTCATTCTCAGACCAAAAGCCATTTTTGATCGAAAGCGAACGCACTCACCACGGCACAGTCCGTGTGACACAGTTCGTTGCCGCCTCCCGTCGTATTGCTCATCCGCGCCGCGCCGCTCGCGTTATCCATCGTTTTGGTCTCGAGCAATCCAGCTACGTCTCTGGGCCGCAATTTTGCCTACGCTGATAATCGTTTACGGCCTTTGGCCCGCCGTCGCGCAATCACCCGCAGACCACCCTTTGTCGTCATTCTTTTGCGGAATCCGTGCCGTCGCTTTCTGACGAGATTACTTGGCTGGTAAGTTCTTTTCACGGTTACAACTCCACAGTTCGCATCGAATCCGCACGGGCCGTGTCACCGTCATCACAGGGCGAATCCGGACAAAGCAGTCGCGATCACGATCATGTCTGTTTCGAAAGAGCCGTGTATAAGCAGGACCCGAACCAAAGTCAATGAAGCCCTGATCGGAGCCGATGGTCAACGATCAATCTCCCGACCAGCATATAACGCCAATTCAATTCTGCCAGCGGATTTTCACGAACCCTTGATGAAGGGTTTTCATTTGGCGACGCTTCCCGCAGGATTCAACCCTTATCTTTGACGCCTTGGGATGAAATGACTCACTCAATTCGAGCAATAAACTCAGCCGCATCAAACGCTCCGTTCAGACGTACGTCACCGTTGGAGCTTCTGGTCTCGCGCCCTGCATTGTGCGC
This sequence comes from Hyphomicrobiaceae bacterium, assembly GCA_051009975.1. Taxonomy (GTDB): domain Bacteria; phylum Pseudomonadota; class Alphaproteobacteria; order Rhizobiales; family Hyphomicrobiaceae; genus Tectiglobus. The sequence goes on from JBPCWA010000562.1 coordinate 21,708, forward strand.
GAAGTCTCAACTCACATCCAGAACTCACATCCAGTGCTGCATCCACAAAGCTGTTGCTTCGACGCCGTCAATCGATGCTGCACCGATCCACCCTTTAAAGTTTCAAGCCGGGACAAGTGGTGACCCGGGCGATGCTGGTGAAACTGGAGAATTCGGAGAAACTTATGTCATATGAACGAACCGCCGTCCTTCGCCTCTTCTGTGTCGCTTGCATCACTGGATTGATCTTCGGCTTACCAAATATAGCAAGTGCATCTGTCACAGACATCTTCGCGAAGTACACACGCAACTCCTCCGTTCGGATTGATCACGGCACCTGGGATAAGCTTCTGAAGGCGTACGTTAGCACTGATGGCACGGGATTGAACCGAGTGGACTATGCGGCACTTAAAGCCACGGGCCATCGCACATTGAAGGCCTATCTTGAACGTTTGGCTGCGGTGGAACCCGATCAACTCGACAGGCCCGAGCAATTCGCGTTTTGGGCCAATCTCTATAACGCGAAGACGATAGATATTGTCCTTGATCATTATCCTGTACGGTCAATTAGGGACATTGCAATCAGTAGTGATTTGCTCAGCATCATCAAGCAAAGCGTCGGCGCTGGCGGCCCCTGGAAGGCCAAAGTCTTGCGAGTTTCGGGTCAAGAGCTCAGTTTGGATGATATTGAGCATGGAGTTTTGCGGCCCATCTTCGGCGATCCGCGAGTACATTACGCTGTTAACTGCGCGTCCATCAGTTGTCCAAACCTGCGTACCACGGCTTTCAGCGGGGAAAATCTGGAGGCCGAGCTTGAAGCTGGCGCACGAGAATACATTAACAGTCCCCGTGGATTTTCTCTCGGCCCTCACGGTGTCACCGCATCCTCCATATACAGCTGGTTTCAGGACGACTTCGGCGACGGCGACGCAGGCGTTTTGGCTCACGCGCGCAGCTACGCTTCCGGTCGCCTGAAGAAGGCGCTTGCAGGGATCAGCACCATCAATGGATTTGACTACGACTGGGGTCTTAATGATGTTCAGCAATAATCTCATCTTCCCGCAAAGCGAGTCCGAACTTTCAACAAAGCGGGTGCAAATGAATGGCTGATTTGACTCTGAAGTCCTCGAGAGTTCTCAGCCGGTGGCTTCCTCTCATATTGATCGGCGGGATCACTGGATTGGCGCTTGCCTTGGGTTGGCATGAATATCTTTCGTTGAAGACTGTTGGTTTGAACTACGAAAGCATGCGCGCCTTTATAGCAGAGAATACATTCGCTGCCATTGCACTCTATATGGTCGCTTACATCGCTGTCGTGGCGCTTTCGTTGCCCGGTGGATTGATCATGACGCTAGCTGGCGGTCTGTTGTTTGGCTGGCAAGTTGGTATCCCGGCAACGGTTGTCGCGGCCACAATCGGTGCGACCCTCATCTTTTTGATCGCAAAATCGTCCATCGGCGAGGCTTTGGCGACCCAAGCGGGACCTTGGGTCGGAAGACTGCGCGCCGGTTTTCAGGAAAACGCTTTGAGTTATCTACTCTTCTTGCGTTTGGTGCCAGCTTTTCCATTCGCGGTGGTCAATCTAGCTCCAGCTCTTCTAGGCGTACCGCTGTCGACCTACGTGGTGGGAACATTTTTTGGAATTATGCCAGGCACTGCTGCCTATTCGATAGCTGGAGCGGGCCTCGCCAGCGTGGTTGAAGCCCAGAATGCTGTCTATCATAAGTGTGTCGGCGCAAAGGGGGAGGATGGTTGTGTTTACTCCATTGACTTTTCCGCACTGGTTACTGGAGAACTTATTGCCGCCGGGATTGCACTAGGCTTCGTAGCTTTGATCCCGGTCTTTTATGGTTGGTTCAAAAAAAGGAAAGGCAGCCATGCAGCTGCGTAGCGAAGACGTGGACAGCGACGCAGCGCCCAATCTTTCAGGCACATCAGATACTGTTGAGACCGATATTTGCGTTATTGGAGCCGGATCAGGGGGGCTGTCGGTTGCCGCCGCGGCCGCGGCCTTTGGACGTCCGGTTGTGCTGGTCGAAAAGGGTAGGATGGGCGGCGACTGTCTGAATTTTGGTTGCGTTCCCTCTAAAGCGCTGATCACCGCGGGAAATCGGGCGCATGCTATGCGAACAGCCGCATCATTTGGAATCGAGAATGTGCAACCGACCGTCGATTGGGAGGCAGTTCACGGTCACGTCCAACAGGTTATCGCGGCGATAGCTCCCAATGACTCTGTCGAGCGTTTCGCCGGTCTCGGCGTGCGTGTCATCCAGGACGCGGCAAAATTTACGAGCAACGACACAGTCCGGGCTGGAGACATTTCGATCAAGGCGCGCCGCTTCGTGATCGCAACGGGATCTGTACCCGCAGTACCATCGATTCCCGGACTTCAAGGTGTTCCGTTTTTCACCAACGAGACGCTGTTCGATAACACGCAGCCGATCGATCACCTGATCGTCATTGGTGGCGGCCCGATCGGAATGGAGATGGCTCAGGCTCATTTGCGTCTGGGTAGTCGCGTTACGGTTGTCGAAGCGCACAAAGCGATGCGTAAGGATGATCCCGAACTGGCGTCTGCTTTACTACATCGGCTGCGAACAGAAGGCGTCATTATTCGTGAAGGCGCCAGTATAGAGAACGTAAGCGGCGGCGCTGGGGCAATACAACTGACACTTGCCAGCCTGAAGGGGGGGGAAACGCTATCAGGATCTCATCTCTTGGTCGCGGCCGGCCGCGACCCGAATATCATCGACCTGGGCTTGGAAGCAGCAGGAATTCGATACGATCGTAGGGGGATCCAGGTGGATCGCGGTCTTGTCACGTCTAACCGGAAAGTCTTTGCGATAGGTGATTGCGCAGGCGGACCGCAATTTACTCATGTTGCAAACTACCATGCTGGTATTGTAATTCGACGCGCATTGTTCAGGATGCCAGCCAAAGTCAACGACACCATTATCCCCTGGGTGACATTCACTGACCCGGAGCTAGCCCACTGCGGTCTGACGGAGGAAGAGGCCAGGACAAAGTACGCAAAAATAGGCGTGCTGCGGTGGCCGTTCCATGAGAATGATCGGGCGCAGGCCGAACGGACAACGGCTGGAATGATCAAAGTCGTGACGGGAAGGCGTGGAAGAATCTTGGGCGCAACCATTTTAGGAGAACGAGCGGGAGAACTTATCCAGATGTGGGCACTCGCCATCGCTCAGAACTTAAAGATCAAAGCGATGACCGATTGGATTTCTCCATACCCAACGTTGAGTGAGGTCAATAAGCGCGTCGCATACCGTCATTTCGGGGCAGCCGCAGGGGACGCAGCGGTAAGAAGGCTGATTAATTGGCTTGCCAAGCTTGGATAGTCGGGTTGACGTACAGGTGATCCGCGTGCACCGATCGATCTATGAATGTGATCGATCAGTTTAATGGTGTTTTGCGTGGTCGAAGGCAAGTGGCCGAAGCGCCACGCAATCCGTCGTCCGAAGATGACCACCGCAACACTGGGCACTCCGTTCGCCGGCGCAGCCGCGGCGGTTGGTCGGGGCTTGGTCTCCCCTCTAAGCTACTTCTGCTGACGATTACATTTGTAATGCTGGCGGAGGTCCTTATTTTCATACCGTCGATCGCCAATTTTCGTGTCAACTGGTTGACGGCGAGATTGACGTCGGCCCGTCTAGCTGCTCTCGCTGCGGACACGGCTCCGCGCGGAGAAATTCCTCGGATGGTTCGTCAAGAACTGCTTGATACTGCCCAAGTTAAGGGGGTCGCGATCAAGCGTGATAGAATCCGCATGTTGATCCTACCACCAGATGGGCCAGTGATCGTTGATGCGAGTTATGACCTGAGGCAAATGCCCTCGCTTGGGCTCTGGGCACACCTGGGGCGCCAGCTTGGTCTTGTCGGCGATGCACTGGCGGTATTTTTCGCTCCGGATGGTCGCACGATCCGCGTCTATGGTCGGGCTGAAGCAGGCCTCGGCAAACCGCCGGCGCAAGACGAGTTTGTTGAGATCGTTATGCCCGAGGCGCCGCTCAGGGACGCGATGATAAAGCATGGCCTCAATATTTTGATGCTCTCGATATTGATTTCAATCATTGCTGCTGGGTTGGTCTATTTTGCGCTGATCCGTGTGCTGGTACAGCCCATGATGGATTTGTCGAGCAATATGCTTCGCTTTAGTGAGGACCCCGAAGATCCCTCACGAATAATTGCGACTTCGACTCGTGGGGATGAAATTGGCGTAGCCGAGCGTGAGCTGGCAAACATGCAACGTGAGATGGTCGGATTGCTCAAGCAAAAGGATAGGTTGGCGCAACTTGGTTTGGCAGTCTCCAAAATTAATCATGATTTGCGCAACATGTTGGCAAGTGCGCAGTTGATCTCCGACCGGCTAGCGGCGTTGCCGGATCCTACAGTCCAAAGGTTCGCGCCAAAGTTGATCGCTTCGCTGGATCGAGCGATTAACTTTTGCAATGATACGCTGAAGTTCGGGCGTGCGGAGGAGGCGTCTCCCAGACGAGAAATTATCCCGCTGAGGCCGCTTGTGGATCAGGTTGGCGACGGTCTGGATTTGCCACGAGCCGGTGTGAATTGGCAGAATTGCATTGATGATGCGATCAATGTGGATGCTGATCCGGACCACCTCTATCGGGTCCTCAACAACATTTGCCGGAATGCGGCACAGGCCATCGAC
>JBPCWA010000563.1:0-9665 GCA_051009975.1 Hyphomicrobiaceae bacterium
GGCTTTGCCTTGGTAGGCTTTACCCCAGCCCCAAGCGCCGGAACCGAATCCACGAGCGAAAACACGCTCACGGTAGATGTCCGAGACGACATTGCCGTCACCAGCGAGCAGAGCCTTGGTTGAGCACATTTCTGCGCACAACGGCAGCTTGCCTTCTGCCAGACGGTTTCGACCATACTTCTTGAACTCAGACGTGGACATGTTTTCTTCCGGGCCACCTGCACAGAAGGTGCACTTGTCCATTTTACCGCGACTGCCGAAGTTGCCGACCTGCGGGAACTGCGGTGCGCCAAACGGGCACGCATAAAAGCAATACCCGCAGCCGATGCACAGATCCTTAGAATGTAGGACAACGCCATCGTCGGTCTGATAGAAGCAGTCGACCGGGCACACCGCCATGCAAGGTGCGTCCGAGCAATGCATGCATGCGACCGAGATGGAGCGTTCGCCCGGCTTGCCGTCATTGATCGTGACGACGCGTCGGCGGTTAACACCCCACGGTACCTCATTCTCGTTCTTGCATGCGGTGACGCACGCGTTGCACTCGATGCAGCGCTCTGCGTCACAGAGGAACTTCATCCTAGCCATCGTGCGACTCCTTAAGCTCTAGAGATCTTGCAGAGGGTTGCCTTGGTCTCCTGCATATTGGTGACCGAGTCGTACCCATAGGTTTGTGCAGTGTTGCTGGCCTCGCCCAGGACGTATGGGTCAGCGCCTTTGGGATATTTGTCCCGCTGATCTACGCCTTGGAAGTGACCGCCAAAGTGGAACGGCATAAAGGCGACGCCTCGACCAACGCGCTCTGTAACCATGGCCATGACCTTGACTTTGCCTTTTTCCGCACCCTCGACCCAGACCATCTCGCCATCTTTGATACCGAGCGTGTTGGCGTCGACTGGATTGACCTCCACGAACATGTTCTGCTGGAGTTCCGCCAACCACGGGTTCGAGCGGGATTCGTCCCCACCACCTTCGTACTCGACCAATCGGCCCGACGTCAGGATCATCGGGTATTCCTTAGAAAAGTCTTTCTCCTGAATTGATGCATACCGAGTTGGTAGGCGATACATCTTCCGATCTGAGTATGTTGCGTACTTGTCGAGCAAGTCGCGACGGTTCGTATAGAGCGGCTCACGGTGCACAGGTATGGGATCCGGGAAATTCCACACCACGGTGCGGGCTTTCGCGTTGCCAAACGGTGCACACCCATGCTTGATCGCCACCCTCTGGATGCCACCAGAGAGGTCGGTCTTCCAGTTGGTCTTGTCGCCGGCGATCTTTTCGATGGTCGCGCGCTCTTCGGATGTCAAATCGCCGTCCCAGCCGAGTTTCTTCAGCATGGCCATGGTAAATTCTGGGTAGCCATCCTTAATTTCGGAGTCGACCGGATAAGAGCCTTCGGCCAGGAGGTTCTCGCCGTCTCGCTCAACACCAAATCGTGCACGGAAGCACAGGCCGCCTTCGGCGACAGGCTTCGATGGATCATAAAGGTTGGGCGTGCCAGGGTGGTTCATTTCCGCGGTGCCCCACGATGGCCACGGCAGGCCATAATACTGTCCGTCCAGCGGACCGCCTCTGGCTTGCAATGTGGTCCTGTCGAAGTGGTGCTGATGCGCCATGTGCGCCTTGATCCGCTCCGGAGATTGGCCAGTATAGCCGATTGTCCACATGCCGCGGTTGAATTCCCGCGTAATGTCTTCGATCAGCGGTTCGTCCTTGTCGTCGACCTTGATGTTCTTGAAGAACTCTTTGTCGAAGCCGAACTTCTTGGCGAACTTGGCCATGATGGTGTGGTCGGGAAGCGACTCAAACAGTGGCTCAACCACTTTCTCACGCCACTGAAGCGACCTATTGGACGCTGTGACCGAGCCGTAGGTTTCGAACTGCGTCGACGCCGGCAGCAGATAAAGGCCGTCCTTTTTCTCGCTCATCACTGCCGACATGGTCGGGTATGGGTCAACGACGACCAGCAGGTCGAGTTTCTCCATTGCCTTGTTCATTTCAGGCAAGCGAGTCTGCGAGTTTGGCGCATGGCCCCAGAAGACCATTGCGCGAACATTGTCTTTCTGCTCCAGGTTATCCTTGGCCTCAAGAACGCCGTCGATCCATCGTGACACCGGCATGCCCGCCTTGGACATCATCTTCTTATCTTCGAAGCGACCCAACACGTAGTCGTAGTCGACGTCCCATACGCGACACCAATGCTTCCAAGAACCGGCCTTGATGCCATAGTAGCCAGGCAGCGTATGGCAAAGGACGCCCAGGTCGGTCGCTCCCTGCACATTGTCGTGACCGCGGAAGATGTTGGCGCCGCCGCCGCTCACTCCAATGTTGCCGAGGGCCAGCTGCAATACACAGTAGGCGCGTGTGTTGTTGTTCCCGTTGGTGTGTTGGGTGCCGCCCATGCACCAGATCAAGGTGCCGGGTTTGTTCGTTGCCAATGTGCGTGCAACGCGACGCATCTGCGATGCCGGAACGCCCGTGACCTTTTCAGTTTCCTCCGGCGTCCACTTTTTCACCTCTTCGCGAATCTGGTCCATGCCCCAAACGCGCTGGCGAATATACTCTTTGTCTTCCCAGCCGTTCTCAAAGATGTGCCAGAGGAGGCCCCAAATGAGACCCACGTCGGTTCCCGGTCGGAAGCGAACATACTCCGTGGCATGTGCTGCGGTGCGCGTGAAGCGCGGGTCGCAGACGATCATCGCCGCATTGTTTTCTTCTTTGGCCTTCAGCAAGTGCTGGAGTGCCACCGGATGCGCTTCCGAAGGGTTGGACCCGATCAGAATCATCGCACGTGAATTGTGGATGTCATTGTAGGAGTTCGTCATCGCGCCGTAGCCCCAGGTGTTGGCAACACCCGCGACGGTGGTGGAGTGACAGATCCGAGCCTGATGGTCGACATTATTCGTGCCCCAGAAGGCCGCGAATTTGCGGAACAGGTAGGCTTGCTCGTTGTTGTGCTTGGCTGAACCGAGCCAATAAACCGAATCCGGCCCCGACTGCTGTCGGATTTCCATCATCTTGTCGCCGATTTCGTTGATCGCCTGATCCCACGAAATCCGCTCCCACTTCCCATTGACCAATTTGGTCGGGTATTTCAGCCTGCGCTCGCCATGGGCATGTTCGCGTACGGCGGCGCCCTTGGCACAGTGAGCGCCGAGGTTAAATGGACTGTCAAAACCAGGCTCTTGGCCGATCCAAACCCCGCCTTGCACTTCTGCCAACACGGTGCAACCGACGGAGCAGTGTGTGCACACTGACTTTTTGATCTCGACGTTACCCATCGGGCCGCTGGCTGCCTGTGCCGACTGAACGCGTCCGCCACTAGTGGCCGCTGTCGCGAGGCTCAAGCCCCCGATCGCCAAACCGGAATTGCGTAAAAACGAACGACGATCAACGACGGACTGCGTCTGCTCGCCGATGGCAGATGCGCGTCGGGGGCCAACTGCAACCCCGTGCATCTTCTTCCTGAGCATCACTTTCTCCCAATAAAGGACCTTAACTGTCCCATTGCCTTAGCTGTCCCATTGCATGACTGCGCCGGGCTATCTCGAGTGCGGCGGCTGACTTAAAACCGCGCCAGCTCATAGACGCGGCGGACATGGTCCGTTTCCCGATAGCGTCCTTCACTCGTATCGACCGGGGCCGCATGGGTATCGGCCGCGGCCTCACCAGCTATTGCCACTCCGCTCAGAACGGTGCTTGCGCCGGCGAGTTTGAGGAAGCCGCGTCGGTCAGTGGCGATCAGCTCCTTCTCTCTCTTCATGGTCCTTCTCCTTATGTGTTGCGAGGGGCCAACTGCAACCCTCGCCTCCGACCAGCGGATATCAGTGATGTCAGTTCAGTCCATTTGGAACGCAGCAGTCTCAACTTTGAGGAACTGCGTTCCGACCCCACCAACCGCTGCATAGAGCACGGACGACGAAGCCTCCGCCAGGTCCCGAAAAAAGATATCCATCCAGGACGAAACGTGCGCTTCGTAGAATTCTTGTTGTTGATCAAGCGTTGCGGGCGATCCAAAGCGACCGTCAATGAGTCCGGCCATGACTTCAAGAATACTTGCCACGTGATCTTCCGGCTCGCTGGCCGTATCACGACGCACAATCCCCAGCTTCGCCATATCATCGCGCAGTCGCGCAAGGGGCTTTTCGTGTAGGAACCCCGTCAGGTAATAGGATGCAAAAGGAAGCAGCTCGCCCCGCCCGACGCCGATGAAGAGATTGTGATACTCTTCAGAGGCTGCCGCCGCGTCGCGCTTAGCAGCAACCCGCGCCAGCGCCGAAACGGCACGGCCGAGTGGCGTATCAACTCCCTGCAACTTGGACACCGATGTCAAATATTCAGAGCTCGGTGGTTGCGACAATACCGATGCCAACAGCTGGTACACTTGCGCCCGCAAACGGTCTTCTTCCGCCAACTCATTGTCGACCGAGGGAGCAACAGGCTCACCACTCATACCGCTTTGCATTCAGGCTGTTTCCCGCTGCACCGGCGCTATCCGATGCATTCTTGTCGTTATTTATTACCGTTCACCTTAACCGCATTTTGGATGAGAGACAATATCGAATCGCGCAAAAAAAATTTATGTTTTTCAGAGTGTTATGGTGCGCATCCTTCGCGATTTCACCGGTGATGATGGTTCACGAGCGCAGTCAACTTGCGGTGACCTTGTTTTTTTGCGCGGTGCACCGGCCGGGGTAAGAATTGCGTCGAACTGTGGATCTGAGCGAACAAATGCACTACGGCAGAGGACCTTCCGAGAACAACATTTTTGTTTTCTTTCGTAGGAAAATTTTCCTTCATTTCGCGCTATAAGGACGTGTGGCAGAAAAATTAACCGAAGATCAGGGGGGCGCAGGAATGGTGCTTCTTGAAGGGGTGAGATCCGTGCCCCAAGTCTACATTTTGCACGAAAATGACGAGTGGGTCATTCCGCTACGTTCCGCGTTCGAAAAGCTTGCTACACCAATGACCGAGTGGCATTTGGCCTCCGGAATTCTTGATCTTCAGCAGGCACCGCCTCCTGGCATCTTCTACAACCGCATGAGTGCGTCTTCGCACACGCGTGGCCATCGTTTCGCGCCGGAATTGACGGCGGCGGTCCTTGCGTGGCTGACGAAGCACGGGCGTCGTATTGTCAATGGCGAACGTGCGCTTCAGCTCGAATTGTCGAAAGTTGCGCAATATGAGGCGCTCAAGGCCTTTAACATTCCAACGCCAGAAACCCTTGCGATCGTGGGCAAGGAGAATATTGCGGCCGCGGCCGAGAGGTTGGGATTTCCGCTGATTTTAAAGCACAATCGGGCGGGCAAAGGACTTGGTGTTCAGCATCTGCGCTCGAATTGCGACCTTGAGGCCTATCTCGATGACGGTGAATGGGAGCCCTCGATTGATGGGATCACTCTCGTCCAGCGGTACGTTCAAGCGCCAGAGCCCTATATAACGCGCGTTGAGTTCATCGGCGGCAAATTATTGTATGCTGTGCGGGTCGATACGTCGGAAGGCTTTGAGCTGTGTCCGGCTGACGCGTGCCAGCTCGATCCTTTGTCGGTATCAAGACGCGGGCCGGGACCGGATAAATTCGAGATTGTCAAAGACTTTGACCATCCGCTGGTGCCGCACTGGGAAGCGTTCCTGGCCGCAAATGATGTGGGAATGGCCGGCGTTGAATTCATCGTCGACTCAGAGGGCCGGTCTTTTACGTACGACGTGAATACCAACACGAACTACAATCCAGCCGCAGAGGCAGCGGCCGGCATTAGCGGTATGGGGGCGATGGCGACCCACCTGGCTGACCTATTGGCGGCGACCTATGGTGCTACAGGTCGTGTTTCCCAAGCGGCTTAGCCTGCTGAAGACTGTGCTCCAGTCGTTTCGAAGCTGGAGGTTGGCGGCAGTTAGAGCGCCAAGTTGAGCGATGTCCGATACCCGGTCAGGCGTCGGACATCGCACAGCTGCGATTTCGGCGCTCGCTTCCATCGACGTTAACAATCACATTGAGCTGCGTCCGTTGCTGGCACCCAAGTGGTTGGCTCTGGTCCAATTGAATCTGTCGATGTGGCTGCCGTCGGCTCGCCAGATCGTCTATATTGTGCCAGATCGTCTATATTGGGCATGTATCTGTCTTAAACTCTTGGGTATTTGCCGAGATTGAGTATCTGTCAGATGCTCACTGGCTCACTGGCTCAATGTATCGGGGACACGCTAAAAAGAAACAGCCCCTTCAAGCGCGATCCAGGGCTGCAGAAAAGGCAACTGAAATAGTTTGATGGCATGACGAACCGGTCAATTCTTGCAATAACCATGGGGGATCCAGCAGGGATTGGACCCGAAATAACGCTGAAAGCCGTCAGCACGGTCGATCTAGCGGTCGCGCCAGTCTTGTTGGGTGACTACGACCTCTTGAAGCGCACTGCGAGTGAACTCCGCATCGACATCGAACTTTGTCGCGTGCCGAGCGTTCCAACCCCTCATGAACGCGCAAATCCCTCCTCCTGGTCAAACGACCCCTGGTCAAACGGCCATGGTCTTGCGACACGCAGCGCGGTCCCCGTCTTGCAGATCGGTGATCCTCTCCCGCCGATCGAGAATGGTCGGGTGAGCGGGGTCTGTGGGCAAGCGGCGTTTGAGTACATTCGAGCGGGTATCGAATTGGCGAAGTCTGGCTCTGTTGATGCGCTTGTCACAGCACCAATTCACAAAGAAGCCCTGGCCGCTGGCGGAATTCCCTATCCTGGACACACCGAGATGTTGGCAGAACTTGGCGGTCCGGGTGGCGTCGACCGCGTTGCAATGATGCTGGTCAACGATGAACTGCGGGTGGTGCTTGTCACCATTCATTGCTCTTTGAGGGAAGCCGTCGATAAAATTGACTTGGAGGCTGAACACGCTGCCATTCGCTTGGCTGAAGCCGGAGCACGCCAGCTTGGTATCGCGCAACCGCGCATCGCCGTCGCTGGGCTCAACCCGCATGCCGGAGAGGGTGGTCTCTTCGGTCGTGAAGAAATAGATGTCATCGCGCCCGCGATCGTGGCGGCCCGCAGGGAGGGAATTGATGTCAGTGGACCGTGGTCCGGGGATACAGTTTTTATGCAGGCGCGGAACGGGAAATTCGACGTGGTTGTGGCACAGTACCACGATCAGGGCCTTATCCCGATAAAGTATCTTGGACTCGACCGCGGCGTTAACATCACTCTGGGACTGCCATTCATTCGAACCAGCCCGGATCATGGAACAGCCTTCGACATCGCTGGCACTGGTGTAGCAGATCCGGCGAGTATGCGTTGTGCCATAGAATATGCGCAACGGGTGCTGCACTTGCGCGAATCTGACGGACCCGTGCAATCGAGGGCAATATGAGTTTCAATTTCATTTTCATGCTGACGGCCAACGACCGCACGGTGCCAGACGCACGTCAGCGGCTCGAGGATGTCCTGGCCGGAGGCGCTCGCCACATAGGATTCAAAGACGTCGGACTACCAACGGCCGAACTGAAGACGCTTGCCGATGATATACGGGTAGCCGGTGGGCGATCTTACTTGGAGGTCGTGAGTCTCGATGCAGAAAGTGAGCTGAACTCGGCACGAGCTGCCGTTGCGTTGGACGTGGATTGTTTGCTCGGCGGTACCAGAGCAGAGTCGGTCGTGCCGCTCATTCGTGACCACCCGATTCGGTATTATCCATTTCCGGGGCACATTGTGGGACACCCAAGCGTGCTCACGGGGGCGATCGACGAGATTGCTGAAAGCGCTCGTGCGCTGGCGGACCTTGAGGGCGTGCACGGATTAGATTTGCTGGCATATCGTTTTGACGGTGACGTTCCGGGCCTTATGCGATCCGTTTGCCGGGCTAGTCCCAAGCCTGTCGTTGTCGCGGGTAGCATCGACAGCGCGAGTCGTGTTGAAGCCGTCGCAGCCGCCGGAGCAGCTGCATTTACGGTTGGTACGGCTGCGCTCAGTGGAGAGTTTCCTGCCGAAGGGGAAGGCTTGACCGCCCAAGTGCGTTCCATTTTGGCAATCACCCTTGATGCCGCGCGCATTTCTACCGCCCCGCAACGCATTGGCATTGTAGCGCACAATGCGCGCAAGACCCAACTGGCTGCCTGGGTGGCACGCCACGCCCGCTACCTCAGGCGTCATAGACTAGTTTGCACTGGTGGGACCGGGGCGATGTTGCAAAAGGCGCATCCGGAGTTGTCAATTGTCCGCCTTCAAAGGGGGACAAGAGGGGGGGATCAGCAACTCAGCGCTCTGGTGGCCACAGGCGAATTGGATGCCGTAATTTTTTTCGCCGATCCGCAGACTGGTCACGCCAACGACGTTGATCTTCAGGCATTGACCCGACTGGCCATTATGCATGATATGCCAATAGCCTGCAGCCCGGCTGCTGCCGACCTGATTGTGGCCGCGACATTGTGGCCGCCAGCTCAGCATTGTAATCCACTTAGTGACAGCTCAATCGATAATCTTGCTCGTCCTGAGTGATGACAATTCATGGGAACTTAGACCGAAATCGAGAAGCACCTTCTCATTGTGTTCGCCGGCGAGCGGGGCTCGATGACGAGCTCCCCCGGGTGTGCCGGCCATGTGGATAGCTGTATCGACATAGGAGAAAGTTCGGTTGGTCCCCGGATGTTCCAGCTCCGTCAATAGTTGCCGTGCCGCAGTGTGTGCGCTGCCAACGATGTCAGCCGATGTTTGGATCGGACCGAACGGTATCTTGCCGCCAAGCTTGGCTGCTATTTCAGCCTTAGTGCGGGCTCCAGTCCAGCTGGCAACGATGGCTTCGACGTCGTCGCGCCGCGCCACTCTGGCATCATTTTTGGCATAGTTGGAATCGTTGGCCAGCTCGGGTTGCCCAATGAGCTCGGCAAACAGGGCGAAGAAATCGTCGCGTGGGATTCCTATCGCTACGTGGCCATCTCGCGCTGGGTACATCCCGAAAGGGCACAGCAAGGGATGGCCATTTCCCTCTGGCCCGGCGATCGCACCGGTATAGGATTGCTGATAGATGGCCCGCTCGCAAATTGAAAGGACAGCATCGACCATGCCGACGTCCACGAACTGACCCTGCCCCGTGCGTCCAGCCCTCCAAACAGCAGCAAGGATGCCGATGACACTCTGCATGGCCGGGATCAAGTCCCCGACACCAGGGCCAACCTTAGTTGGCGGTCCTCCCCTTGTCGTTCCCGTAATTGCCATTAGCCCGCCCATAGCCTGACTGACAACATCATATGCCGGCCAGTGAACGAGTGGGCTTTCTCCAGTGCGTGGATCGCCGAAACCGCGCAGCGCCGCATAGACAAGTTTCGGATTGCGGACGGCCAAACTCTCATAAGACAGATCCAGCCGCTCCATGACACCGGCGCGGAAATTCTCGAGCAAAACATCTGATTGAGCCACAATTCGGCGAAGGACATCCTTGCCGGTTGGTGATTTGAGATCGAGCGTAACAGATTCCTTATTGCGGTTAATCGAAGCGAAATAGGCACCGTATCCACCATTTTCCGGTGGTATGGCGCCTGCGGGATGGGGGCCGACCCCGCGAGTCGATTCGCCACCAAGCGGCTCAATTTTGATCACACGTGCGCCCTGGTCGGAAAGCAGCATGCCTGCGAAGGGCCCGGCCAGCATCGTCGTCAACTCGACTACCACAAGACCGTCGAG
>JBPCWA010000564.1:0-6427 GCA_051009975.1 Hyphomicrobiaceae bacterium
TAGTGCCAAGGCCAATAAATCCGATCCGGGGCGACTCTAACGTCACGTTCGATCTCCCAATGTTTAGGAACCGTGGAGGCTAGGTATCAGCGAGAGAGCGACAAGCGCTTAGTAGCGCTTGCCCTTACTTGCGTCGACGCCATCATAGAGAACGCGTCTTTTGATTTCCGAATCACGTCGGCAGAGTTCGAAGTCCTCTTCGAAGAGACGTCCCGTTGGTTCACCGGCAACGCTGAAGTGGCCGTAGCGATCCTCGCCGCTTACATGCGCGACGAGTGAACGATCACCGGACTGTTGCTTCATCGATGGTTTTATGTAGCGAATTGCGCAGCCGATGCGCCTGTCATTAGTCTGGTTGGGACCTGAGGCGTGAAAGAGATGGCCATGGTGCATTGACGCCTGCCCTGGCATCAATTCCACTGCAACGCTATCAGCCTCATCAACATCGACTGCGATTTCTTGGCCTCTCGACAACAGGTTGTTGTCATCAAAGGTATCGACGTGCGGCACGAGTTGCTTCTTGTGGCTTCCTGGTACGAACTTCATACAACCACTGGCCTTCGTAGCAGGCGACAGTGCCACCCAACAAGTCGTCTCTTCGACATCATCAAGCCCCCAGTACGTCAGGTCCTGATGCCAAGAGACAATCTTGGGCGAATTGGCCTCCTTGATGAAAAGTCCGGTGCTCCAAACCATCAGGTCCGGACCGAGCACAGAAGATACCGCCTCGATGAGCTTTTCCTTGCGAATGAGTTTATCGAACGAGGGCAGCAGGCGGCCCGGATAAGCTCGCAGGAGACCAAGCCGCTCGGGATCATCGGCAAGTTCTGTCTCTGCCGCCTCAAGATCGGAACGTAGGGTTCTTGCTTCATCAGCGCCGACAACGTCGATTGGAAATAAGAAACCGGCTTGCTCATAAGTCTCTGCGTGATCGGTCAGTGTCTGTTCTGCTATTGCCATTGATAACTCTGTTTTGCGTGAACGCTGCCCTAGCAATGATCAATTGCCTTGCTGCGCTTGAAAGATTGAACGGGTCGACTTTGAGCGAAGCGGCGGTAATTTGCATGGCTCACCTTCGAACACGGGATATGCATCGATCATTTGCCGCATCACGTCTTGCAATTTCGACAACCATTTCCCTGCGACGCATGAACTAAGCTCGAGAAATCCCGTTTCCTAGTAATCTTGAACTTGCGCATCGCTCAAAGCTTTGCGTGAGCGTGTACTTGCCGCCAGATCCTGCATGGCCGTCTCCCAGTCCGTCTTCCAGTCCGTCTCGGCTGCCGGATGTCAAAATAGCCGGCTGGGCAACCAGGTCGCAATCTCCGGGAAATTGATAATGACCACCATGGCGATGAGCATAATCACCCAATAAGGCGTTGAACTCTTGAAGAGGGTTACAATGCTCACCTCTGGATCTATCTCTTGGATTGATGACTTTACCGTATAGACGAGCAAGCCGAACGGTGGCGTGAGCAACCCCGCCTCGATCGCGATAATTCCGATAATGGCAAAAGCGATCGGATCATAGCCAAGCTTTACAGCAATCGGAGCGAAGATTGCTGCAGTGAGCAGCATAATCGAGATGGAGTCGATGATCATTCCAAGTGCAAACCAGATCAGTACCATAACGGTTATGATCATCCAGGGCTGCATACCCGAATCAAGAAACAGCCCCTCAATAGCGTTTGCCACTCCCGTCATTGCCAGCGTTCGTGAGTAAAGCGCAGCGGTAATCAGAAGTAACAGAATAGGCGCAGACGTTCGTCCAACCGACAAAATTGAGTCAATTATGTCTTTGAACCGCATTCCTTTAATGATGCCAAGCGCTAGACCGATAAGCGCGCCTGCGCCGGCGCCTTCAGTTGGCGTAAATATGCCGAACCAGATGCCGCCCAACACTGCCACAATGACCAGCAGGATGCCTGTGAGACTGATCAGAAACTGAAGTGTTGTCACGTCTTCATCTTCGGCCCCATTCGAGGCGCTCGCCACGTGATCTTGCCCGTCAGCTCCAATACCCACGCTGGCTGGTCGGAAAATCGCGACGCCAAACACATAGATTATGAACAATGTCGCCAACAATAAACCCGGGAAGACTCCCGCAGCAAAAAGCTGGCCGATTGATTGCTCGGTAAGAATGCCCCACACAATCATCAGTACGGACGGCGGGATAAGCATGCCCAAACAGCTGGAGCCCGCAATTGTTCCGAGCGCAAACCCTCGGTCGTAGCCGTAGCGCTTCATTTCAGGATAGGCGATACGCGAGAAAGCCGCCGCCGATGCAATGCTGACGCCGGTGACAAAAGAAAACAGGGCGTTGCCTACGACGGTCGCGATACCAAGACGCCCGGGGATCCGCTTCAGCAACCGATTGATTCCACGATAGACGTCTGTAACGACGCCGGACTTGCCGATGAATTCTCCCATCAACATAAACAAGGGAATGACAGCGAAGACATACGCGCGAATAGCCTCATAGGCCGTCGCCGCCAACATACTTTGCACGGTCTCAAACGCGTAGATGTCGGCGCCGGTGACAAGAAAGATTCCAAGAGCACTGGTCATGCCGAGCGCAATGGCAATGTGAACCCCGATTGCAACAAGCGCCACAAGGCAGACGATGAGCAATACCGCAATGTCAATTTCGAACAACGGATCAAACTCGCATTAATTTAGTGGTCACGCCCTTCGGCTGCATCGCGTTCAGAGTTCAACAACTCCGGCTTGAATATATCGATGTAAGCCATAACCAGATAGTTGAGCATTGCCAAACCGCTACCAACGATGACGGTCCAGCGTGCTGGCCAAGACGGAACGCGGAGCGCGCCTTCGCCTTCGTACTCGCCTTCAACGAAAGACTTGACGCTCTCTTCCCAACCACCGGTGATGATCATCAGAAAAAAGGCGGCTCCCAGCAGATAACCAATCGCCAGACATATCCTTTGGACCGTCTCAGGCAAGTGGACGACGAGGAAATCCGCCTTCAGCATCGAACGCGAACGTATGGCGTATCCGGCTTGCAAGAAAACGACGATGACAATGGAGGCTGCCACGATTTCCGCCGTGCCATAAACCGGGGCATCGAAGACGGTCCGGCCGATGATGTTCGCCATGACCAGGAATGCAAGGCCGAACGCCCATACTGCTGCGGCAATCATGAGGAACTTGGACAGTCGATCGCTGAAGGTGATGAGTGTCATGTCTAGGCTTGCAGCTCACAAAGGTTCCGGTTTTGGGGGATGATTGCCTTACCTGAAACGCCAGATCGGAGTCAGATCGCGAGGCCGGCTGAAGGTCTGGCGACCCTCAGCCGGAAAACGGGATCATGGTGCAATACCGCACTACTTCACGACGTAGCGCACCGGCCACTTGTAGCCAACCTTCTCGGCCGCATCCAAGGTCGCGTTGAGGATTGCTTTTGCCGGAAAGCCCTTCTTCTCAAGTTCGTCGGCATGCTTCTGGGGCCAATGCGCGAGCTTCTTTGCCCACTCAAGCCGGACGTCGGCCGGCAAATCGCGAACGGTGATATTTTCGCGAAGCCAAGCCATATCCTTCTCATAGCCTTTTTTGTTGAAGACGCCTGTCTGGATTTCATACCGCGCAGCAACTTCCTTGAAGATCGGCTTGACCTCCTCTGGCAGGCGATTCCAAAAGCGATTGTTCACGTTGAGCGCATGCCAGGTGATGGAGCCAAAGCCGATTTCCGTGTAGAATTTACCGACTTCGTGAAGCTTAAAAACGGGGCCCCAGGCGCTCGGAAACATGATGCCGCCTTCGGCAACACCTGTCTTGAGCTTTTGGTACCAACCCGGCAGCCCGTCGGTTACAGGAATGATGCCGATATTTGCTTCTTTGAGCCAGTTCAGGTTAAGCCCGGCGCCAAGAATTTTGCGCCCTTTGAGGTCGGAGACCTCCTTCCAGGCGAATTGCGTGCCAATGTTGTAGCCACCGTCTCCAATGCGCGCGAGCATCGTCTGGTTGTATTTCTGGAACGCTTCTTCTAGCAGAGGGAACTGCTTGTAAACAGCCGCAGCGATTGCAACGCTCTGCTCCGGATCCATTGTGCCGAACGGCAGCATGATCTGGAACGCATGCATAGGTAGCTTGGAGGCTTCAAAGCAGAAGCAAAAGCCGCCAATATCAAGGACGCCATTCTGAATAGCTTCAAATGTATCGAACACCTTTGCAATCGAGCCCGAATAGCCTTCGATGAATCTGATCTCGTGCTCTGTCTGGGATTCAACGGCCTTCTTCAGTTCAGGCTGAAAGAAAGTCTTCATCAGTCCAGCATAGACGACGGTCGGAGGATGGCCCGATCCGATGCGGACGGTGATTGTCTTTGCTGATGCCTCCGTTGTTGTCCCAACCGAAACAGCTGTGGATACACTCAATGCCGTCAATCCAGTGACGGCGATGGCGCAGAAACTCGATTTCCACTTCAGCATTCATTCCTCCCTATACAATTTGGCGTCGAAAGTCTTCTTGATGCCGGCAAGGCTAACATGCAGACTTGAGGCTGTCTAACCCGTACAAATTGCTCGCCAAACCTGTCGGAAACACGAGATTCGATCGCGCGTTTGCCGAGAGCCAACCCAACTTGGCGAAACTGTGGGTCCCCGTTTCCCCGTTTCAGCAGGGGCGGCGATACAGTTGGAGCTTGAGGGCTTGAGGGCTTGAGGGCTTGAGGGCTCGGGGGCTCGAGGACTACTGGCCCTCTTCTCCATCCTGTCTCCGCGCCGGAGGCAGGATTCTAGGGTGTTCACGCACTTTTCAGAGCTTGAGGTACACTCGACGCTAAGAAGCCGCGGATGTGACTGAGGGCGAGTTGAATTTTCCGTTCGTTCTCTTTCCATGGATAAAGACTGACCTGTGCACGAGGCGCCAACATCGCCGTATCCATTGCCGTTGCATAGGGATGGGCTGGGACGTCATCCGGCAGGACCAGGACAGGCGTCTGACACTTGCGGACGAAGTCGCGATCGACAGTGAACACGAAATCCGCTCGCCTCGTGTACATATTATCAAGATAAGCGGCGACCATTTCCATGGTAACGTCAGGACGACGCTCGCAGAATTGAGGTGCCCAGCCCCCGATGTTGTTTTCATAGAAGATGTTTGGAGCGCTGGAGCTGTAACCGCTGGGATGGACAAGAACTGCGGAAACAACTCGGTCCTCTGCTCGTCTCAAGAGATTCCAGATCAATGGGCCACCGATGCAGAATCCCAAGGCTATAAACCTCTCGGCCCCGAGGTGATCCATCAGGCTCAGCTGGTCATCAGTGAGTGCATCCCACGGCCGCTCGATCTCAAGCGGTCCTTCAGACTGACCGCCATTTGCGTTGCGTAAGTCGAGTGCGACAACACGATATCTATCGCTGAGTTCCACCAATGGATTGAAGGCATGATTGGCGAGACCAGCTATGGTCGCGTTCAATCCACCTCCGGGAATAACCAAAAGAGGGAAGCCCGCCCCCGCCTCTTCGTAGTGGATCTTTCTGGAGCCATTCTCAAAAATTGGCATGGCGGTACGTCCTTAAATCCGAAACACGTTCAGTTCCAAGAAGTCGGCAACAAGAGCTGCAGTCAAGCAGCAATCACGCACTGCGCCGCTGCGGTGCCAAGAGGGTCTTCTACACCAACAGCATCCTGCGGATGCGTTGTCCAATACATTCAGAACTACTTTCGATAGGTTTGGCAACAATTTCCCGACATTCACCGGAGCAGATAATTAGGTGAGGCGATATGCTATCAATTTGTTAGAGAGACTGCCCCCGCGAGGGGGCGCAGTCTCTTAGACGCCCAGCAAATACGCGATTGAACTTGATGAAACTGATATCAAATTTGCTCCTCCTCATCATGGCGCCAGCGACTGTCGCAATCCTGGTGATTGGGAAGAATTTTGCCTTGGGCCAGCCGGCAAACGTACGACCATTTTGGTCAGACATTCTGGCGTTCGTGGCTCAAGATGAGGCAAGGGGCTTCACGTACTGCCGCACTCTCTTCGTTGGCTCTTCTAGCATTCGCCTCTGGAGAAGCCTCGTTGTCGACTTTCCGAAGCGCAACGTAATCCGCCGTGGCTTCGGCGGGGCGCAACTTACGCACGTCCTTCAGTATTTTGATCTGCTGATTGCACCTCATCGACCCAGTGAGATCGTTCTTTACGCCGGCGAAAATGACCTCGCAAGTGGCCGTTCGCCGGCCGAAGTTCTGACCGCCCTGAAGTCCCTTATGAAGATCAAATCTCAATCTCTTGGGGCCACCCCCGTCTTCTTTATCGCGATCAAGCCGTCCCTCTATCATTGGGACAAGTTTAATGCGCAAGTGCAAGCGAATGCCCGCGTCAAAGAACTCGCTCAATTACGCAAGGATCTCGTTTTCGTAGATGTCGTCCCATTGATGTTGGAGAATGGAAAGCCAAGAAAGA
>JBPCWA010000565.1:0-9689 GCA_051009975.1 Hyphomicrobiaceae bacterium
GCCACACAGGCCGAATGAGCGAGGCGACTGGCTTACGTGAGCGCGTCGCACACGTCAAGCACTAGCGACCTAATTCAATAATTTTTTGCCGGCGTTGATGCCGCCAAGGCAACTGGCGGGACTGTCAATCGCGCCGAGAACTTACCACCCGGCCCAATTGGCAAACGCTCAGGCCAATCAAACGATCACCGTTAATCGGTCATAGGTCATAGGTCATAGGTCATCGATCTTCCAAATAATCATTCAACCCAGGTACTGTTCGTAAATACCGCCCGCAGTATTAGCCGGTCGTGCCATTAGCCGTTGGTCCAACTGTCCCTTGGCCCAAGAGAGTTTGCCCAACGGATATTGGTCCAAAACATAATCAAGAAGGTATCTCAGACGACTTAGCATGGACATTCTGGACCAGCGGCACTCTTCTCAAGCCACCCGATCTCCTGAACGAACTCCAAAACTCTACGGCCGCGACGCCATTCAACTCAGACGGACGCGCGTCCGGGCCGATTGCACACCCCACGAGCAGCAAGCGTCACCCCACTGCCACGTGTGCCACTTTGATGATTGGTGGGCGGTGACGGGCTCGAACCGCCGACCCTCTCGGTGTAAACGAGATGCTCTACCAACTGAGCTAACCGCCCAAAGAACCAAAGTCTACAGGTCCGCAGTCAGGTAGGCAACTCCTCGTTGTCGGCAGTGTGGCGATTTGTTTTCCGCCCAAACGTGCCAGACGCGCCCGATACAAGCGCGCCCAGAACCGTCTTGTCCTTACCCCTATTTCTTCTTCTTCTTTTTGCTGTTGACCTCTTCTTTCAACTGCTTTGACGCGGTGAACTTGGGCACATTCGACGCGGGAATTTTAATTTTCTCGCCGGACATAGGATTTCGACCTTCTCGCGCAGCGCGTGCGCTGACCTTAAATTTGCCCAAGGGCGCGAAGTTGACTTCGTCGCCTTTTGAAAGCGACTGCGAGACGTAGTCCGTCAACGCGTCCAAAGCGGTACCAGCTTTCTCTTTGGTTATTTCGGCCCGTTCGGCCATGGCGTCGATGATTTCTTTCTTGCTCATTATCGTGGGTCCTTGTTCCAAACCAACAGCAGACGACAGTCTTCGTTTTGCGACGCGCTGCGGGGCTTCAGAAACCGAAGTGAACCGCAACAGCGCGTGCAAAGAAATCCCGTTAACCGCGCCCGTCAAGCGCAAATCCGTCAACTTCGCCCTAAAATAAGGGGAAATTGACGGATTTCTGCAAAAACACGAGCGGCATTATGTCTTGGGAGCGCGCGCCGCGACTGGGCGGCGCGCGATTAGCACACCGATCGTCTGGTTATCAGTGCGCGGTTACACCGGCCGTTGATCCAGATTCCTCTGGTGATCCCACCCCGGCTGCAGCCTCATCCTCCAGCCACTCAATGGCATCAGGTGCACGCACCAGCGCCAGTTCCAACACTTCGTCCATCCGCGAGACCGGTTGGATTTCGAGAGCGTTTTTGACATCGTCCGATATCTCAGCCAGATCCTTCACATTCTCCTCTGGGATGATGACTCGCGTTATACCGGCACGTAGCGCTGCAAGAAGCTTCTCCTTCAAGCCGCCGATAGGCAGGACGCGTCCACGCAAGGTTATCTCCCCCGTCATGGCAACCTCCTTACGCACCGGGATCCCCGTTAAAACGGAGACGATTGCAGTCACCATTGCCACCCCGGCTGAAGGACCGTCCTTCGGCGTTGCGCCCTCCGGAACATGGACGTGGATGTCGTTTTTCTCGAACATCGGCGGCGCAATTCCAAACGCAACAGAACGTGATCGCACATATGCGCTCGCAGCCTGAATCGACTCCTTCATTACTTCGCGCAAATTGCCAGTCACGGTCATCTTGCCTTTGCCAGGCATCATAACGCCTTCGATTGTCAATATGTCGCCGCCCACTTCCGTCCACGCGAGGCCAGTGACGACGCCGATCTGGTCTTCCAGCTCAACTTCACCAAATCTGTACTTTGGAACGCCAAGAAATCCTTCGATATTCTCCGACGTTACCACTATCGCCGTCTGGTCTGTAGAAAGAATCTCCTTCACGGCCTTACGTGCCAGTTTTGCCATTTCGCGCTCAAGACTGCGTACACCCGCTTCACGTGTGTATCGTCGAATTACGACCTTCAACGCTTCATCTTCGATTGTCCACTCATCCTCGGTCAATCCATGCGACTGCCGTTGGCTTGGGATGAGGTGCCGTTTTGCGATTTCGAGTTTTTCCGGTTCAGTGTAACCCGCGATCCGAATGATCTCCATGCGATCCATCAGAGCCGGTGGAATGTTGAGCGAATTCGCAGTCGTCACAAACATTACATTCGACAAATCATAGTCGACTTCGAGGTAGTGGTCGTTGAATGTATTGTTTTGTTCGGGATCGAGCACCTCCAACAATGCGGCCGCCGGATCACCGCGAAAATCTGAACCCATCTTGTCAATTTCATCTAGTAGAAACAACGGGTTGGTCTTCTTGGCCTTGCGCATGGACTGGACAACTTTGCCTGGCATGGAGCCAATATATGTTCGCCGATGACCGCGAATTTCTGCCTCATCCCGGACCCCTCCCAACGACATACGTACAAACTCTCGCCCCGTCGCGTTCGCTATCGACTTGCCCAACGAAGTTTTGCCGACCCCCGGAGGGCCAACGAGGCATAGGATCGGCCCCTTCAGTTTGTTGGTCCGATTCTGCACTGCGAGATACTCGACGATGCGCTCTTTTACTTTTTCCAGACCGTAATGCTCCTCGTCCAGAACCTGTTGCGCCTCGCCCAAATCTTTTTTGACTTTGCCTTTGACTCCCCACGGGATGGTGAGCAACCAGTCTAGATAATTGCGGACCACCGTCGCTTCCGCAGACATCGGGCTCATCTGTCGGAGTTTTTTGAGTTCTGCCTGCGCCTTGTCACGCGCCTCCTTTGACAGCTTCGTATTCTCAATTTTGTCCTCGATTTCAGAGATGTCGTCCCGCTCATCGCCGTCACCGAGTTCCTTTTGAATGGCCTTCATTTGCTCATTCAAATAGTACTCACGCTGCGTCTTCTCCATTTGCCGCTTCACACGCGAACGGATTTTCTTCTCGACCTGGAGAACCGAAATCTCACTTTCCATCAGCGCAAAAACCTTCTCCAATCGCTCCGTGATTGAAGTGATTTCCAAGATTTCCTGCTTGTCGGAGATTTTTATTGCCAAGTGCGACGCAACTGTATCCGCGAGCTTGGAGTAATCGCTGATTTGACCGATCGTGCCAAGCACCTCAGGCGAGATCTTCTTATTGAGCTTCACATAGTTTTCAAACTGCGTCACTGCCGAACGCGAGAGCGCCTCGACCTCGTCGGCCGCGCCAACTTCTTCTTCGATCCGCTCGATCGTAGCTTCGAAATATTCGGCATTGTCCGTATAATCAACAATACGCGCCCTTGATGTGCCCTCGACCAGAACTTTCACCGTCCCATCCGGCAACTTCAGGAGCTGAAGAACCGAAGCCAGCGTCCCTATTTCATAAATCTCACTGGTGTCGGGATCATCGTCTCCAGCATTTTTTTGCGCCGCCAGCAAAATGTGCTTGTCGGAGCGCATCACCTCTTCAAGCGCGCTTATTGATTTGTCCCGACCAACAAAGAGCGGCACAATCATGTGCGGAAAAACAACAATATCGCGAAGTGGGAGGACGGGGTACAACTCGTCTTCAGTGCCCGTTTGATTTGTCATGTCCTGCTCGCTCATTGGTTCTCTTTCGTAGTTGTGGGACCCAGCAATGCTGGCTCGTAAGACGCCCCGTGTTTGACATGCCATCGATCCGGACGCCAATTGTTGAGCCGAACCTGTGTCAGTTAACGCATATTTCCAACGTAATATCTCTCATTGCTACTCCTTTGACTTGGTCGTGCCTCAGCCGTCGCCCAGAACCCGACCTCACGGGACGCTGTTCGACGCCAACCAGACCTGTCCGATCGCGGCGTACAACTAAATCCCACGCGCTCCACTCAATTTAGGCACGGCGGTTGTCGGTTCCAATACCACCCCCTCCTACGCGTCCGAGTCCCCGACACCCACGGCACGCAGCAATCAGGCCGTCGTTTCCTGATCTTCAACCCGCTCACTATAGATTTTAAGTGGTCTCGCCCCACCTTCGACAACCTCGGGACCGATGACGACTTCCTCAACACCCTTAAGGCTTGGCAGATCGAACATAGTATCCAGCAAAATGCCTTCCATGATGGAACGCAGTCCGCGCGCACCCGTCTTGCGTTCGATCGCCTTACGCGCGATCGCTTTCAGAGCGTCGAGCGTGATTGTCAGTTGAATATTCTCCATCTCGAATAGGCGTTGATATTGCTTGACCAGAGCGTTCTTAGGCTCGCTCAGGATTTCGACCAAGGCCTCTTCATCAAGATCTTCAAGCGTTGCCAGCACAGGCATGCGTCCAATGAATTCGGGGATAAGGCCAAAACGTAACAGGTCCTCGGGCTCAACGCCGCGGAGAATTTCTCCCGTCCGCCTCTCGTCCGGATCCGCTACGCTTGCAGCAAATCCGATAGAGGTGCCTTTTCCGCGCGCAGCGATGATTTTGTCCAATCCTGCGAATGCACCACCACATATGAACAGAATATTGGTTGTATCAACCTGTAGAAACTCTTGCTGGGGATGCTTGCGACCACCTTGGGGTGGAACCGATGCAACAGTTCCCTCCATAATTTTCAAGAGCGCTTGTTGCACACCTTCACCCGAAACATCCCGCGTAATTGATGGGTTGTCGGACTTGCGACTTATTTTGTCGACCTCATCGATGTAAACGATGCCCCGTTGCGCCCGCTCGACATTGTAGTCGGCCGATTGCAGCAACTTGAGAATAATATTCTCAACATCCTCTCCAACGTAACCCGCCTCGGTCAACGTTGTCGCATCGGCCATCGTAAAGGGCACGTCCAAAATTCGCGCCAACGTCTGGGCCAGAAGCGTCTTGCCGCAACCCGTCGGTCCAATCAGCAAGATATTTGACTTGGCAAGCTCGACGTCATTGTTTTTGGCGGCATGGTTGAGCCGCTTGTAATGATTGTGAACAGCTACCGCCAGAACCCGCTTCGCATAGTCCTGACCGATCACGTAGGAATCTAAAACAGATTTGATCTCTTCGGGGGTTGGAACACCGTCGCGCGACTTAACGAGTGTATTTTTGTTTTCTTCGCGGATAATATCCATGCAAAGTTCAACACATTCGTCACAAATAAAGACAGTCGGCCCAGCAATCAGTTTACGAACTTCATGTTGGCTCTTGCCGCAGAAGGAACAGTAGAGCGTGTTTTTTTCCTGATTTGGCATTGTGTTCCCTATAATTGCTGCAGCTGTTCCGCCCCTTCAGGCGAAAATCACGTCACGTCATAGAGCCAACTCGGGCCAAGCAGACTCGTTCAACACGACGCGAATTCTATTGTTATATGATCTCAGCATGCACAGGCCAGCTTGATCAACATTCGATTAACAGCATCACACACCCAGCGACGCGCTAACAAGCGATTTAGCCACACGCGCGTGACAATTATCCCTCACCCTTTCACCGATCGCGTCGCTTGCCCGCATCGTTGCCACCCAGTGTGACGGCAGTGCGGCAATTGTCGCAATCTCCTTACATCCTCATCACGATGTGAGAAATCATGGTGAATCGGTCAAACACCGTCGGGCATAATGCAGTTTCGCCTTCTTGATCTACTTCTTTGGTTTACCTCTTCGAGAGGTAGCGTCGGTGGCACAGTGGAGGGCATCCTGCGACGTTTTAGCGATGACCCATAGTGACGAGAAGTGCGGTGCACGTCGTATCCTCCTGGCAACAGGGCTGCTTTGAACACTGTCCATTGCCACGTACCGTAACTGGCCTAACGCGCAGAGCTCAAGATTATCATCAGTCTAATCACGAGCAATCACCTCTGAACGCCGGTGATCGCCGGTGGCCATGGTTTAGGTCTTATCTGGCCCATTGCCAGTTTCTGTTGTCAATGTTGCGGCTTCTTCCCGGGATTCCAGTACTTTATCAACGAGTCCAAACTCGAGGGCCTGATCAGCCGTCATGAAATAATCTCGATCGAGTGTTCGTTCTATCATCTCGTAGGGTTGCCCCGTATGCCGCACATAGACCTCATTGAGACGGCGCTTCATTTTTATGATATCTTCCGCATGCCTCTCAATATCCGATGCCTGCCCAGAGAATCCGCCGGATGGTTGGTGAACCATAATCCGAGCGTTGGTCAGAGCAAAACGCATTCCGGGGGCGCCGGCAGTCAGGAGCAGGGAGCCCATCGACGCTGCTTGGCCGATGCACAACGTTGCAACCGGCGGGCGAATAAACTGCATGGTGTCATAAATCGCCATACCTGAAGTCACGACCCCTCCCGGTGAATTTATATACATTGAAATTTCTTTGGTGGGGTTCTCGGATTCGCAGTACAGCAACTGCATACATATCGAAGCTGCCATGTGGTCTTCGATCGGCCCGGTAACGAAAATAATCCGCTCTTTGAGGAGGCGGGACGGCAGGTCATATCCCCGCTCGCCGCGCGTGGTCTGCTCAACGACCATCGGCCAAAAAGTACCTGTTGTGCTTCCAGCGGGTTCCTGCATCTCCAACCTTTCGTCTACCGGTATTCCGGTTCCAGGGATCATCTGTTTAAAACTCGTTCGATGGTCTTATCTTCTCGGCAAGGTGCTACATGCTTCTTACTTACAATCTTTTTTCAACGACAGATCTCCATGCAGATGCCTCGCTAATCTGCATTTTTGCGCTCGGGCTCCGCCAGCAGCTAAGATAGGAACGATATGGCGGCGCGCAAAATTTATCCTCATCTCTTTCCCCACAATGCCCAATTCGACGCGCGTCATTCAGGCAGCGTCTGATCCGGCCGACCGCAAATGACCGCCAACTCTGCCGAAAGCTTTACATAGGCGGCGTCAAGACTGGGCGGAACCACAAAATCGAACACGAACACGAAGACGAACACCAAGACGAAGACGATCCGTGAAGAAGCTCTGTCTTGGATTAGCCGCTGGTCTTCGCGGTTGAGCTCAGCCGGACCGCACCCAATTGACTCCGATCGCGCCTACGACAGCAAACTCGAACAACAGTCAATTGCCTTACGCGCGAGTGAGACCAAGCGCAAGTTCGACACAGATCTGCCTACTCACATGGAACATCGCAGCGGCTCGCCCCCAGATGCCAACATCCACTCAAATGTCCTACTCCGCTCGAGAATACCTTTAGTTCTATGGCCTAGGGTTCCTTGGATTGTTAGACCGCACGTGCACCGAACATCCTAAGGGGAGTTGCAACGATACCCAAAATACTAGGTGGCTTCCGGACTGCCATTCTGTGAGGCGTCGGCGGTATCAACAATTTCTCCTGGCTCTGGATCGAGAGGTTCCATCAACTCGTCACGACTTACGGCACGCTGATTTAACGTGATTTGATTGGTGAGGTAGTCGACGACTTTCTCTTCGAATAATGGGGCTCTTAGCTGCCCCACGGCACCCGGGGTCTTTTCGAAATACTCGTAGATCTCCTGTTCACGACCAGGATAACGTCTCGCTTGCTCGACCATTGCACTGCGCAATTCTTCCTGTTCGACCCTAATACCATTGCGCTCGCCGATCTCCCCAATGACCAGCCCCAGGCGAACGCGCCGCTCCGCAATCTCCTTGTACTCGTCGCGTGTCGCGTCTTCCGACTTGCCTTCGTCCTCAAATGTTGTTTGTCGAGCCTCGAGATCTCGCTGCAGCTCGGCCCAAATGGCGTCGAACTCAGCTGTGACAAGTGAACTCGGCAATTCGAAGCTATGCCTATCATCAAGGGCATCGAGCAATTTTCGCTTCAATTTGGTTCGGGATATTCGCTCATATTCGTTTGCGATATCCGCCTTGATCAATTCTGTGAGCTTTTCCAGATCATCAACACCGAGGGTCTTGGCCAGCTCGTCGTCAACCGTTGGTTGCGACGGCTTGGCAACCTCCTTCACTGCGACGTCGAATGTGGCGTCCTTACCTTTGAGGGTGTCGACAGAATATTCCGCGGGGAAAGTTGCCGTCACGACTCGCGATTCACCGCCTTTGGCACCTCGTAGACCATCCTCGAATCCCGGGATGAAGCCGCCTTGGCCAATCACGATTTCAACATCCTCGGCCGTTCCACCGTCGAAAGGCTCGCCATCGATCTTGCCAACAAAGTCGACCTTCAGCTTGTCTCCTTCCTCAGCGGCAGCACTCTCATCTGGCGTATACGAAACATTGCGTTTTGCCACCAGTTCAAGTGCATCGTTCAAAGCGCTGTCATCTACCTCGGCAACCAGTTTTTCGCACTCGATTGTTGCGAAATCGACTAGCTCGATTGGTGGAATGACCTCGTACTTCATGGAGAACTCGAGATCCTTATCCCCCGTCACGACGCTCTCAATTTCGGCCTGGTCCTCTGGTAGGGCAATTTCAGGCTGAGCAGCCGGCCGCTCATTCCGCTCGCTTAGGGCTTGGCGCGAACTTTCTTCAACAGCGTCTTGTAGAATTTCCAACATCAAGCGACGACCGTAAATCTTGCGCAGGTGCACTTTTGGAACCTTGCCCTTGCGAAAGCCTCTGATGTGGACATCATCCTTGATTTCTTCGAGCCGCTTGTCACACCGCTCATTCAGCTCCTGGGCAGCCAGGACCACCTGGATCTCGCGCTTTAGGCCATCGGCAACAGTTTCGGTGATTTGCATCGCGTACAATTCCAGTATGATAACGGGCCTTAGCGGCCAAGGATTGCTGTGCCGCGCCCGCCACGTCGGCAGTGCGCCTCTGAAATTTGACCACAGATTTGGTGCGGACGGAGGGACTTGAACCCCCACGGCCTAAGCCACCAGAACCTAAATCTGGCGTGTCTACCAATTCCACCACGTCCGCCAATCTGGTCGGTCAATTGGAATATCGGCATGAGATGCGCAGCCGAAGACGGTCAAACCGATCCCTGCCGCACGATCCAATATCCAGCTTGCGTGAGAAACCACCAGCTGCTGCAAAGTTGTGCGAGCTGCCTCATTCACACGGCACCGGGTTATAACTGGCGAAGCGTTTGAAGATCAATTGCCGTCTCGCTAGGTCACCTTGGAGTTTGCTGCGACAATGTGACCGCAACAGCCCCTGACCTGCGGTGACGGTCCATGGTCGCCGACAGATGTGTATTTCTAGCTACTGATTCCTGGCCCGTTCTTAGAACGCGACATCGGCCACAAACGGACCATGTCAGGACAGGCTTCCAGATCAGCCGCCAGATCTAAAGCAGGCCAATTTGAACTCTTTCGATGCGTTCCGACCGATGCACTTCGGCTTGTCCCGGATGACGGACCTCACTAGGTTAGGAAAAACTGATCACTGCCTAGTCTTTCACGTCCTGAATTGCCAAGGAAGAATGCCCTGTGTTTGTCGCCTCAAACGTTGCCGATGCCGTAGGTCGAACGCCGCTCATCACATTAGTTCGGGCGTCACAAGAGACGGGCTGCACGATCCTGGGGAAAGCCGAGTTCATGAACCCGGGACAATCAGTCAAGGATAGGGCTGCGCTGTATATCATCCGTGAAGCTGAGAGATCGGGCGCTCTTAAGCCTGGGGGTGTCATCGTAGAAGGTACCGCGGGCAACACGGG
>JBPCWA010000566.1:0-13710 GCA_051009975.1 Hyphomicrobiaceae bacterium
GGACAGGTGTGGCTCGACGTCGAACACACACGCGGCGCATGTTTCAGATTGCGCCTTCCACTCGGTGAGCTCTCGCAAGAAGCAGCGGCACAGCTTCAAAGCTCGAGACAACAGGGCGTCCCCAAGAAGGTTCTCGTTATCGATGACGAAAAAGACGTGGCCGACTTGATCGCGGAGATACTTACCAAAGACGGCTTCGAGGTTGCCAAAGTGGGATCGGGACTACAGGCGTTACAGTACCTTAAAAACAGCAGCTTCGACGCGATACTCAGCGACTTAAACATGCCGGAAATGGACGGACCGGAATTCTTTGAGGCGCTGTCGTTCCGTCACCCTGAGCTATTACATCGAATGGGTTTCATAACCGGCGATACAATGGGTATCCAATCACAGAGAGTGCTCCGCGAATCGAAGCGTCCATACCTTGAAAAACCGGTGACGCCGTCGGAATTGCGGAGTCTCGTGAATGATCTCGTTGAACCTACTGAAGGCGTGAGTTGATGCGATACGAAGACACCCGCATACTCGTCTGCGATGACGAGATCGGCCTTCGCGAAATGGTCCAGGAATACCTTGAAAAACGCGGGTTCAAGATTCTGACTGCTGCTAACGCTCAGGAACTTCATGCGGTACTGGCATCCGGAGGGATTGACCTGATCGTGCTCGACGTCAATATGCCGGGCGAAGATGGACTGTCAGCGCTGCGGACGCTGCGAGTGAATAACCAGGTTCCGGTGATTATGTTGACTGCCGCCGGTGAAGTGGTAGACCGTATTCTCGGCCTTGAAATGGGCGCCGATGATTACCTGGGCAAACCCGTCGATCTTCGCGAACTGGAAGCCCGCGTAAAGGCCATTCTCAGACGCAAGACGGGGGAAGTTGCGGGAGAGTCAACGTCCGCGACCAACTCAGTCGCCCAGTTCGGCGATTACACCTTACGGATTGATACTGCGCGCCTCGAAGCACCAGATGGCACCGAAGTGCCACTGACAGCAATGGAATTCAATCTTTTGAAAGTCTTCGCTGAGAACAGGGGGCGCGTGCTCAATCGCGATCAAATTCTAGAACAAGCCCACGACCGCAGCTGGGATCCGTTCGACCGTAGCATCGATATTCGTATTTCACGCCTGCGCCGCAAAATCGAAAAAAATCCGAGCAAACCCTCGATTATCAGAACAGTTCGCGGCCTAGGTTACATCTACGATCCGGAGGTATGACGCGGAAACAGCACCGCATGTTCCCGACCCTCAGACCAAAAAACTCCGGGCCCCCACGGCTCGAGTATTCCCAGACGCCAATCGATAGCCTTGGTCAACAGGCACGCGATTGAAGTAGTGTTTTCTGTTCTAAGGCCTGCTAGGAACGGTGAGCCGATCAACCGGACATAGCAGGCCTCGTCTTCGAGCCAGATGGCATTATCGTCGAACGATTACCGACGTCATTTGGCAACTAGCTCAGCAGCCAACCGCCATCAACGTCCACCGTGGTGCCCGTGACGAATCCATTCTTGACGACAAACATAATTCCTTCCGCCACCTCTTCGGCAGAGCCTGCCCGTGGGATCAGATTCTTTTGGGTCGTCCTTTCATAGGCAGCCTTTCGCTCGTCCCCCTGCAACGGCAGCATGGGGGTGTCGATCGTACCCGGCGAAACGACATTGACTCGAACTCGCGGCGCGACCTCGCGAGCCACTGCGCGCGCCATCGCCTCAACCGCACCGCCTACACTTGACAGTGCAATTTGACCGGGTCTGCAGTTTCGAGCCGGCGCGCCCGAGACCAAAGTGATCGAACCGCCGTCGCTCACATGTCGCGCGCCGTATCGCACGACATAGGCATAGCCCCAGAGTTTATCGAACGATGCCTTGAAACCGTCTATGTCCATTTCGAGGAATGGGCCAATCGCACGCGTTCCGCCGGTTGCAGCGCTGATGAGAATATCGAAAGGTGCCAGACGATCGAAAAGCGCCTCCATCGCGATTGCGTCGCGTACGTCACATGCTTCGGTGACTACACCAGCCGGCAGCTCACCCGCCTTTGACGGATCGCGACTGATCGCTACAACCGTCACTCCCTCTCCTGCGAGTGCTTTCGTCGTTGCAAGGCCAATCCCCGACGTACCACCGAATACAATTGCTTTCTTTCCTGAGATGTCCATTACTCGTATTACCCAATTCAATTGATGCGAACTACGATTGATCTCGACGCTCTTCATTGATCTGTCAAGCGGAACTCAGCTCAGTCGTACCAAACGGCCCATTCTTGTCCCCGGGTTAAACCCACAGAACGACTGTGTTCCGAGACGGATGAAGTGAACGCATCGCTCAAAGCGCCTCACTCAAGTCCTTCGACAAACTGCGCAGATCCTGTCGCACTGGCCAGCCGCAATCCAAGAATTGCTTGATATTCTGGCGAATTGTACCACGCTTTAACCTGCGAGAAACTCGGGAATTCTAGGATGACCGTGCGCGGCGGTAATTCTTCGCCTTCCGCAATCTCCATCATTCCACCTCTAACGACATATATTCCGCCATACTGCCCTACGATTGCAGAAACCTTCTCGCGGTACTTTGCAAATGTGTCACTGTCATGCACGTTGAGGTGAGCAACAAAGTATCCTTTGGCCATCAGTCTTCTCCCAGTTTGCGCCCTTTTTCCCTGAATGCGAAGGAGCACGATGGCTGCCATCGCACCAGAGAGATCTTTCATTGCCGTGATTGCGACGATGACCTGCAAGCAGGCTATCATTCAAGGTGGCAAACTTACCACTCCCTAAATGGTCGGTTGAGTACGCTCGAAAATCACTCGACCACGAGTTGCTATCTCGTGGTCCTCACCGGGTAGTATTTTTCATTGAGCAAACGCTTTGAGCAGAAATCGGATCACGACTTGAAACATGACCCAGGCCATACCTCGAGCCACGCTCTAAGCGGACAACTCGGGGCATGACCTGGGAGATGCTCCGTCGCCTTTTGCCGCCAAAGTTAGTTGTATAGGTCAAATGTCGAACATCGCTTGAAATGAGGCAACCATGTCCTCTTCTGTGACGTCTTTCAGGCGGCTCGCGATGATCCAGTGATGTGACCAAACGGGTCGCGCACGCGCCCCGCTCGATCGCCATAGAATTGGTCCGACAATGGATAGATTTCCTCACCACCAGCAGCCAGTGCCGCATCGAATACAGCATCTACATCGGTGACGTGCAGGTTGAAAACGACGGACGTTCCTCCAAGTTTCGCCGGACTAATGGAACCGATGCTCGGTGTCTCATCAGCCAGCATAAGCCGCGTTCCCCCGATCTCAATTTCGGCATTCATACATGTTCCGTCAGGAGCGACCACACGAGTCCGGGTCTCTTGGGCTCCGAAAACTCGCTCATACCATGCGATTGCCTCACCTGTCCGCGCCACTTGTAAGTAGGGTGTGATACCTCGCAAGATCTTCGCTCCCGCACATTTGGTCTTTATTGTCACGTCGATGAGAGCTTCAAAACTGAAACAAGGCGAGTGCACACGGTATCGTCAATGCCCTTCGCCGCCCAGCTCAATATCGACGAACGTTTCATTGTAGCACGCGCCCTGTTCAATGTCCGCGCGAATGTCACTTGGTATGAGTGCGTTTGTCGTCATACCCGTCGGACTCGACCGGAGCCAGGATCCCTTGGGGCTGTAGAATACACCGCTTCGAACCGCATTGCTGACTTTTGCTTTAAGTGTCACTGCCCCCAACTCGTTCGAGATTGTCACTCTGTCACCTGTCCTAATTCCATGAGATTCTGCGTCTTCTGGGTTAAGCTCCAGAGTTTCTAGTCCACGCGATTCCTCGCAACCACCGAACGTAGCATTCGTCCTCTTTGTCGAAGATGGGGTAATCAAGACGTATGGATGTTTTTTTGTGACCGCCTCGAATCTCGGCACGCCGCATCCAAACCGCTCTTCCAAGTCATCGCTGAACAGTTCAATCTTGCCGGATGGGGTGGTCGGCATAACCGTATGACACATAACAAGCTCGCCGCCAGTTTCTGACGTCATCTCTAATGCTCGATCCAGCGGCAGCTCACTTGGTTTAAAACCCAACATTCGCGGGTCGTCTCCGTCCAATGCGGCGTCCATCAATGCAGAATCGTCCTCTTTGAAGATGGATTCGTCGAATCCGAAACGAGCGGCGAGCCTTCGGAAAATCTCAGTGTTAGCAAGTCCCTCTCCGACGGGCGGAATGACAGGCGTAGCACGTTGAACGTAGTGCTGACCGTAGGCACCATAGATATCATCATGCTCGAAGTGGCTGACTGCCGGCAGGATCACATCCGCGAATAACATACTGTCGGTCATAACAATGTCGCAGCCCACAATAAAGAGATCCTCGCGCTTCAAGGCCTCGATCACTTTGAGCTGATTAGGGTGAGTCGAAACCGGATTGTGATTGTAAATCATGATGGCAGCAAGACGCGGATCATAGGCGGCATCGAGCAATAGATCAGGAACATCCACAATGTTTATCGTCCGTGTCCCGTCGGGAACGAGATCCAGACGCTGTAGCTTATCGGTGGTCTTCGGGGTCGCGAGACCCTGCTTTGATATGACACCCGTTCCACGACGGCCAAGATTTCCAGTCAATGCCTGTAGTGCCATGGCGGCACGTAGACCAGAACCGCCACTACGACCACGCTCCATACCATTGCCGATCGAGGTAGCGATGCTGTTCGCATTCAGGAACATCTGCACAAAGGCGTCAAACTCTTCCTCGGTGAGCTTGCAGATGTTTACGACATCCTTAACCGAGTACTTGCGTGCCTCTGCCATGTACGCTTCGAAACCCAAGGTGAAACGCTGAATGAACGTCATGTCGAGTTTACCACGACGCTCCAACTCCGCTGCAACAGCCAACGCCAGTACGACGTCAGTTCCCGGCTGCACACGCAACGATAGATCCGCCTGCTCAGCAATCTTAATCCGCTTTGGATCAATGACTACGACCTTGGCCCCTTTGTCGCGCGCTGCTTGCACGACCTTGGCAAAGTGGAGATTACTTACCGTTACGTTGTTGCCCCAGATAACAATGAGATCGGAAGCCACCGCCTGTTCAACCGGCATGCCCGGTGAATTTCCGAAGAGTGATGCATAGGCTGCACCTTTGACAGCACCACACAATGGTCCTCGCGATAGTAGAGACGCTCCCATTTTATGGAAAAACCTGCGATCCATCGAGCCGCCGGCGAGCTGACCATGCGGACCGGCGTAATTGAACGGCAACACAGATTCGGCCCCGTACCTCTCAATCGCCTCTGAGAAGCCGTTATGGACCATGTCGAGCGCCTCGCTCCATGATATGGGCTCGAACTCTCGTTCACCACGTGCCCCGACGCGCCGCATCGGCCGCGAGAGCCGGTCGCGACCGTGCACCAATTCGGGATAGCTTCGCGCTACTTTGCTGCAAACCGCACCATTGGTATAGGGATTGGCTCCAGAGCCTTTCACATCGACAATCCGGTCATTCGCCACTGTGACGGCAAGGCTACACGTATCTGGGCAGTCCAGTGGGCAGACACTCGGCCAGACGCCATCAGCGAATTGCATTTTCATAACCGACCTCATCACACGGACATACAAGGACTAAATCTGCAAGCCAGCGGCGTCCCCGCATTCAATCGAACATTGCTCCGGTTGCCGCCGTCAGCGCCTTGACAACAATCTTACACGCCTAACAGAAGCAGATTGACTGGCATAAAAAAATATCCAATTTTGGATAAATGACCCAGTCCACTTTGAGCGCCGCGCTTCTCGCGATTTCACTGGATCGGAAACTTAAGGAGCCACTACACGCGCAGCTTGCCAACCAGTTTCGCAAGCTCATTCTCGAGCGCCAGGTTGCGACGGGACAACGCTTGCCCTCAAGCCGTCTACTGGCGAGAGAGTTGTCAGTCTCAAGAGCGACCGTCACAAGCGCTTTCGATCAGCTTATCAGCGAAGGCTACGCAGAAGGCCGCCCTGGCTCCGGGGTCTACGCTGCGACTGATCTACCTGAGTACGCCTTCAGTACAAAGAGGCGCGACACGACGCACGGCGACGACCTGCCATTGCCGAAAAAACCTCGGCCATTCGAAACCTCGGCGCCTGACTTAGACAACTTTCCGTATCGTGAGTGGGCTCGACTACTTGATCAGGCTTGGCGCGCCCCGGAGGCCGCCCTCCTGGCCAAACCGGATCCCTTTGGCTGGGGGCCGCTGAGGGGCGCCATTACTGCTCACTTGCACGACTGGCGAGGCGTGACGTGCTCGCCATCACAGATCATCATCACGTCCGGTTTGGTAGACGCCATAGAGCTGATTGCCAAAGCGGCATTGAACACGGGCGACATCGTGATGGTTGAAGAACCAGGTCATCACATCTTAAGAAGTGCACTTCTTGCCAACGCACTAAAGTTGAGGCCCGTGCCGGTCGACAACAGTGGATTTGCAACTGAACAGTGCTCCAAGACGATCCGAAAAGCCGGCGCGGTCGTCGTTACCCCGTCGCGACATTTCCCGCTCGGGATGACGCTGCCCTTGGCCCGGCGACTTGAACTCCTGGAGTGGGCAAACCGCGAAGGCGGTCTCATTATCGAGGATGATTTTGATAGCGAGTACCGCTACGTCGGCCAACCATTGCCAGCGCTCATGAGCCTCGATGAACAGGAGTGTGTCATCTATGTCGGAAGTTTTTCGAAGGTCATGATGCCAGCCTTGCGTCTGGGATTTGTGGTGCTACCAAACCGATTGATTAAAGAGGCGCGTAAAGTCCTTGCATCGACGGGTCCGCGCGCGTCTCTGGTGGCTCAACCGGCATTGCAACGATTTATGGAGTCTGGCAGTTTCTCGACCCACATTCGCCGAATGCGAAGGCTCTATATCCAACGTCAAAAGATCCTCACTACAGCGCTTTCTAGCCACACTGACGGGCTTATTAGCGTCGAACCGTCGCCCGGTGGCATGCACATTGTAGCAGACTTTACAGCAAGGTTTGCTGAACACACGACCGATATCGAAGTGTCTCAATCTGCATCGCTGGCTGGTCTGACGTTGTCAGCACTTTCCACCTACTATGCGGGCAAACCCACTCGGCAGGGACTTCTACTGGGGTTCGCCGGCTTTGATGAAGCCTCCCTCCATTCAGGCGTGGCACGCTTAATCGATGTCCTTGCATCCTATCGCTAGTGAACTTGCTTCGCCACAGGTTGTATCTAAATTCAACCATCTCGTACAGCACGCAAGCTGTCGTCTCATTTCAGCCAATTCCACTCTTGGAATTTTCGTGAACATTGGAACTTTCGTGAACACAAGAACCACTAGATTGACTGAATTCACGGTTTTGATCGCAATGATGATCTCGGTTGTTGCGCTGGCGACCGACATCATGCTACCCGCCCTTGATGACATAGGGAGTGAACTTGCTGTCGAGCATCCCAACGATGCCCAACTCGTCATTTCTTCACTGTTTCTGGGCCTTGCCGGGGGGCAATTTGCGGTGGGTCCTTTGTCAGATTCTTTCGGTCGCAAGCCAATCATTATTCTTGGCTACTTACTGTTCATCACGGGATGCCTCATATCTGTTTTTGCAACAACTTTCAGCATGATGTTGCTCGGTCGCGCATTGCAAGGAGTTGGAATGTCGGCGCCTCGCA
The DNA here is from genome assembly GCA_051009975.1 of Hyphomicrobiaceae bacterium. Taxonomy (GTDB): domain Bacteria; phylum Pseudomonadota; class Alphaproteobacteria; order Rhizobiales; family Hyphomicrobiaceae; genus Tectiglobus. The sequence goes on from JBPCWA010000566.1 coordinate 7,659, forward strand.
TTGTAAGCGTTGCCATGGTTCGTGACTGCTTTAGGGGACGTAAGATGGCCCGAATAATGTCTGTCGTTATGGCCGTATTCATAATCGTCCCCGCTCTGGCGCCAGCGATGGGGCAAGCCGTCATCATGAGTGCAGGTTGGCGTGCGACATTTCTCTTGCTGTTGGGGCAGGCCGTAATTGTGCTCGCTTGGTTTGTCTTTCGTCAGCCAGAGACGTTGCCTCGGCGAGAGCGTCGTCGGCTCTCATTGTCGAGCATGGCAGCCGGCACAAAGGAAATCTGCGCTCAACGGTCGGTGATGGGATACACAATTGCAATGGGCCTCATATTTGGAGCCTTCCTCGGATATCTCAGTTCTGCCCAACAAGTGTTTCAGGTAACATTTAAAACTGGCCAGTTGTTCGTCCTTTATTTCGGAGTAGCTGCTCTCGCGATAGGAGTGGCATCACTCGTGAACGCTACAATTGTCATGTCGATTGGCATGCGAGCTTTGACCTGGTGGGCGTTTGTCGCTATTTCCGGCTTTTCTTTGGTATTTGTTGTGCCTGCGATTGCAATGAATGGCATTCCTCCACTTTGGCTTTTCATGGTCTGGCTACTGGCAGTATTCTTTTGCGTCGGGATCGTATTTGGAAACCTAAACGCGCTTGCCATGGAGCCCTTGGGTCAAATGGCTGGGCTGGGAGCAGCGATCGTCGGCTCCTTTGCCACATTTATTTCTCTCCCTTTCGGTTGGGCCATTGGGTTCGCTTTCGACGGCGGAGTTGTACCGTTAGTGTCCGGGTTTGGACTGCTTAGCCTTGCATCACTCAGCCTTATTGCTTGGACGGAGCGCCCACCCCGCAGATTGATAAGAAGTGACAGTTAACGCCGGCGGCCGGCGCAATCATCTACCGTATTCAACGCGATGGGCTCGACCAAGTTCAATCGGCCTACCAGCGAGTGTGTTGATCAAGCTGGATGACACGCCCTGGCTCTTCAAGGAACCTGTGCGTTCGCCCGCACCGAAGTGTAAACCAATCATAGAGTGAGAGCGAAGATCCCATCTTTCCTTCGGTGCGCCTGCGCGATAGTCTACTGCTGCACTGATCATCCCTGAGCAAAAGTTTGTATTGGAGTATGTGTCATGTTGTTTCGTTTCCAACTTGCTTGGACGTGGTGCCTTATAGTTGCAGCACCAGCATTTGTAGTGGCTCAGGACATTCAACCGGCAAAAGATGACCTCAGGTCACCGCCGCCAAATTATTCGCCCTTCGTCGAGCGCAAACTGCAAAACAAGAACTTTGCCGAAGGTCTTTATTGGGGCGATACGCACCTCCACTCCTCTTACTCGACAGATGCTGGCATGATCGGCAACCGGCTCCCTCCGGAAGAGGCCTATCGCTTCGCGCGCGGTGAAGAGGTTGTATCGTCTACCGGTCAGCGGCTTCGCATCGACCGACCTCTGGACTTTCTGGTAGTCGCTGACCATGCAGAAAATCTCGGATTGGCCCCAATGATAAGCGAGGCAAATCGGGACCTTCTAAGCACAGAATTCGGTCGACGCTTCTACGATCTCGTACAGGCCGGGAAGGGTTACGAGGCGTTCCAACTTTGGGGAATAGAAGGCCTTTCAAAGAATCGTGACGTTATCGATAGCCCGAAGATTGTGCGAACTGTTTGGGATAGACAAATAGAAATGGCGGATCGCTACAACGATCCCGGTCGGTTCACCGCCTTCATTGGTTTCGAGTGGACATCGATCAACAATCAGCAAAAGCCGAGCAATCTGCATCGCGTGGTCATATTTAAAGAAGATGGTCGAAAAGCTGGTCAGGTTCTCCCGTTTTCGACCTTCGACAGTCCGGACCCTGAAAAGCTTTGGGATTACATGGAGAACTACGAAACCAGAACCGGCGGTAGCGTGCTTGCCATCCCTCACAATGGAAATCTCTCCAATGGCTTGATGTTCGCAACCACAAGATTGAACGGACAACCACTTGACGAGAACTATGCAAAGACCCGCATGAGGTGGGAACCATTAGTCGAAGTGACACAAATCAAAGGCGACGGGGAAGCCCACCCAGCATTGTCACCAGATGACGAATTTGCCGACTACGGCACATGGGACAAAGCGGATATCGCGGGATTTCAGGCCAAGACAAAGGAAATGTTGCCCTATGAATATGGAAGGTCAGCGTTACAAGTCGGGCTCCAGCAAGAAGGCAAGTTGGGCACCAATCCTTTCAAGTTCGGTATGATCGGATCGACAGATGCCCACACTTCAGTAGCAACCACCCGTGACGACAATTACTGGGGCAAAATGGCTAGCGCCGAACCATCTCCCGATCGATGGAAACACTATGTTATTCGCTCGCTCAGCGGGGACGATGCCCTGTCAACCTTCGAAAGGGAAACAATCGCCTCAGGTCTTGCAGGGGTCTGGGCACGGACCAACACGCGCGCCGCTATTTTTGACGCTATGCAAGCAAAAGAAGTCTTTGCGACGACGGGCACTCGAATCGCCGTCCGACTCTTTGGCGGCTGGGACTACGCGGACACCGACATATTTCGACCTGACGCCATTTCAATAGGCTATTCCAAAGGCGTACCAATGGGCGGAGATCTGCCTTCACCGAGCACTGGTGCCGATGCCCCCGTCTTTATGGTGGGCGCATTGAAGGACGTTTGGTCGGCAAATCTCGATCGTATCCAAATCATCAAGGGTTGGATTGATAAATCCGGTTCACGCAGAGAGCGCATATTTGATGTCGCACTGTCGGAAGGACGGGCAATTGGCACCGATGGTCGATCACGCGAGTCGGTAGAGAATACGGTCGACGAGGTTAATGCGACTTATCTGAATAGTGTCGGCGCTGCCGAATTACGGGCTGTGTGGCGCGATCCGGATTTCGATCCAACTCGTCCAGCCTTTTATTACGCCCGTGTTTTTGAGATCCCGACGCCGACGTGGCAGGCCCACGACGCAAAATTCTTTGGTGTCAAGATGCCTGATGACGTTCCGCTCAGTCATCAAGAACGCGCCTATACGTCCCCGATTTGGTATACGCCAAACAGCGGCTGAGATTATCCACAGTCGGCGCAACAGCCAGACCTTTTGAGGGAAGGGTAGAGGGAAGAAATGGTGTGATGGAATTTCTCTCATGTCATCAATCGGTCAGACCAACGCGTCTCATATGAGTTGCCAGTCGTGACGATACTGCAAGAGGTTCCAGCACAGGAAAGGCAGCCGAATATATTGCGCAATATCACTCAACCCCTTGCCACTGACTTCACGAAGCACCCAATTGTCAACATGGCCCGATGGCACTCCACTTCAAGAGATTAAGTAACGACCTAGGTGCCGAAGCAACAGGGATCGATTTGGCTTCAAGCGTTTCGGTGCGGGATAGTTCCGCTTTCAACCAGGCATTTACAGAGTGCTCAGTACTGGTAATTCGCAACCAGGTTCTTACTCCTCATCAGATGCTCAAGGCCGTTAAGGTTTTTGGCGATATTTTTGAACAGCACAACAAGCGTTTCGCGTTACCTGAATGCCCGCAAATCCACTACATCTCGAACCAAGATCGCTACCCCGACGGTCGACGCTACATTCCTGGCGAAGGCTACCACACAGATCACTCAAATGACGAATGTCCTCCCAAAGCGACAGTTCTACATGCCGTCAAATTGCCTGATCGCGGAGGCAACACACAGTTCCTCAACATGCAAAGGGCCTACGACGATCTAAGCAATACGACGAAAGAAAAGATCGACACTTTGAGGGCTGTCCATGTCTATCAGGCTTCGCACTCGGCCAGGCGCTTGATGAGCGTAGAGGGATCGCAGCCGGATGTGGCATCCAGACAGGTCATTCATCCCCTAGTGCGCACGCATCCGGAAACCGGTCGCAAAGCGATTTATATCAATCCAATTCGGATCGAAAAATTGGTTGGCGTACCAGATCGCGCCGCCTTGTCTCTCCTGGATGAGTTGCTCGCACACGCAACACAATCCAAGTATCAATACGACCACACATGGCAACCAGGTGACCTTGTCATTTGGGATAATCGCTGCCTCCTGCACAAAGCCAACAGCGATTACGATCACAGGCAGAAACGGTATCTCTATCGCGTCATGCTAAAAGGAGATAGGCCGCGTTAGAGGAGGATCATTGCGTTCGACCTGCCCCAAGAAACAGCCCGATTCGGAGGCATACGTGCAAACTTGTACCCCAGCACCCGATATTTTGGTGGTTCGCTCCCATCTCAAATCCATACATATCATTGCTGAGGGGATTGCATCATAGACAAAAAGGTGCCCTCAGTTTTGTCGCCTTTGTCCCCTCGGAAAATCATCGACGTGTAGCCCGATCGCTTCTTCGACATCAACTGTTTGGATTGTGCCGGACGTAGATGCACACCAAGCGATATGCGATATTCGGATGCATCAGCTTGGCATAGCCAATTTCAATTGCTGACGGCCGCGATTATCCTCCAGCATTGACCCGGGAAGAAAGATCGATCAAGAACAATCATGTTGCTATTTCTAGACGCCCTTGGATTTGCCTTACTTCCTGCAATCGGAATCTTGATTGGTAGTTTTCTCGCCGAGAGCATACGCACCCCAAAATGGCTGATCGGCGCGTCGCTCCATGCTACAGCCGGAATTGCAATCGCACTTGTCAGCATCGACGTGATGCCGCGTATTCTTGTGATGAGTCCAACTTGGCTCATCGCGATTGCGTTTTTTATCGGGGCAGGCATATCCGTTCTGATCGCAAATGTTTGGGGATCATTTCGACACCGACCCGGGAGTGGGACCGTTGGCGCCTGGATGGTGTACTTGGCGGTTGCGACCGACTTAATCAGCGACGGCCTGATGGTCAGCGCTGGTACCGCCGTTGAAGCCCAGCTTGGATTTCTTTTCGCTGCCACCCAGACGGTGGCCAATGTACCTGGCGGCTTCGCTGCGGCTTCGAACTTTCAAGATGATGGTATGCCAAGACGAAAGCGATTAGCACTCACGGTATCCTTGCTGATACCGGCATTGCTCAGCGCTGGGCTTGGCTATCTCGTCTTGCGTGGTGCAAGTGCGGCCGTACATGGGGCTGCGCTTGCACTGTTCACCGGAATCCTGCTATTGGCTACCGTCGAGGACGTGATCCCACAAGGCGACGATCCTGAACCGCCGCGCTGGGTGTCAACGGCTGCTTTCGCCGGCGGCTTTGTGGTATTGGCACTGTTGTCTGAGTTACTACCCTAGAACACTATTTGGATCCCTGCGCCGACTACTGACCAGTCCCTTTCTTCACAGCATATGGAACCCATTTTCATTGATCAACACAGCTCGCCTCACGAACTCCTCGCAGCAATGGTGTGTTCCAATCACAACATGCAACTGACCGCCCGAGAGACGCTACCTATGTTCACTCCAAGGATGACCAAGGGGGATCGCAGAAGGATGGCCTTTTAGATAGTGGTGAAGAACGTGAAGCAGCTCCCGAACATGTCTTTTGTCACCGCATTTCTGTGAAAAACGAATGTCATCAATAATCATGTTGCGAATTTCCACCTCCCCATCGCAGGTCTGGGCAAGGTAGGTGCCCAACGTCGTCGCAACAGTATCTGGTATGTGTTCGTGTTCAGCGATGGCGCGAATTTCCTCTTCGCTCAAACCACTGAAAGCAATGCAGTCTTGCAATGTGAGCATGGCAACCTCCAAAGTCTGGCCTTTGGCGCAAGACGAGGGTCGTTCCGGCACTTCCTCGATGACCATTGAACGGCCAGACCGCACACCTCCAAAATGATTGGTCTGCATTGTACTCTGAGTTGTAGAAAGTTATTCGAACGCGCAGTCGTTTGAGATGCTTTGATGCAAATCAAAGCGATACCTAGTCCCAATCTACTCTGCTGCAACTATCCAACTAGGCTGGGTCGCTGTTGGCAAACTATTGCTGCGACGCACTATGCACCCTAGTGCGTGCGGATGCTCATAGGCTCCGGTGACTATGTGGTTGCCAGCGGCAGTCTTCCGCCAGGATTGCCAGATACCTTCTACAGCGACCTTGCAACC
>JBPCWA010000567.1:0-5328 GCA_051009975.1 Hyphomicrobiaceae bacterium
TCTTAAAAGATGTTCGATTGGACAAGGCTCGGTCCCGTCTTTCGAAAGGCGACAGAAATGCTAGCGTCACTAAGGTAGCTATGGACTCGGGCTTTGGTCATCTCGGTGCGTTCGGCGCCGACTACAGAAAGAAATTTGGCGAGCCCCCCTCTCAAACGCTACAGCGCAGTCAGCGCCAAAGAGAGATGCAGCGGTCCCAGCATCACTAAGATGGTGCGATAGGGTCATTGGTTCGACAGCAAATTTGTGATGCTAGGTGGCCAAGCATGGCAGCTCGGGATGATGCTCGCTTTCTCGTATTGGCAGCAAGAACCGAACGAGATGCTGGCGTGAATGTCATCGATAAGACATGGCCGAAGCGGCTCAGCGCAACGGCGAACTAAGAGACAACGTCTGGCCAAAGTCGTTGCACAATGAATAATAAGTACGCAATTGCGGCATTTTCTTGCCAAAGTATAGTCTCTGCGGTGGTATACGGCGGATCATCTTCCGTCTAATATATGGCCTATCGAAACTCGCAATCACTCTTGTGGCGAAGATATTTCGATCGGCAGAATTGAATTTTTTGAATTACACCTCCTGGCGCAGCATCCCTATTGTCGACGAATAATAAAGACCTAACGTCAGTCGAAGTGTTATTTGAGAGACGTACCGGCCATGGGTACAACCAGCGGATTACGGAGGTTGGCAGCAATAGTAGCAGCCGACGTCGCCGGTTTCAGTCGCTTGGTGGCGTATGACGAAGAAGGAACCCTAGAAGCCCTTCGTTCCTATAGGACTGAGTTCATAGATCCTCAAGTCAAAAAATTTGGTGGGCGTATCGCAAATACGGCCGGCGATAGCTTGTTGATTGAGTTCCCAAGTGTCGTCGAGGCCGTACGCTGTAGCTTGGCTATCCAGGCTGGCATAGCTGAACGCAATGAAGGTCTTTCGCGAAGAGAGAAGATTGCATTTCGCATCGGGATTAATGTCGGGGATGTCATAGAACACGATGGAGATATTCTTGGCGACGGCGTCAATGTTGCAGCACGGCTGGAGGGCCTCGCTGATCCAGGTGGCATATGCCTTGCTCGCGCCGCAAGAGATCAAATCCGCGACAAAATCGAGATCGACTTAGAAGACCTCGGGAATATTGAGGTAAAAAATATTCGCCGCCCCGTTCGCGTATTCAAAGTCAAGAAGAGCCCCGACAGCAATCCAGCAAATCAATCGCAGCTGACCGGGAACCGACTGCACAAAGTCTTTCTGTCCGCTACCGCAATACTGCTAGCTGCTGTGGCTACCGGTCTCTTCTGGATGTACGTGTGGCCAAATCGAAGTCACGAGACTTTCGACGCTATCGAGCTTCCGCAACTGTCCGCGAACCTCCCCTCGATCGCTGTCCTTCCATTCGCCAACATGAGCGAGGACAAAGCGCAGGAGTATTTCTCAGACGGCATTTCGGAGGATATCATTATTGGGCTATCAAAAATATCAGGACTAATCGTTGTCGCACGCAACTCAACATTTTCGTACAAAGGCAAACGCACAAGCACGGAGCAGATCGCTCGAGAATTGTCGGTCGGCCATCTCCTCGAAGGAAGTGTCCGCAGAGCAGGTGATCGCGTGCGCATAACTGCACAATTGGTAGACGCCTCGACTGGAAATCAGATCTGGGGCGAGCGATATGACCGCCCATTAACTGATGTGTTTGCAGTTCAGGACGAAGTCGCCGCTAAGATTGTTTCACAGCTGGCCATTAAACTAACTGCGGACGAGACGAACCAGTTGCAACGCAGGATGACCGTCGACCCCGACGCCTACGATATGCTGTTGCGTGGAATCGAGGCTCTGCGTCGCTATAGCCGGGAAACGAACAAGGAAGCTTTAGCGTACTTCGAGAAGGCTGTCGCAATTGAACCCAACTACGCGCGGGCTCACGCCAACATTGGCTACGTCCATGCACTCGATATTTTCAATGGTTACGCGACGGATCGCGGCCGAGCGATTGATCTAGCGAATAAATCGCTGGAAAGGGCAGAGCAAGCGGATCCCACCGTTCCTCAGATCTACATGGCGCGCAGCACTTTGCTCAGAGCAATTCGGCGATACGAGGAGTCGTTGGCAGATGCGCACAAATTCGTTCAACTGGAACCAGGCAGCGACGATGGATATGTCGCGCTAGGTCTAACACTCAACTATGTCGGTCGTCACAAGGAGGCACTTGAAGCTGCCAACATCGCTCTTCGGTTGAACCCGGTCGCATCAGTCTTCCATTACTTCGCGCAAGGTATGGCGCTCTTTCACCTTGAGCGATTTGAGGAGGCTGCTGCAGCATTGACCAAGATTATCGAACGCAACCCAAGCTTTCTGCGAGGACATCTGCTCCTCGCAGCAGCCTATGGTCATTTGGGCCGAATCGATGACGCGGAATGGGAGGCGGCAGAAGCTGCGAGTTTATTGCCAGGCCTTTCAATCTCACAGCAGGCCAGCCTTGTTCCCTATAAGCGGCAGGAAGATGTTGATCGATATTTGAATGGTCTCAAAAAGGCTGGGATAAGAGAGTGAAAATGATTGATACTTGACCGGCACTAGGAACGAAACGACCAGTCCGGACATTGTGATAAGAAATGTTGAAGAGGTTGAGACAAGCGAGAGAAATCTGAAGCGGTATCCGATTGCCTATAACCGCGAAAACACATCTATTCGCGACCAGTAGGGAAGATAACCGCCAGATACGTCACTTCGATGCGCAGCGGCGAAGGCGGTCTCGAAGGCCGGCCGGTCGGTCGCACTTAGACTGCGCCGGGTATCAATGGCGATAAAATCCTCCAGCAACGCGTCTGGTTCATCGACTCGATATTTGGAAGCGAAGTGCAGCGCCTTCTGTCGGCGCAATGCGCCCGAAGCAACGAAACCATCAAGAGCAGTCTGGGCACGCGCGTACGCTTCGCTCTCATCATCAATGAACCGCATGATGGGGTACATTGGATCGGGTGCGAGTGGTTCGATCGCCGCAATACGACCACCCACTTTCGTAATTCTACACGACTCGTGTAAGGCGCCAGCCATGTCCGAAATGTGGTGCAGGCTTAGCGAAAACAAGGCTATATCAAAACTTTCTGAGGCCAATCCCGTCTGCTCTGCCGAAGCGCGCACATAATGCGCAGCACCTGCCGCATTGGCGCGCGCAACTTGTTCTGGGTCTGGTTCAACGCCAATAACATTTGCTCCGAGCTCCGCCAGTTGTCGTGTAACTCGACCGGAACCCGCACCAAGATCAACCAGTTCCAGTCCTCGCAGCTCTCCGAGTGTTCGATTGATGACTTCCGCAATTTCGAGATATTCGGGCCCGTTCATCATATCATCTTTCGAGCTGTTCTGCCGAAAACCAGATTAAGACCTGCCAGTCGTGTACTTGCGTGAATGCAAACGACGCCATCTGCGTTCGAAATCCTTTGAACGAAATCCGTCGCCACGAAAGCTCTTCAGGAGCTCGTTGAGCTTCGGGACCCTAAGCGAGTTTTCATAACACGACAAAGAGCTTAACGCGACCAGTCATGAGGGTCTCTAGAGTCGCTGCGGCATTGCACATGCTTTCATTATTGTACATTATACAAACTCATACTGAAACGAATGTGGACGCCAGCTATCGTTCGGAATACTCAAGTCATTGACACGAAACAAGGTCACAAGATGTGCAAGTTGAAACGGTTGGTCGGCATTGTCGCTCTGATCGCATTCGGAATCGCAGTTGGCGCCCTCGCCACAGCTCCAGAGGAGGGCTTGCGGCGGTTCGCAGAAGCCATCGATCGATACATTTATCCATCCCCGGCACATGCACAGGCCGACAGACAGGCTGCCGCTGCGAACAAGGCCCCGAAGTTCTCGCCCGTAAAAGCGCTCTCGGAGCACGAGGTTTACTATCCTGGGACCGAGGATCTCAAACGGGATGAGATGCGGGTCACGGCCTGTGGCACGGGTATGCCGAGCGCCCGACCGAAACAAGCTGCCGCCTGCTTCCTCGTGGAGCTCGGAAACGGTGACAAGTTCATTTTCGACATTGGATCGGGGTCAGCTGAACGCCTCAGCGCGCTGGCAATCCCTTACGACTATCTCGACAAAGTCTTTATTGGACACCTGCACAGCGACCACTTCGGAGATCTTGGCGACCTGTGGGTCGGTGGCGTGATTTCCAACAGGCAGGTACCGTTGCGGGTCTGGGGACCGAGCGGCACCAAAAAGGAATGGGGCACCGCCTATGCCCTAGAACACATGCAGAAGATGCTGGCCTGGGACGCCGCTTCGCGGCTTGGCAACGTGAACACCAAGGGTCAGCAACTCGAAGTGCATGAATTCGACTACAAGGCTGTCAACAAGGTCATATACGACGAGAACGGCGTCCAAATCCGCAGCATTCCGGCGGTTCATGCGCTCGATGGCCCGGTGAGTTTCATCCTTGAGTGGAACGGTCTCAAGTTCGCTTTTTCCAGCGATACTTATCCAAATAAGTGGTGGCTCGAGCACACCAAGGATGCTGATATTTCTATCCATGAAAGCTTCCTGCCGCCAATACTGTTGGTAACCAAGCAGAAGTTTCCAGTAGAAGACGCCCTCAACGTCGGAACCCAGGTCCACACCGAACCGTCAATGTTCGGTAAGGTGATGAGCATCACCAAGCCACGCATGGCGGTCGCTTACCACTTCTACAATGACTTTGACACCGCATCAGTTGTCGAGAGCCAGATCAGAAAAACCTACGACGGCCCGCTCTCGCTCGCCGTCGACTATATGGTTTGGAATATCACCAAGAACGAGATTCGTACGCGGATGGCGGTGATCAACGAAGACGCCTGGCCGCTGCCTTCGACGACGGCAAAACTGCCGGCCGACCCGAAGGACCGGGTGGGCTTTACGAAATTTCTGTTGGACGGACGAGAGGTTTTCACTGACGTGGTCAAAGCCATCTACGATCAAACCAACAAAGCCTTCGGCACCGACATTAAGGCCCCAAATTGATGCCACCACCGGCGCAAACGTGTACACGGGGTGTCGATCTCCCTTCCCAAATTGATCAACCTATTCATGACCAAATGTCACGAAGTACCGATCATGACCTGCCAACACGTAGAAAGGCAAAGTCATGTGCTCGCCCAAAATAATTGAACAAGTTGCATCCCGCCTCTCTCCGGTAGACCGTCCATCCGGCGGTGCACTCTCGACGCCATCGCCAGCACCCAGGCCTTCGCTGTCGGAACGATGCTTCACGGAGGTGATTGATTTAACGCACCCTTTGCCAGAGGACTTCCCCACGGCGTCAGGGGAACGATGGCTCGCATTGGAGGACTT
>JBPCWA010000568.1:0-3395 GCA_051009975.1 Hyphomicrobiaceae bacterium
GGGTGGGGGCGGCGCTGCCGGCGGCCCGATTATGAAGTCCGTCGATGTCCGAACCGATGTCCGCTTTCAGTGGCAAACCGGACGTGGATTGCTGCACGTGCTCACGTCTGCTTCTGACCCAACTCAGCCCTGGTCAGGGATGAATGCGTCGATGGCTTAAGGACGCGTTGCTAGCATCCACGTCACTTCACACGAAAACACAACAATGTCGTCTTGATTGAGGATTTCTTGGAAGGCTGTCACGTAACCGCGACCAGGTTTGCTCGACGCCTTCTTGCTCTTGATTTCTATTCGCACACGTAATTGGTCATTAGCTCGAACTGGCGCAGGGAGTTTGATTAGCCACTCAAAGCCACCCAAAAATGCTAAAGATGTTAAGATTGGTTTGCCTGATCGATACCAAAGAGTCACTGTGTATCCGGCACTGGCGATTATTCCGCCAAATGGTGTCGCCTTCGCTGCTGCCTCGTCCAGATGGAAAGGTTGAGGATCATTGCGCCGAGCATATTCGAGCATCTCGTCTTCGTCGACCGTAACGGTGTCGCCCCAGAACACTTTGCCTTCTTCGAGTTCTTCCCAATAAATCTTGTTCATCGCGGCCCAAGCTCCTCCGAAAGGGCGATCGCTTAATTACCCGAGGTCGACTTTCCGCGCCGCCGCGCGAGCGTTATGAGCGCAGTGGTGACGAAACAGGGTCAGTCAGCGACCATATCAATCGCTACCGGCAAAGCATTCGGTTCTATCGTCGAACGCCAATAGCGATGATGTAGTCCCGCGGGATGGTAATGCCTACTTCTGTTCGATAGTGCTCGTGGAATTGAACAAAGGCCTCTCGGAATTCGTTCTGTGCGCTCTCGTCGAGTGCTTTCATCCTGGTGACCGTTAGGCCATGAGCCTCATTCCAAAGCCGCCAAGCGGCGTCTCCATCCGGGGCCCGCATCACTGTAGTTGCATGTTCGAACTTGAGGTCAAATTCGGATCCGAGAAGTTCATTGATACGGGTTTCGTTGCCCCAAGCATAAGGCGATGGTGGTGGCGGATCCGGCGGCGGCGGTGAAAACTTCAAGAACACATCTCTCATCATATCGTGGAGCGTGTTATCGGTCTTCCAAACAGCCAGCGCGATGCGCCCTCCCGGTCGACACACCCGAGCCAGTTCGCTCGCCGCAGTCTCGTGCGGGCTGGCGAAAATTACGCCGAAGGTCGAGATCACGGCATCAAAACAACCTTCAGCATAAGGCATGCTCAGCGCATCACCGACGTCGAATTTGATCTTCAGGCCCTGGCGATAAGCGATCTCCCGTGCCGCAACGATAAGTCCTTCGCTGAAATCGATGCCAGTAACGTTTGCGCCCCGCTTCGCAGCGAGGCGAGCTGTCCATCCTGTTCCTGTTGCGATGTCAAGAATCGCTTCTCCCTTCTGCGGATCCAGTCGTTGCACGCAATGGAAGAGGGCATCACCGAAATCTTCGCTGAACTTCTCATATGCAGAAGACGTCACGCCCCATGCAGATGCAGTCGTCCGAACGTCCTTTGCCATCGAGTCAGTCTTCCAATTGCTGACATTCACATACTACTCTGTGTGTTCGGCTAAAAAGGCCCGAACCTCATCAAAGAACTGATCGAAAGAAGGATCGCCCTTAAACACAAGGTGATTTTCTCCCGGAAGTTCAACAAAGATCGCACCGGGTATCAATCGGGCGAGCTCCTGGCCTTCTGATAAATCTATCATGCGGTCACCCTTATTGTGCAGGATCAATGTAGGGGCCTGGATTGACTTGGCGGCCTCGACGACGTCGATCAGGTTGTTCATCTCCGAGATACGGAGCGCGTTTTCTGGACTACAACTTTTGCGTTGCAGTTGGTCGAAGCTGTTTTGTACATCGAGCGGAGCATCAGGAAGAAAGTTTGCTGTGAAAAAACTTCGATAAATGGGACTTGATGAACCCCAACCTTCCCGTATCATCGTGCGCACAATTTCGTAACGCTTTTCTTGCTCTGGATCTTGGCGCATCAGGCGACCGCGTGCGAACCCGCCCAACATTATAATGCAGGATACCTGGTCTGGATGCTTCGCTGCGTATTGAACCGAAAAAGCGGGTCCCTGGCTAATTCCCAACAATGCAAATTTGTCGAGATCAGTCGCTGCAACGACCGCTTCCATGTCCTCGATCATAGACTCGATTGATGTCCGCCTAACGTCCCAATCGGAAAGACCGGTTCCACGTTGATCAAACCGCACCAGTGTATTTTGTCGAGCAAACTCAGCCAGGAAGGCATTCCAGATTGGATTGCCCCATTCGTATTCTAGATGGTTCAGGAAATTAGGAGCCTTTAGAATCGGCGGGCCTACGCCAACCTTGGCGTAGGCAATTCTGGTCCCGTCAGCAGATGTGCAAAACCGAACGTGCTGCTTTGCAGCCATGTCCGACACGCTTCGATTCTGCTTGGTTGCTTTTGGGAGTGCAGACTGTTCGTTGACATCTCTCGGGCTCTGCGCGGCCTGTGTTGTTTGCCAATGCCGGAGCCCCAACTGCTCGGATGCGGTTTTGGGCTGAGCGGAGGCCTGGATATCTTCCAAAACCTCTTTGGTGGCGCGGTCTGGTTCAATACGAAGCTCATCTTGGAGAACCTTAGCGCAAGCCTGGTACTCGCGTATCGCTGCCGCCCGATTTCCCGTTCGTGCCAGAAGCACCATGAGCGATCGCCTGGCCTCCTCGTCCAGAGGATCAACCTCGATCAGTCCTCGCGCTGCCGCGATGCCAGCCTTCGCATCACCGCCGCCGATCGCCTCTGCAATCAGATCCTTGAGTGCTGCCTGCTGTGCGGCCCTTAACTGGTCGCGCATGGCGGCCAGCCAATCACCGAACTCTGAGCTGACCGATCCCACCCCGGCCAGAAGATCACCTGCACGCTTGCTTGAGGCTAGGGCCTTGTCGGCATCCAAACTGGCCCGAAAGTCAGAGAGGTCGGTCTCGATCTCCCCTCCCACAAGCCGAACGCGATCCCTCTCGCGCTCAGTGAGGGTGACGCCGGCCGCAGTCTCCATCTTGCGGATTTCATAGAGCACCTGATTGAGGCTGTTGCGGGCCTGCGTCTCAGCACGATCAGCCCAGAGCAGGCCGGTTAATCGATCACGGTGGTGCCATCGGTCAGGCTCAACCAAAAGAAAGCCGAGCAGCGCGCGCGTCTTGCGGCCATTGACCGTCAGCGGCACTCCGATCGCATCGTCGAGTTCCAATCCGCCAAACAGACGGGCGCGAACATTCGGCATAGGCAGCCCATTTCGCGGGCCCGCTGCCGGAACCCGCCGTGAAACGCAACCAACTGCCGTCAAATTAGCATCCAGTCCTCGGGAAATCGAGGGTGCGTACGCGTTCAATCGTGACCAAAGC
>JBPCWA010000569.1:0-2770 GCA_051009975.1 Hyphomicrobiaceae bacterium
TAATCTCGCCTGACGACGTGTTGTACGGCGCAGTTATCCCAAATCAAGACATCGCCTACCTGCCATCTGTGATGGTATTGAAATTCCGGTTTTGCGACATGATCGGATAGACGCTTGATGAGGGGCAGTGCCTCTTCGTCAGACATATCCTCTATGCCAGTGCACTCGTCCTCAGTGACGTAGATTGACTTGCGACCACTGATTGGGTGAGTTCTTGCGATAGGATGGCTGACAGGTGGGTTCTTATCGATCTGCTCCTGGGAGAGTTTGACCGCTTCTTTCACTCCACGTTTTTTGGCGCCGAAAAAATGGACCGCGTTGCGGCCATCGATCAACTCCTTGGTTTCGTCGTCGAGTGCATCGTATGCATCCTGGGCGCTCGCAAACAATGTATTACCGAGCGGATCACCATTGTCGTCGGTTGGAATTTCAATGGCGTAGAGCATTGTAAGTCGCGGAGGAGTTTTGGTGTAAGACATATCTGTATGCCAGAAGCTCCCGGCATCAGCATAGCCTTGCGGTTCTCCGTCATTGATGACGTTGCAAAGCTTGAGGATTCCGGGATAGCCAGCCAGCGCGAACTTGGTGAACGCATTGATCTCAAGATCGCCAAATCGTTTTGCGAATGTCAGATGATCATCAGGTGTTAAGTTCTGGCTTCGGAAAACCACGACAGACCATTTGACGAACGCATCTTCGATTTCCGCAAATCTAGCGTCATTGATTTGCGCTGAAAGATCGACGTTGCCGATCTCAGCACCAATTTGCTTGCCAAGTTGTTTTACGGTGATTGTCTGGTAATGAGCCATCTCCAAGGTCGCCTTTCAGTGACAATCGCGAGTTGACCAATCCTAGTTGGATGAGCTGTGACAATCAGCGCAAATCTCAGCAAATGGCTGATTTGTAGCTTAAAGTTGCTTTACTGGTTTGATCGAACATGTCCCCATTCATCCTGTCGCCGGAACAACGAGGCGAGCGGCATGACATGGTTGAAATTGATGGAGTATCGGCAAGGATAAATTGTACGTTGGGGAGTTGAGGCACCATACACTACGGGCAAAGCCACCACCGGACGCATACGTTTAGGAACGTGTGAGGACATTCAATGCAACTCTCACCCCCCCCCGGACCCCGAACATCTCAGGCCACTAACAAGCACAATTGAACCGGACGCAAGATCTCCAATTCCAAGTGACAACGCTTTGCAAATGCTTAGCAGATGCTGTGCATCCAATAATGCAGACCGCGTTTCCAAGAACTTGAGAACGGAAAGCCACAAATGCGCAGGAGGATGCATCAATGACCAAGAAAGTGCATGATCTCGTCATTCGCAACGGCAATGTGGTGGATGGCACGGGGGCCGATGCGATCGAGGCTGATGTCGCCGTCACAAATGGAAAGATTACCGCCGTGGGGGATGTCGTTGACAACGGTGTCGAAGAAATTGATGCCAAAGGCAAGTTGGTCACGCCCGGCTTCGTCGATATACACACCCACTACGATGGACAGGCAGTCTGGGACAACCATCTTGCGCCGTCTGCCTGGCATGGGGTGACCTCGGCGATTGTGGGCAACTGTGG
The DNA here is from genome assembly GCA_051009975.1 of Hyphomicrobiaceae bacterium. Taxonomy (GTDB): domain Bacteria; phylum Pseudomonadota; class Alphaproteobacteria; order Rhizobiales; family Hyphomicrobiaceae; genus Tectiglobus. Next base: position 1,581 of record JBPCWA010000569.1, read on the forward strand.
GGTTGGCTTTGCACCATGCAAACCGCAGGATCGTCAAAAACTCGTTGAGCTGATGGAGGGTGTCGAGGACATCCCCGGACCGGTCATGCACGAAGGCCTGACCTGGCAATGGGAAACTTTTGAAGAGTATCTCGGCGCCCTTAAGACCCGCAATCGTGACATTGATATTGGCTGCTTGTTGCCGCACGCAGCCGTTCGCGTCTATGTGATGGGCGATCGAGCGATCCGGCATGAGAAGGCAACCGAAGCCGACATTGCGCAAATGCGGAAGATTACGGCAGATGCAGTTCGCGCGGGGGCCTTCGGTTTCTCCACTTCGCGCACATTGAGCCACAAGAGTTGCTCAGGGGAATACACGCCGACGCTGCGTGCCAATGAAGACGAACTGACTGGCATTGCTATGGGGATGCGTGATGCTGGATCCGGATTCCTAGAAATTGTCTCCGACTGGAATGAGCCGAGCCCGGAAGAAGAAATGGCCATGCTGCGCCGCGTCGTTGAAATGTGCAAGCGTCCAGCCGTTTTCTCATTGACGCAGCGCCATGAGCGGCCGCGAGATTGGGAAATCATGATCCGCGAGGCCGACCGTGCAATTAGAGATGGCCTCTCGATCAGGGCGGTTTGCCCGCCGCGCGCGATCGGCTTGCTTCTTGGTCTTGAAGGTAGCCAGAACCCCTTCTCCGGGACGCCATCCTACAAGAAGATCTCACATCTTCCATTGGCAGAACGCGTAAAGACCATGCGTAATCCTGAATTCAGGCGACAGCTTTTGTCCGAAGATCCGATTGCGGAAAGCACGTTTCCTCTCATTGAGCGCCTGTCATATGCTCACATGTTCCGCTTTGGTAGCACGCCTAACTATGTGCCGCGGAAAGAGGACTCGATTATTGCGATCGCTGAGCGTACAGGAAAGCTTCCTGCTGAAGCAGCCTACGACATTCTTCTGGAAGAAGACGGCATGGGATTCATCTATTCCCCACTCAATAACTATGCCAGCTTTGATTTGCGTGTTCCGGAGCAGATGCTTTCAAATCCCAATGTCATCATGGGACTAGGCGATGGCGGGGCGCACGTAGGCTTTATTCTTGATGCCGGTTTCCCGACCTGGCTCATGACTTACTGGCAGAAAGAACGCCAAAAATTCCGCATTGGTGAAACGATTAGGCGTCTGACATCGGACACTGCTGCCG
>JBPCWA010000570.1:0-6357 GCA_051009975.1 Hyphomicrobiaceae bacterium
CCTTGTGGGTCAAATCTGCGGTTACAATGGTCCCGTTTTTGATCGTAGTTGTCATCTTCGCCTCCCGCTCTACCTGACAATCTCAGCGGTCTCGAGGACCGCGTGCAACAGGACATTTGCACCGGCAGTGCTCCACTCTTGGGAGATCTCTTCGGCTTCGTTATGAGAAAGACCATCAACGCACGGACACATGATCATAGCTGTTGGGGCTACTCTATTTATCCAGCAGGCATCATGGCCAGCACCGGAAATGATATTCATATGCGAATAGCCTAGGCGATCCGCCGACCTGCGGATTGCAGCAACGCAGCCCTCATCGAAGGCTGGCGGATCAAACGAACCGACGACTTCGCTTTCAAACGTTAGTCCAATTTCCGCGCAGAGGTTGGGAGCTTCCCTTTTGAGACGTGTCGTCATGGCCTCAAGGCGCTCCAACTCGTGCGAACGGAAGTCGACAGTACAAACGACCTTTCCCGGTATGATATTGCGCGAGTTTGGATAAACCTCGATATGTCCAATGGCGCCAACAGCATTCGGCTGATTCTCCATCGCGATCTTGTGCACCAATTCAGTGATTTGAGCCAGGCCACGGCCTGCGTTTCGACGCATCGACATAGGTGTAGAGCCCGTGTGGCTCTCCTTGCCCATAATTGTACACTGGATCCAACGCAAGCCTTGACCGTGTGTTACCACTCCGATGTCTTTGCCTTCTGCTTCGAGAATTGGGCCCTGCTCTATGTGGAGTTCGAAAAACGCCCGCATCTTACGCTCGCCAACTTTTTCAATGCCTTTCCATCCGATGCGCCGCAGTTCGTCACCAAACGTCATGCCAGCGGCGTCTTCGCGAGCGTAAGCCCATTCCTGATCAACGGTTCCGGCGAACACTCCCGAGGCCATCATCGGAGGAGCAAATCGTGCGCCTTCTTCATTTGTCCAATTCGTCACGACAATCGGATGCTTGGTCCTAATGTCCATATCGTTGAGCGTTCGAACTATTTCGAGCCCTGCCAAGACACCTAATACACCGTCGTAACGCCCTCCTGTTGGTTGTGTGTCGAGATGCGACCCGACATAAACGGGCAAGGCTTCCGGATCCGTCCCCTCGCGTCGCATGAACATAGTCCCCATTTCATCGACGCCCATTGTCAATCCGGCGTCATCGCACCATCTCTGAAAGAGCCTACGACCTTCCGCATCTTCATCTGTTACGGTCTGTCTATTGCTACCGCCAGCAATTCCTGGACCAATTTTTGCCATCTCATGGATCGAGTCCCACAGGCGGCCGCCGTTCAATCTGAGATTTTCACCCGGGATTGCCATCGCCCGCTTTCCTCTTTTTTTGATGAACTGTTCTGCACCACGTCAACGCATTCATTGACCTTTGGGCAAGAAAAGTGATCATAGATGCAACATGTGATCAAGAAGTTTCTCAGACCAACACTTGGGCGCGAACATCGGCAATACAGAGACGCGCAACGATCAATCAGATCATAAGCGTGCGAGCGCCTTCGTGTCTTCATTTTATTCCACCGCCATCGCGATCGTCAGCGCCGGTTGGCCCATTTGTATTTGGATTTAAAGGTACCGATAGCAAGCGGTAAATCCAAAGATCGATACTGTTTCCATTTTCCGTCAGGCCAGACGTGTCGGTAACAAAGATTGCTGAGACTGCTGGTCCGTCCCTGTGAGTTGTGCAATGCTTCCTGCAAAGATAGTCGCCCACCCTTTTTGCGAGTCCCTCCGAATGATCCTCTACTGTTCGCGTGTTCGTCATGCAATTCGATTTTTCCAATTTTTTTTCGTCTTTCTTGCATTCGCAGCCGTCGCACGGGCTCAAACGCAAGAATCAGATTTGCATGCTGCTCGCAACACTGAAATTGACCAAACGGCCATGGAGATCATGTTGCGGTCGGCAGACTTTCTGGCAAGCCGTCCGGCGCTCGCCTTCAACTGGTTCGTCAGCTATGACGAAGTGATCGACGGTCGCGAGAAACTAACGTTTATGCGCAGCGGTTCGAACCTATTGATTCGAGAAAAGGGATTTTACTCGCGGGTCGAAGGCGAGAACGGTGTACGTGAATACTACTATGATCAAAAAACATTTGCGGTATCGGCACCTTTTGAGAACTACTATGCTTCAATTGGCTTTGATCGAGGGTTTGAAGCCCTCATCGAGGCCGTCCGAGAAGCCACTGATACCGAGCTACCTATTCACGGTATCTTGAGCCGAGACTTGCCAAAGACTTTGGAGCAGGGATTGCGCGGGGCGGCCTATCTAGGGATTACGTACATCGTCGGACAGGAAGTTCATCACCTCACTTTTTCAGACGATGAAGAAGACTGGCAGGTTTGGATCTCGACCAGTGATGGAACCCCATTGCCACTACTCATCATAGGTACCAATTCGCGTAAATCGGGCTGGCCGCAATATCGAGCCCACCTGTCGGACTGGAATCTCAGTCCAGACATCACAGACGGTCAATTTCAGTTTCGACCCGATAGCGACGATGCAAAAATCACAATGCCTGCATTCAAGGAGCGGATAGCGAGAGGTGCGGGTAAAGCCGGGGAGGCGGCTCGCGCAAAACAAGAACGGCGAGCCAAGGAGGCCCCGTCAGCAGAAAATGCGAAAAGCTCCCATGGTTCTCGTGCGCCGCGCGAGATTGAGAGATAGAGACAATGCCAATGAAGCAATTGTTCCTCTCTATCGTCTTTGCGGGATTGACCATTCTCTTCTCACCGGAACGCTTAGTTGTAGGGTCCGTCGACCAGGTGGCAAGCGAGGCGGAGGCCAGAGGGCGTGTCGGACGCGGCATGAGAGGCCGCGGAGGCGGTCGACGATTCCGCGGCGCGCGCTCCCGACGCAGCCTGTCCCGCCCCAGACGTGTGCGCCGCCCCGCCACTAGGCGGAGGCCAGTACGCACGAGGCGAGCCAAGCGAGCAACTGCCGGCATCCGCCCCCGAAGAAAAGCTAGACCAGCGAACCGTCGCAAACGACCAAGCCGCCCCACGACGAGGCCGGCCCGTCGCCCTGGCAGTAAAACGAAACGGCCGGTTGCGAGCCACCGTCCCAATCGTCCAGGGGCCGCGGGGCGACCAGCCCGCCCCGGACGTCCAGGCAGCAGACCAGGACGACCAGGTGCTGGAAACCGCCCTGGTCGCCCGAGCCGCCCTGTTCGGCCGGGGCGGCCCGGTACAGGCCATCGACCAGGTCGGCCGCACCGTCCGGGCGCTGGTCATCGTCCCGGTCGTCCACCGAATGTGCGCCCACCGGTCAACCGCCCTCCCGGCTGGAGACCGCCCGGCTACCGCCCGCCACATTGGCGTCCACCTGGTTGGCGACCGCCTTATGCACGACCTCCCTACATCAGACCTCCTCATCCTAACTGGGGCCGATACCATTGGTATCCCAGATGGGGATGGTATTTCACTACTGCTGTAGCTGGTGGCACTCTGGCCTACGTTGCGACTCTGCCTGATACAGATCCATGCGAGCAAGACACTATCGACGATGAGCTCTTCTACACGTGCGACGGTGTACTGTACCGACCAACGGTATATCGTGACGAAAGAGTGTATGAAATCGTTTCATCGCAAGAAGATACCGGAGGGTCGACTGCAACGGAAGGCCCGCTTCGTCTCACGTCACCTTTGCTACGAGGCGAAGCCGTGAGGGAATTGCAGGAGGCTTTGGTCTACTACGGCTATGATGTTGGGGGGGTGGACGGCGCCTTCGGACGCGGGACCGATGCTGCTCTCCGCCAGTTCCAACGCGACAACAATCTGGACGACGATGGTATCCTTGGCGATCAAACAGCAGCAGCTATGGGCTTGTGATGGTCACTTGCAGTGTCAGGCCTGAATCTACTATGGCGACGACAAGTCCTACCATTCCAATTGCGCGTGCGGCTGCTTCTGTTGACACGCCTGCACACCACATTGGATGCTCTGCAGTCAAACGCAACGCGGAATGATACTGGCCATGTGTCCAATTCGTTTTCCAATCTAGTTTGCTGCAAACTGCAACAAGCCTGCACCTAGCATTCGCGAGGATTTGTTTGCACCGAGTAGATTCTGCTGCACGGTGCCAACCTGTTCCGACTGAGGCGCAGTACAGCTCGATAGACCATTGCTAGACAACACGCTATGCTGGCTACGTCCGATCTTTGACACGGTGAGCCTCGTGGAAGCTCGTGGCTGCACCACTGAGGAGGCAACTATGGGTCAATCAAGAAACTGGGTCATGACGATTGTGGCTTTGATTGTCGGGGCTGGAGCGGCCTATTTCTACATGCAGCAGCAGTCGAGTACGCTTTCTGAGAAAATTACGACACTACAAGAGCAACTAACCGACGCCAAAGAGAAGAGCACTAGTGCGACGCAAGAGATCGAAGGCCTGAAACAAAAGCTCAACGAACAGTCTAAGCTCGTCGAAGAGCAAAAAGCGAAACTCGTTGAGCTCGAGGAGGCAGCAAAGGCCTCATCGGCCCCGGCACCGCAATGAACAGTCTTGACAGTTAAGAGTGCCGCAACACGCTTGATGCCTGAGCCACCGAATTATCGCTGGTCGCTCACTTGCAAGAACAACCTCTTCTTGCCGAGTCGCGGACAATGGTTGACTTTGCAGGACAGGAGTTACGGTTGCCGCGAGGGTTTCCGGAGCGGCGCATGAAGGAGCGAAAAGTAGAATTGGCAATCTAGTTTGATGGAACTGTTCAGCGAAGAACTTAGCGTAGTGCATCCATTGTGGGGACGAATTTATGTGCGCAACAAGCGTCCCGCCCACATACTCTCCTTTCCGTCCAGGAGAGTGGTTATCCTGCAGCACGGCGCGACCTATGGGTCGGCGGCATTTGATCTGCCGTTTGGAGGTATTTCCTGGATGGACTATATCGCAGCCAAGGGTTTCGATGTCTATTGCTTCGACTTACCAGGCTATGGTCGCTCAGAACGCCCACCGCAGATGACGGAACCTGCAGGGAACAACCCGCCCTTTATGCATACTCCAGAAGCCGCAGATTGTCTCGATCATGTCGTGGAGTTCGTTTGCAAGCGAAGGGACGTTGATCAGCTTTGCCTGATCGGCTGGTCGTGGGGAACCGCGATCGCTGGCTACTACACTGAGCGTCGCGGGGAACGCGTCGAGCGACTGACACTTTATGCGCCAGTGTGGGACCGAAGAGGATCAACGCCATCCACTCTCCAGATGGCAGGCACCCTTGGGGCCTATCGTATAGTCACCAAAGAGGCAACGTTGAACCGTCGACAGAATGGATTGACCGAGCAACAAGCCAGCACTGTTATGCCACGCGAGTGGTTTGAGCTATGGTGGGAAACTACAGCCGCCGCAGATCCGGATGCCACACCTGGCACGATAAGAGCGCCAAACGGAGTAATAGAAGACAGTCGCAACTACTGGAGCACAGGTCGACATCTCTATGATCCCTCGCGAATTTTGTGCCCGGTCCTCGTCATTGTCGGCGAATGGGATCTGGACACCAAGCCCGAACTTGCGCTCAGCCTCTATCCGGAAATGACAAATACAAGCTGGAAGCGCCTCGTCGTTATAGGAGGAGGAACGCACGCAATGATGATGGAAGCCAACCGAATGCTTCTGTTCCGTAGCGTGCAACAGTTCCTAGAAGAGAGCGCGCCTGGTGTTGACGCGATCGACTAGTGGAAGATAATCGCCGACAGCAGCGATTAATTATTTCGCTTTGCGGATTAAAACAACTGATGTGCGAGCGCGCCCAATCGCACTACTAAATTCCGACCTAAGGAATGACTACAGCGCCGCCGCCGCCGCCAGTCGGCGCTGCCCCTTTCAATTCCGCAGTTGCCGGACCGCCGATGCCCACCTAACCATGTCCTTTGAGACTCCCTGCCACCTTGAGCACGTCGCGAAGTCAGTCTTTTTGCCGATAGAAAATATAACGACCACGGCAATATCATCGCTTTCTTGGAGGAGCAGACTTCACTCCTTCTGACGTTACTGCCATCCGAGACAATGTCTGATCCGCGTGAGACATTCGATGGTCAAGCATTCGCACTATCATGTTCAGCAACTCATTCGCGTAATCTGGATCGTTTGCACGATTGACCAGCTCACCCGGGTCGTTCGCTAGATCGAATAGCAATGGCGGCAAACCACCATTGAAGTGCACAAGCTTACATCTTGCTGTACGCAGAACGGCTAGGTTCGCCGTGGTTATCTCGAGGCCCAGCTGACGCTGATAGCGAGTTGGTTCGATTGGGTTCGCCAAATCAATTTCGCTAAAAACGTGTGTCCGGCAAGACGAAGGCCGATCTCCAACCAACCACGGAATCAACGACATCCCGTCCCAAGATTCAGGAATT
>JBPCWA010000571.1:0-3037 GCA_051009975.1 Hyphomicrobiaceae bacterium
CCTCTAGCTCGGCCGCAGCCTTGTCTGCAGCGAACTGCGCAGGTGTTCGTCGCGTCCGGGGCCTGCTGTCCTTCTGGCCGAGTTTACGACCGGCACCTGGCTGGGCTCCGCCTCTAGGCATAGTTCGACCTCCACCGAAACTTACTTAGAATTTAGCTTAGGCTAACTTTTTATGCAACTGCCGATGGCGACATCGAGTAGACGTCAATTGGTTGGCTAAGGAAACGCGGCTTATGTCTACGGGGACCGACTATGACCCGAAGGATTGACCTTTGCTTTGCCAATAGGGACCATCACACCGTGTGCGGAGCCTTGTTTGCTGGAGTAGGCTCTCGCGACGATTCAAAATTGCAGCTGGAGCACTTCAAGTATGCGTGTCGTTGCGCTCGAAGAGCATTTCACCATCCCATCACTTGTCGCCCGTATCGATCGGAAAGCCATAGCCAGACGCGGCTTTCGACCTCGCACGGTGTCGTCCGCTGGGCCCAATCCTCTCGATCTCGCAGCAGAGATTGGACCAGAACGCATTGCTCGGATGGACGAGGCCGGAATCACGATGCAGGTGCTTTCAAATACTGGTCCCGGTCCCGATTTGGTGCCGGGAGCGGAGGGCATCTCACTGGCCAGTGAGATGAATGATCATCTGGCAGCAGCGGTAGGAGCCTATCCCGATCACTTTGCCGGATTTGCAGTACTGCCCATGCAAAGCCCGGATGCTTGCGCCAGGGAGCTAGAACGGTGCGTCAAGGAGCTCAAATTCGTGGGCGCTCTTATTAATGGGACCACCAACGACCGATTTCTTGATCATTCGAGCTACGATGCGCTTCTAGCAGCCGCGGTCGAATTTGATGTTCCAATTTACGTCCATCCACATCTGGCGCCCGAGCCAGTGCGTCAGGTCTATTACTCGGATCTCTCGCCTGGGGCCGAACGGGTACTGGAAACGGCTGGCTGGGGTTGGCATTCCGAAACCGCCATCCATGTACTGCGGCTTGTCTTGGCAGGCACACTCGATAAACATAATGGTTTGAAGATCATCATTGGTCACATGGGCGAGATGCTACCAATGATGATGGCGCGAGCCGACGACGTCTTTGCCAACGACGTCGACCACCTTGAGCGGCCGATTAGTCGGACGATCACCGATCACGTCTGGGTTACGACGAGCGGCATTTTCACCGAGCCGCCTTTCCTTTCCGCACTGCTGACCTTCGGTATCGATCGCCTGATGTTCTCAGTGGACTATCCCTACGCCTCCAACGCCAAGGGTCGATCTTTCCTAGATCGTATTTCTCTAGCGCCCACCGACATGGCAAAACTCACTCATCGAAATGCAGATATGCTGTTGAAGCTGACTTAGCACAACGCTGCAACAGAATTGCAGAACCTGAGAACCACCGCGCATTGCAGGCCGTTTTTTGGTTTGGTCGCGCTTCTGCAAGGGCCGGATCGGCATCAGGATGGATGCCGATATCGCGGTGCTGGCCCCTAATACCATTGCGGATCGTGCAACCTATTAAAACGCCAATCAACCCGCCGTGAGTGTTCGTGCACTACTGGTCGAGTGTGTAAAACTACGACCGCTTTGCCCCTGAAAGCAGACGTGTGCAAGTGCAGCAAGACACGTCCCAGATGGGCCAGGTTCGGTCGCGGCCACCATTCGTGATGTTGCAGCGCACTCCGTTCGCCGCGTCAGCTAATCCGGTCGAAAGCAAGCTTGCTGAATCGATCTGCAAGTATCATCCGCGGGCCGACAGCCAAGTCTGGCAACCTTGCGAATTAGAACTCCAGCTCCGGCTCGTTGCTGGATCAATTATTCTCCAGCTGCCAGTATCGCTTCGGCTGGATTTAGAGGAGCTGGATTGTGAAAGCGCTGCCGGATATTCGTTATGTGCGATCACGAGACGTGTCGATCGGGTATATGCGTTGGGGGCAAGGAAAACATCAGGTCGTTTTCACCCCGCCTTTAGTTAGCAACGTTGAATTGATGTGGGAGCTCCCTGAATGGGAACGCATGCTGGAGTGGGCGGGCCAGCATCACGAAATAATCATGATCGATAAGAGAGGTGTTGGCCTGTCGGATCGGGTCACTGAGCCGTCTACGCTTGATGATTATGTACTCGATGTACTGGCTGTAATGGACGCAGAAGGTGTCGAGTCGTCGAACATAGTCGGCCACAGTGAGGGAGGGGCCATTGCGGCGGCCTTGGCCGCCATGCATCCGAAGAGGGTTCGAAGATTGTGCCTCATGGATGCTCCGGCATTAGGCGTTTCTCAGGAGTTCATTCGCAGTTTCGCAGACCCAGACCATAGACCTCAGTCGGCTGGAGACCAGCGAGAGATGGTAATGTCACTCGTGCAGACTTGGGGAAAGCCAGAATCAGTATGGTTGGAGATATTTGCTCCTTCTGTCGCCGATGACGCAAGGGTACGTCGCTGGTGGGAAAGATTTGAGCGACAATCGTGTAGCTCAGGGTCATTGCTCGCGATGTTCCGAAGCATGGCGACGTTCGACCTTGCACCACTGCTGCCACGAATAAATGCTCCAACCCTTGTTTGCCACAGCCTTGGCGATCGAGTTGTGCCAATAATAGATGGGCGAGCGATTGCAGCGTTGATACCAGGAGCAAAGCTGATTGAGTGGGCAAATGCCGATCACATGTGGTCCTTCACGCCGAACTGGCGGGACGCGCAGAATGATATCATTGAGTTCTTGACAGGAACCCGACCTGGGGCGGGCGCCCGAAAGCGGATAGTTACGGTCTTGTTCACGGATATTTTCGACTCGACCAAGACGGCCAGCGAACTAGGAGATACCGAGTGGCGGAAAGTCATCGAGCTACACGACTCGATTAGCAGATTGCGGGTCTCAGCGTACAATGGAACGACTGTGAAGAGTACCGGTGATGGCACGCTGGCGGTATTTGATGAACCCGCCTCCGCAGTATCGGCTGCTATTGATCTGTCGCGCGAGCTGGCCGCATCCGGCATAGCTATTCGCGCCGGCCTTCATATCGGTCAGGTTGAAGTTCAGGAT
>JBPCWA010000572.1:0-4399 GCA_051009975.1 Hyphomicrobiaceae bacterium
ACGCAAATCCGTTCCTGTGAAGGATGTCTGTCGAAAGCTGGGCGTGAAATATGTCCTCGAGGGTAACGTTCGAAAATCGGGTCCGCGCCTTAGGATCGGTACCCAGCTTATCGACGGTGTACTAGGCAGCGAGCTGTGGTCAGAACGTTATGACCGAAGGTTAGAAGACGTATTTGCTGTGCAGGACGACGTAACAGGTAAAATTGTGCAAGCGTTAGAAGTAAGACTGCTTGGCGATTTGCGAGCAGGTTTTCCTCAGAAACCGACGCACAACAGCGAGGCCTACGATTATGTCTTGCGGGCACGGGAACAGTATAGATTTTTTTCCCAAGATCAGAATGCAAGCGCTAGAGAACTCTACAAAAACGCCATTGCACTTGACCCATCATATGGCGAAGCCTATGCAGGCCTCGCTGAAACGTACGTGCAAGACTGGTTTATGGGTTCAGAACCCAACCTCGAACGCGCGGCGGAGACTGCGCAGCTGGCCACGGTGTTTGGACCGCATTTGCCTCTTGTTTACGAGGCATTGAGTACGGTCTATCTCTTCCAAAGAGAACACGAAAAAGCCATCGAAGCCGCGCGCAAATGGCTCAGATTGGAGCCCAGCAGTGCCGATGCCTATGCGGCTCTCGCTGGGGCTCTCCATTTCGCCGGTGCGAACCAGGAGACAATCTTGCTGATCGAAAGGGCGGTGCGGCTCAATCCTCACTACCCCTTTTACTATCCGCACTACATGGGCATGGCCAATCTCGTGTTGTGTCGATTTGATCGTGCTCTGGATCTTTTTAAGCGTGCCGTTAACCGCAATCCAGAAGCGCTTTGGCCTCATGTTTACATGGCGTCGTGTTACGGCCAATTGGGGAACGCTTCCGCGGCCCAACAAAAGTCCGACGATATTCGAAAGCTCAATGCGGGCTTTTCGATATCGTCGCTGCACCGGTTGTTGCCCTACAAACAGAGTGCTGATGCGGCGGTGCTGTTCGACGGCTTGCAAATAGCAGGTCTTTCCGATTGAACGCCGGATCAATCTTTGGGCTGGAGATGCCCAGATAGATACGCGCATTTCCCCTGCTAGAATTATCAATCGTGCCTTGGCATCGCTGGACCAGAGATATCGATTGTCAGGGCTGGCCGAGACAACATCGTAGGGGTCGAGGTGTTATTGCCAAGCTGTGAGATCTGGTAGCCAGGGACAGCGCGATAGAACTGGGTCTTATGATGACGCCGTGAATTATCTCACAGCCGACGCGTCTCTGGCAGAGGTCGGCCAGGTCTGCTTTCTCTCGTCCTGAAGTTGTCAACTCAGCTCTTCTGCTCTTCCTTGTCGATTATCAATCGATCGTTCGACGCCGTTTTTAGGTGGCTGTGGCCGATACAACTCATGTTTGGACCCAACTGCACTTCAGCAAAAGTTCACGTGGTGTGGGTTTTGCCACCGTCGCGAGTCGACGCAAGTATTACCCTACAATCCAATCAGATGCAGATTTATTGGACAGGATAGTCGAATGAAACGCTATGTCCTAACGGGGGTGATGCTAGCAGCACTCTCAGCATCATCGACCCTAGCCGAGCCCGTCATACATGCTCCGCGAAATGGGGCAAAGGATGTGAATAATCCGGTGTTCGTTCTCTTCGAATCGCACTGCGAGGGTGCGCTGCACAATGGCGTCTGGCGATTTCATAAGAACCGCGAGAGTGGCAGTTTTGGTCCGGTGACGTCACACTTGGAACAGGGATTTTACATCCTGACGCCGGGTTACAACCAGTTGAGTATCGAGACTGATTGTGGAGCAACGATGATCGAATTCTGGGCCAATGAGGGACCTTGGAGGCGCACCAGGGCGCCCGGGCCTCAAATCAATTAAACTGATGGGGTCGATTAACGATCTGATGTCGGCAGTCTGTTTCACGAGATGTCAGGTGTCAGGTGTCAGGTGTCAGGTGTCAGGTGTCGGGCGTCATGGCTGGGGCAACCGACTGGCCGGTCGCCAGAACCCCGCCTAAAGCGGACGCGTGCGACGAAGAGATTGAGTTGGCGGTCGTGGGTGCGCACATGTCAGGTCTTCCTCTGAACGGTGAACTCACCCGATTGGGGGCGAGGCTCCTTGGGTGCACGCAAACGGCGCCGACATATAGCCTCTATGGACTCGCAGGTGGTCCTCTACAACGCCCTGGCTTGATCAGAGGAAAAACGATAGGGCGTGTTGTCTAAGCTCTCATTGGTCAAGCCCGTAAATGAGAGAGGTACGGAACCAGCCGCGCCGCCGCATTATTGTTACGCCGCAGATGCGGTTGGCTTTTTCGGCAGGAATTGTCGCCTCATCATCATTCGCTGATGTCCTTTGAGGGTATTACCAAGCCTCCTGGATCAACAGTACTTCTCCGGACCAATCCACTGTCCTACAGAGTATCTGTCGCCGTGCGCCCAACCAATCGGCAAAATGCCTTCAATTCGTTGAAGATCCTGTTGCGAGAGGTCCAGGCTGCCTCCCTTTGCAAGTTCGGTCAAGTGAGACACATGCCTGGTGCCAGGAATAGGTAGTACGTGATCACCCTGATGCGTCAACCAAGCAATGGCGAGACTACTGGCAGCCACGCCCATCTCGGAAGCCAATGCGCGGAATTTCGTTGTGGCGGCAATGTTTGCGCTGAGGTTTGGCTCGATAAATCGTGGATTCACTTTCAAAAAGCTCATCTCAGAGATTCCATCAGCCCGGTGCGGTCGATCAGTAAGCAACGCGCGGCCGACGGGCGAAAAGGCCACCAGTGATGCCCCTATCTCGGCGCAAGTCTGCACCAACCCCATCTCCGGGGAGCGGGTGGAAAGAGAATACTCTGATTGAACGGCAGCGATCGGGTGAACCGCATTTGCACGACGCAGGGAGGATGGTGCAATCTCAGAAAACCCGATGGCCTTGATCTTGCCTGCTTTTACGAAGGTTGCGAGCGTTTCGGTCACCTCTTCAATTTCTATTTCTGGCTCGCGCCGATGCACGTAATAGAGATCGATGGTCTCTACTCCTAATCGCGAAAGGCTCGCGTCGAGTGCTTGTCTGAGATGCTCGCGCTCATTATTAAACCGACGATCCGTTTGTCGTGTAATGCCCCCCTTTGTGGCAATGGCGAAAGGCGGCTCACCTCCCCGCCGCTTCAACCAGTTCCCAATTACACTCTCGGATCGACCCATTCCATAGACGTTCGATGTATCGATGTGGGTAATGCCGTGTTCGACGCAAGCATCCAGGACCTCCATGGAGCCGGTATCTGTGGCCGGTCCGTAAAAGTCGGTAAATGACATTGCACCATAGCCGACGACACTCACATTGGGGCCGTTCTGGCCAAGCTTGCGTTGCTTCATCAGGGTTTCCATTGTCCAGATGGGAAGGGAGATCGCATCGCTCCTGCAATGGATCTTAAATCGGTCCGAACTGAGAGCTGCAACTTACGAGATAGCCGCCCGGCGTTGCAAGCTTTGCGATTTCCGAAAATTGCGCTGGATTTCGGGTGCGTACAGGGTGCCATGATGCTGGTTGTCGACACACGTGCCGTTCGAAATGCGATACGCGGAATGTGTGTGATCAACAGACTTCGCAGGCATGGCGTCAGACCAATCTAAAGCTTCGACGAGATTCGTCTCGAAATGCCGAGCGGAGAACAGGCCCTCGCTGATGTTGTGCGGTTGACGACAACAGATCAAATTTTGTGCGTTGGACTGGCATAGTATCCGGCAGCATTTCGTCAATGCTATCAAAGGATCAACGTTGACGTTGCAACCACAAAATGCGGCTTGACCTTACAGGCTTGTTGGGGCAGGTGAGTGTTCGTCGTTCCCGAGCACCACCCGAAGACTCGATTGGTCGAAAGCTTCAGGACTGTCCTTTGCAGTAAATGCCAGATTTGCCTTCGAACGATTCGGTCGGTCAGTGCTGACGTCCAACAACTAGTGGCTGGATATCGGGTAGGAACTGCGCAACTCACCAGTTCAGAATTGAATTGCGGAGCATGTTCGGCATCAAAACGATGCTTGATCGAGTGGAATTGTTTGTTGCACTGTGCGAATTGGCAGGGGCTGGTCTGGGCGTGACGGTCGTACCTTGGGGTTGAGGATCGTGCTTCGGCCCATTGGGGGGATGCGAAAGGGTTCCTCAGCGCACAACAAGACAAGTCCAAGTATCCGTTAGCCGCGTCTGACATCGCTTCGTCGGTATCGGGAACACCAAAACTCATTATGAAGATGAGGTGCAGTTGGTCGCAGCCCGCCATTCTATCGCATAGCGTGCGACCAAGAGTTCACGTCACAGTTAGAGGTTGACAGGTGATACATATGAAGGCGCGTCGACCTGCAATATCCATCTTTTGGACCGGCCCCTTGCAACTCGGACAACGGGATTTGCCG
>JBPCWA010000573.1:0-9057 GCA_051009975.1 Hyphomicrobiaceae bacterium
CTTTTGAGTGAGGGTTTTACATGCAGCGTTCTACACTTGTGAGCATGCGACCCAATGACCAGGTCGGATTTCTCTGAATTCCGGAGACACAACTTTACAGCTATCAACTGCTATGTTGCAGCGCGGATGAAAGACGCATCCACTCGGCGGATTTATCGGACTTGGAATTTCGCCTTCGATCACTTGGTGGGCTCGGGCAGCTTCAACCACTGGATCAGGTATTGGAACTGCTTCAAGCAGCGCCTTCGTGTAAGGATGAACTGGGTTGTCAAAGAGTTCGTCGGTCGCCGCCAGCTCTACCATATTGCCCAAGTACATAACTGCAACACGCTGACAGATATGCCGGACCACCGATAAATCATGGCTTATGAAGAGGTAGGTGAGATCGAACTCGTCGCGCAATTCCTCCAGCAGGTTGATTACCTGTGCTTGGATCGACACGTCTAATGCTGAGACCGCCTCATCACAGATGATAAATTCCGGTCGGACCGCGAGCGCGCGCGCAATACCGACGCGCTGTCTCTGACCACCGCTCATTTCGTGTGGATACCGATCAGCAAATTTTGGATTCAATCCGCAAACGCCGAGCAAATCGCGGACGCGCCTTTGGCGTGCCGCCTTGTCTGGCTCCGTACCATGTACCATCATCGGCTCGGAGATAATGTCACCGATCTTCATGCGCGGATTGAGTGAACTATAGGGATCTTGAAAAATGACCTGTATGCGCTGACGCAGAGGGCGCATCGCTTTCTTATCGAGTTTGTTGAGATCCTCTCCGTCGTAGATGATCTCCCCTTCGGTGGCCTTTTCAAGCTGTAAAATACAACGTCCGGTCGTCGTCTTGCCGCATCCCGATTCTCCGACTAGCCCAAGTGTCTCCCCCTTGCGGATATCAAAACTAATCCCATCCACCGCCTTTACGTGGGCGACGACGCGCGGGATGATCGCGCCTTCGGTGATTGGAAAGTGCATTTTGAGATTGCGCACCTGTACAAGCGGCGCATCAGAATCCTGCGCAAACACAGGCGATTCCGCAACTTCAACGCTCATGCTTGTGCTCCCAATCCGACCGACTCCCTCTCCCAGCAGGCGGAAATATGTCCCGCTCCCACTTCCTCAAGTGTTGGGCGAGATTTACCGCATTGCGCGGTTGAGAATTTACAGCGTGGCCGGAAAGAGCATCCATCGTCAAGTTTTGTCAAATCAGGCGGTTGCCCCTCCACGGGTTGGAGCTTGCCCCCACGCGGTTGATCCATTCGCGGCACTGATCGCAGCAGCGCCAGGGTGTAGGGGTGTTTTGGATTGTGGTAAATTTCCTGAGCCGTCGCACTCTCTACAATCCGCCCGGCATACATCACGTTCACTCGATCGGCGTAACGCGCCACGACACCCAGGTTATGGGTGATGATGATCATGGCAACGCCAAGTTCCCGAGTAAGGTCCTTCATCAACTCGAGGATCTGCGCCTGAATTGTAACATCCAGTGCCGTTGTGGGTTCATCGGCAATGATCAATTTCGGATTGCAGGCCAAAGCCATCGCGATCATCACACGCTGTCGCATGCCACCGCTGAGATGGTGGGGATACTGCTTGAGACGCCTCTCAGGCTCGGAAATGCCGACGAGGCCAAGGAGTTCGAGCGCTCTACTTCTCGAAGCAGCCTTGTCCATGCCGAGATGGTGCTCCAAGGTCTCGGTGAGCTGTCGTTCGATCGACAGGACCGGATTGAGCGACGTCATCGGCTCCTGAAATATCATGCCTATATCGCGCCCGCGGATATCGCGCATGTCGCTATCCGAAAGAGCCAACAGGTCTTTACCGTCGAATTGAATGCTGCCCCCCACCACCTTGCCAGGCGGATTGGGGATCAATCGCAGAATCGACATGGCGCTGACCGACTTGCCGCAGCCTGATTCCCCCACCACTGCCACGGTCTCTCCGGGTGCGACATCGTATGTAATACCGTCGACCGCCTTAACCACACCAGCTGATGTAAAGAAATGTGTCTGGAGATTCTTGATCTCGAGAAGCTTCGTCACGAGCTACCCTGGACGCGATACACCGCGTTTCCTCCGCTTGTCATTACCTCCCTGCCTCTCTCATTCGAAGCCGCAGCACTCTGCGCCGACAGACTTTTCCAAATGGAGGCTTGGGTGCACCATGCGCGAATTCGAATGAAGCCGCAAGGGGTGAATTCATGGTTCAGATGAATAGTTGGCACAACACAAATACCGTTCGCACCAGAGAGCAACCAACGTGATCGCGCCCACTCCTCACCCTGCTGCATAATCGTAACCCCCGCAAAAATGAGAGGTCCTCGCAGGGACGCACTTTCGTTAAACTGCACCGATCCGTACCAACGCGTCTACGGCTATTGCGCCTTCAACGTTAACGATGAGAGGATTTATCTCCGCCTCCAAAACGAATGGTTCGGAAAGGTCTCCCAGTCTCGAGAGAGCCACTATAACATCGGCAAGTGCAATCAGATTTCCGCCTTCCTGTCCTCGGTATCCGCGAACCGGGGCCAAACCAGTAACTTCCTCAATCATCTCCATTGCCTGCTCTGTCCCAACAGGAGCTAACTTAACGGACTTGTCGTCGTATAAGCCAACCATGACTCCGCCAGCCGCGACAGTTACGACGGGCCCAACTTGGGCGTCGCAGCGGTATCCGATTAAAACCTCTTGAATGCCCTCAATCATGGGCGCAACCAACAATCGGTCTACTAAGACGTCCGGATGAGCATTCGAGACATTGTCAGATATTTGTTTGGCTGCGGCAACCAGCTCTGCGTGATGTGCAATGTTCGTAATCACTGCGCCTGCCTCTGTTTTATGAGCTATACCGTCAGCCAAGATCTTGGCGACGACAGGATAGGCAAAAGGTAAATTGACGTGTTCAATCTCTGCAATTTCGATGATGGCGCGGTCTGTGATAGGTACTCCAAAATTCGTGAGAAATTCTAGTGATGCATGCTCATCTAATGTTCTCAAGGTGGTCACATTATTTCTTGGCGCGGATATGCGCTCCATCCGCGGAGGTCGCCAGTTCGTGAAGGCACGCACAACATCTGCGCACGTCTCTGGTGTTCGGAACACGGAAATACCTTCCTCCACCAGAATTCGCATGCCCAGCGGAGCGTCCGGAACCAGATAGGCCGCCAGGGGCTTTCCCTGCACGTCAGCCGACAATATCGGCTGCATTGCGGTTTCCGGATCGCTACGAGAGGACGAGCCCAAGACGCAGACCAAAATGTTGCACTCTGGATCATCTGCCATGGCCACCAAAGAGGGCCCAATGACGTCTGGGCGCGCCCCGGCCAGCGTCACGTCTGTTAGTGGGCCACGCCCCACTCGGACGCCGGTTGATGCTATGGCGTCAACTGTATCCTGTGACGGAGTTAGTAGATCGACCCCCGCGGAGGATAATTCATCACAGACAGAAGCTCCGCCGCCTCCGGTTGTCGTGATAACGCCGACCTTTTGAGGCTTAAATGTTGGCGGTCGTCTGCCAGTAAAGAGTGGCACCGCCTCGAAGAGCGACTCTAACATTGTGACGCGTGCGATACCGACATCTTGCATGAAGGCAGAAGCGATATTGTCATCACTTAAAAGGGCGCCTGTGTGTAGGACGGCAAGTTCTTGGCCAACAGATGACTTGCCCAACTTATAGGCAATAATTGGTTTGCCCGCCCTGTACCCCATATTTGCAAACTGAACGACCTCTTCTGGCTTTCGAATTGTTTCGAGGAAAAGGAGAATCACATCCGTTTGTGGGTCACCGACAAGCATTTGGCCAATCTCGCCAACGCTCAAATCTGCTTCGTTGCCAACGGCCACAATTTTTGAGAATTTTAACCCAATGTGCGCCGCACGCGTCATAAGACCACCCATCATGCTGCCGCTTTGCGATACCAAAGCAATGCGCCCACCACGCACGATCCCTTCCTCAAACGTGGCGTTGACCGTCAGGCTCAAACCCAAATTGAGGTCGGCTAGGCCCATGCAGTTTGGCCCTAGTAGCCGTGAACCGGCGCAACGAGCAGCACTTGCCAGTTCCTCTTGCAGCGCAGTCCCCGCGTCACCTGACTCCGCGAAACCGTCCGCCAACACCTGCACAACGGGAACTCCCGCCCGAAAGCAGGCTTTCGCCGCGTCCATCGCATGCTCCGTATCCAGCAGGATGTAGGCGTGATCCGGTCGTTGGGGCAGCGCATCCAGGGAGGAAAAGGACGGGACCCCTTGGACCGCCGAACGATGGGGATTGATGGGGTAGATGGTGCCCGGATAACCGTCGCGCAGCAGAAATTTCAAGGGACGACCAGCAGGACGATTTGGATCACTTGAAAGTCCAATCAAAGCGATGCGTTTTGGTTCAAACAAAGCCTGCCACAGCGGCGACCCATAGCGGGCAACGTGCAGGCCTTCTTTCATCATGCAATCGTCTTCTACCATAGCGCCAAGACCTCTCTCCAGACACAGCAGCGCTAGTGGGGTTCCAACTGCGTTGCAAGCAGTGGCACCGGCAAACTAGCTCAAGCATCAAAAATGCGAAAGATCTCGCAAGTCAGGATGTGTGTTTGACTTTGCAGCACCGGCCGGTTTGTGTGCACAATAACGAAGCATCAGTTTCACCCATCCCGAGAGATCCATGAAAATCGCCGTCGTTGATGACTACCATAAAATTGCACGATCTATGGCTGACTGGAGTGCAATCGAGTCAGATCATGAGGTAACATTCTTTCATGACCCACTCGGTCCACCGCAGGATGTCATTGCTGCTCTCAAGGACTTTGACGTCATTTGCATCATGCGCGAACGAACGCTGTTCGACCGCCAAACACTGGCTGGTCTTTATAACTTAAAGTTCGTTGTGACAACCGGCATGCGCAACGGATCACTGGATGTTGAGGCATTGCACCAGCGTGGCATTCCTGTCTCAGGCACCACCGGGTCAACCCATGCTACGCCTGAGCTAGCCTGGGGACTCATTCTCGCTCTGGCCCGCCACATTCCGATCGAAAACGCGCGAATGCGTGACGGTCAATGGATTACGACGTTGGGTACAGACCTTGCCGGGAGCACATTAGGAATAGTAGGACTTGGGCGAATAGGGACAGAAATGTCCTCGATAGCTCGAGCGTTTCGCATGAACGTTATAGCTTGGAGTACGAATTTAGACGAAACAAGAGCCCACGCCGCTGGCGCGCGCTCAGTCAGCAAACGCGTTCTTTTTGGAGAATCGGATTTCATTACGATCCACTACAAGTTGTCTGATCGGTCACGCGGACTTGTTGGCGCGGAAGAACTCGCACTCATGAAGCCGACAGCTTATCTAGTAAACACGTCCCGAGGTGGGATTGTTGAAACGAATGCCCTGATTGCGGCGTTGCAAAGAGGCCTTATCGCAGGCGCCGGTATAGACGTGTACGATAACGAGCCTTTGGCCGCCAGCCATCCCTTACGCTGCGCTCCTCGGACCGTACTCACACCTCATCTCGGGTATGTCACAGAGGAAACGTATCGGACGTTCTACGAACAAACTGTTGAGGACATCGAGGCTTGGCTGGCGGGCCGACCAAAACGATTGCTGAAATAGGCACTCGTTGCGCACCGCAAGACAATCAAGTCTGATCTCGACTGACAACTGGCTACTTCAGTGTCAGCTCGGAACTGGACTGGAAACTGCAATCGTTTAAGCCAACTCGGATATTGAATGGCATGACAAACCCTACTGCTAAAACAAGCGCGAAACCGATGGAGGGCATCCGCGTTCTAGACCTGGCGACCTTCATTGCCGCGCCATTCGCTTCGACAATATTTGGAGAATTTGGTGCCGAGGTCATAAAACTGGAACATCCTGATGGCGGTGACCCCATGCGCGTCTTCGGTACGCCAACCAATGTTCATGGCGAGACGCTTGCCTGGCTCAGTGAGGCACGCAACAAACGCTCAGTTACACTCGACTTCAAGAACGACGGTGACGTCTCGAAGTTCAAGGAACTTGTCCGCCGTTCAGATGTCATTACCGAAAACTTCCGTCCTGGAACCCTCGAAAAGTGGGGGATAGGCCCCGAGATACTGCATCGGTTGAACCCAAAGATGGTTATCGTGCGGATTAGCGGTTATGGCCAAACGGGACCCTATCGCGACCGTCCAGGGTTCGCACGCATAGCCCATGCTGTCGGCGGCCTTACGTATCTAGCCGGATTGCCCGGTGGACCGCCGGTCACACCTGGATCGACGTCACTCGCTGATTACATTTCTGGCTTGTACGGAGCCGTTGGCGCTCTCATGGCACTTAGGGTTGCCGAAAAGACTGGCCGTGGTCAGGTGATTGACGTCGCGCTATTTGAATCAATTTTTCGAGTGCTTGACGAGATTGCCCCACTGTATGCGCGCCACGGTACCATTCGCGAACGTGAAGGCGTAAGCACCCGCAACGCTTGTCCGCATGGGCATTTCCCGACTGCCGACAACAACTGGGTTGCCATCGCGTGCACCAGTGACAGGATGTGGGACAGGCTAGCGCGCAACGTACTCAACAGACCGGATCTTGCCGAGAGTCATCCTACGACGAGGCAGCGTCTTGAGGACCGTCAAACAGTTGAAGGGATTGTCACTCAGTTTACGCAGTCGTTGGCTATGGATGAAGTTGTAGCGCGATGTACAGAAGGAGACGTCCCCTGTGGGTCAGTGAATTCCATCGCCGACATTTTCGCGGATCCCCACTTTGACGCGCGCGAGGTGTTGACCACGATCAGTCACGCCGTTCACGGCGACATTACGGTGCCGAATGTTCTGCCCCGACTTTCGGCGACGCCGGGCGTTATTGATCGTCTTGGCCCTTCACTGGGCGACTGGAACGACCATGTCCTGAACAATCTCCTTCAGGACGAGGGCGAAGTCCGCGTGCCAGCGGCAAACGCGACTGGAGATGGAAATGATCCATAGGCTCAAAGACCTCGTGAACGAGGATCGCGCACTCACGCGCCGCGGACGCTGGTTCAACGCCAGCATTCTTCTCCAGATCGGTAGTAAATCTCATATTCTGGTCATCCGGGAAGGGCGGATTGTCGAAATATCGGACGCCAATGTTTATGTAACGCCCTATGACTTTGCCATTCGCGGTACCGCCGAGGCCTGGCAAGAGTTTTGGCAGCCGATCCCCAAACCACGCCACCATGACATCATTGCATTAATCCGCGACGGAAAAATGCAAATGGAAGGCAACATAGAATTGGCCATGGCGCACTTTTTGACTCTCAAATTGATACTTGAGAAACCCAGACCGAAGCCCTCGCATGACGGAACCAACGGATGAGCAAAGTCCAGATCGAAGACATCATCGGACGCTACATGTGTCTTGATATTGGCGGACGGCGGCATCGGCTTTACTGGGAAGAAAGCGGCGAGGGAATACCCCTACTCTGCCTGCACACTGCTGGCTCAGATGGACGGCAGTATCGAGCGCTCTTGAATGATCCGGATATCACGCGCGAATTCCGCGTTATTGTCTTTGACATGCCGTGGCACGGCAAGTCCTCACCTCCTCCCGGCTGGGAAAACGAAGAGTATAAGTTAACCACTGACGGCTACGTTGATCTCGTCATGACGGTGTGTCGAGCACTCAGCCTAAAAAGGCCCGTGGTCGCGGGATGCTCCATTGGTGGGCGCGTGGTACTGGAGTTGGCCCGCAGATATCCTGATGAGTTCCGTTGCATTATCGGCTTGCAGTCCTCCGCTTTTGTGCAGCGCTATTTCGACATTTCGTGGCTGCACCGCCCCACTATTCATGGCGGAGAAATGAGTGCGGCTTACTGTTACGGACTGGTCGGACCTGGCGCCCCTTCGGTTGAGCGGTGGGAAACGCTTTGGCATTACATGCAGAGCGGGCCAGGGGTTTTCATGGGTGATTTGCACTTCTATTCGGTTGATGGCGACGTCAGTCAGTCGTTAGGAGAAATCGACACAGAGCGATGTCCCGTCTACATGCTAACTGGTGAGTACGACTACTCCTGTACACCAGAAGCCAGTGCCGATACTGCCTCTTGGATAAAGGGCGCAAAGCTGACAATCATGGAAGGTCTTGGGCACTTTCCAATGAGCGAGGATCACAATCGCTTCAAGACTTATCTCATGCCTATTCTAACGGAGATCACTGAGACACTCGGTCAAGAGATCTAGCCAGCGCTCTCAACCGGAAGCTGCCGAAGAGCAGAAGTCGAGGACTGCCAATGCGCCAGAACGGTTTGCCGGCTCTCCTTCGCCCGCGACTTCCATTTTTTTATGGCTGGATCATCCTAGCGTGCGTTTGTTGTGCTGGCTTCGCGCGGCAAGGACCAGCCGTCGCGACACTTTCGATTTTTATAATACCAATGACAGAAGAGTTTGGCTGGTCGCGGACTGGTATGGCCGCTGCCGTTTCGATCGGCGGTGTTCTCGCGGCTGTTACTTCTCCAATTCTGGGTTCGATGCTCGACCGGCACGGAGCACGCGCGATGCTGTGCGCTGCTGTTTTGGCCACATCTATCTGCGCCATCATGCTATCTTTGACCCAGTCACTTCTCTATTTTGTGATGTTTTTCTGCGTAGCACGCATGAACTTTGCCGGTCCTTTTGATCTTGGCATTTACGGTGCGGTAAATAATTGGTTTATGCGTTTGCGAGGCATAGCAACTTCGATTTCAACCGCAGCGCTGATGGTTGGACTCGTCGCTATGCCCCTTATTGCTCAAGCGGCGATACTTTACGATGGGTGGCGCTTTGGATGGATAGCGATTGGAGCTACCGTTTTGATCATTGGGTTTGTACCAAATTGGTTGTTGATGGTTCGCAGACCCGAAGATCTTGGCCTATTCCCAGACGGAGATCCACGCCAGCGCTCGATTATGGAGCAAAATGGGATCGCAACGCCAGGATCATCCAGCTCGTACGAGCCAACATTCACGCGCAGAGAAGCACTGCGTACGGCTGCGTTTTGGATGTTGTCGCTGTACACTGTGCTAGTCTATCCCGTTCAAGCCGGCGTTTCCCTGCATCAGGCTCCACATTTGAT
>JBPCWA010000574.1:0-3395 GCA_051009975.1 Hyphomicrobiaceae bacterium
GGGTGCCGGACACATGGCTCCCCTGACGCATGCCGCTGATGTGAACGAAGCAATAGCGAACCATCTCGCGCGACATCGCGCGGCGGCACTACCGAAATAAAAGCCGCGCGCTGCAACTAGTGTCGAGAAATGGCACATTCCGGACTCTGTAAGCCGTCATGCTGTGAGTCCGGTTTCGGGGGCAAAACAGACGCTCACGAGGCACAATTTCACCGGTGAATTTTGACCCGTCGCGGTCATCCTGCAACGCAACTTGATGTCCTCATAATGGCGCATCTCGCTTCGTTGTCCAGTCTACGCTATGTTTGGAAATTGTGAGGGGATTTCGCAACAGCCCGGCCACCTAGCGTTGCCGGTAGATCATTGTTCAGGGAGGGCGCATGGATTCAATCCGATCACTCATCGAAAGCTACCGCTCCACCTGGGAAAGAATTGTCTGCGAGACATCCAACGTCGATGACGTAAATCAGTTCTTTCATCTCCCATGCATTTTTATCGGCGCAGACGGCTCCGTCTCGCTGTTCGAGGTGGCCGACGACATCAGCGCATTTCACCGACCGCGACTGAAGTCCTTCCAAGAGGGCGGCGTGAAGAAGCCGAGGACGAAAGATTTCGAGTTAGTGTCGCTGGGCACGCATAGCGCTCTTGTTTCGGTGACCTGGGAGCAGTTTCGCGAGGACGACTCACTTGAGAGAAGTTGGCGCCATTCCTACAATGTCATTAATACCAATGCCGAGTGGAAGATATTGGTATCTACTTTCCAGGCGGGTGCGTAATAACGTTGTGCAGCTGGGACCATCGTGAGCATAGGAGTCTAGGCATATGAACGAGGGCGGGTACTCAGACGGCAGCTTGGATGACGTGACAATCGTCAAGGGCAATGTCAAAAATTTGAAGTGATCCAACCCATATGAGCGGTTCCTGGCACATTTTCACCATACTGGACGCCGGCAATAAGAGTCCGATGTTGGTTGCAATCCGGAAGTGTATCTTTCCGGCGTAGAACGGGGAATTTTGACCCAAAGGCGACATTCTCCGGCGGTGAGTTTGAGATGCTTTGCACACCCGAGTGTGCGACAATTCGGATGTGAAGAACACCAAAAGGAACCAATTCCGGGAGATCGAAATGACGGCTTATGCGATTGGGCTCTACAAATTCAAAAACTTGGAGTCCTGGCTCCCGAAATACATAGAGCCCGTAACGAAGCTTATCGAAAAACATGGTGGCAGATACGTTAGTCGAGCAAGTGCTTCTCCATGGGAGACACTTGAAGGCGGTGAACCGTTCGATGCTACAAGTTTTACTCTTATCGAATTTCCTGACATGGGTGCAGCCCGGGCATGGCATTCTGATCCAGAGTATCAGGAATTCATCAATCTTCGGCAAAGAAGCGGAACCGAACTCAAGCTCATCCTTGTTGATGGCTGCGACGGTTAGAGCGGTTGATACGACAACTTATGCCATCTGTGTGTACGATATTTGGGGTGTAAGGTGGCGCGTTTGGGCAGAATGTCCGCTGTTGACCACCTTTTCGTTGCCAATTTTGTTTGCTGCAAGCGCCTTTTTTCACCCCATCCAATTGAGACGAGTGAGTGACTACGCTGGCAAACCGGCTTTGCGGAGGCCATCTTCGAACCGCGCCAATTCAGCCGGATCCCGGTATGAGAGTTGTCTGGCGTATCCTGAGATGGAGAAATCCGGATCGAGCCTGAGTATTTCGGTCACCGACAGTCGGGCTTCTTGTTCGCGACTCAGTTCGCCCAGAGTAGACGCCAGGCCAACATGCATCGAGAGATTGTCCGGATTGCGCTTGATTCCCTGCTCGAACACGCTCACCGCCGTATCGCTGCGGTGCAGTAGGCGGCACGCTGTGGCCAGTACATACAAGTACCAGCTCGGGTAGATCGGACACAGGCGCATGGCCCTGTTGATCAATTCAAATGACCGTTCCGGTTGCCCGGATTTGTTGAGGACAGCCCCGGCAATTGCGAGATTTTCCGCGTGATTAGGTGCCAAAGCGACTGCCCTTTCCATAGCGGCTATCGCGTCATCGTATGCCTTGTGCGACAGATGACATAACCCCAGAAGAGCAAAAGCATCGGGATATGACGGATCCAGTTCAAGCGCCTTTGGAACACATTCCTCGGCTGATCGCAGCGCTACGTCGCGGGCATCTTTGGATCCAGGCCCTAAGTTGAAGTCAGCCTCGTGAAAGTAAATCCACCCCATCGAAACCCAAGCCATGGGATAGTTGGGATCGAGTTCGAGCGCCCGCGCGATTAGCTTACGTCCTTCGATCCTGCTTTCAGGGGTGATTTGGTTAATCGCATCCATGCCAAGTCTAACACATTCCCAGGCCTCAACGTTGTTGGTGCCACGTGACCATACCCGCGCTTGCTCGCCTTCTCGCAGCTGAACATCCAGTGCAACAACGATCTCACGGGTAATTTCATCCTGAATAGCAAACATGTCGTCCAGATCGCGGTCAAAGCGCTCTGCCCACATGTGATGGCCCGTGGTGGCATCAACCAGTTGTGCCGTCACTCGTGCCCGCGTGCCGGCTCGGCGTACACTGCCTTCAAGCACATAACGCACTCCTTGCTCGCGGCCCACTTGTTTCACGTCGACTGCCGAACCTTTGTAGATGAAGCTGGAGTTCCGTGCGATAACCAGAATGGTGCTGATTTTGGACAGAGCCGTGATAATATCCTCGCTGATACCGTCAGCAAAGAAGTCGTCCTCATCTGCGGTATTCATATTGGTGAATGGCAATACTGCGATGGAAGGCTCTACCGGCAGCGGAGGGCCTTCGTCCAGATCATCGATCGGCGCCGGTTCGCTCGCGTCGGCGTCTGCTTGGCTCGAGCGTCGCCGGCGAAGTTCGCGGTTGAGGTCAACTGTGGCTGATTCCGGCTCGACGCCGAGTTCACGCTTGAGGAGTTCCCGGCAGTTCTCGAACTGCTTCAGGGCGGCGCCGTAGCGTCCTTGCGCCGCGTAAGTGCGCATAAACATACGGTGAACCCTCTCATTGAGCGGGTCGAGCGCCAGAAGACGCGCAGCAGCCTGTGTGAGCGCAGCGGCATCCTTGACCGTTTCATAATGTTCGACCAGCTTCAGCAGTACGTCGATCATCAGACCGCGATAGCGCTCGCGAACCGGTCTGATCCAATCCTCGAAGGCCTCTTCCTTGAGAGCAAAGCCGTCCAAAAGATCGCCGGCATAAACCGCTGCGGCATCCTCCAGAGCCGGGATGCTGCCTTCGCCAATCAATTGTTCAAAACGCCCCGCGTCCAAGTCGATGGCCGCGTCGAGCATGACCTCATCACCATCGGTCACCAGAGCCGCGCCCAGGTGCTTTCGCATTGTCGAGAGGCATTGCCGCAGGTTTGTGCGT
>JBPCWA010000575.1:0-5134 GCA_051009975.1 Hyphomicrobiaceae bacterium
GCATAAGGGAGTCGCCGCATTTGCGCTCGGAGTGAACCTCCATCGCAGCGGCGTAACACCCTCAAAATCGACAGGAATCGTTGCACTGTTTTCGTCGATGACTCCGTTAGGCATAATCGCCGGCGCGATTGTCGGCACTTTTCTATCGGAGCGAGGTGGGCAGTGGTTTGAGGGTGTCTTCGACTCTCTGGCAGCCGGTACGTTTCTATATATCGCGGTCGTAGACATCGTTGAGAATGAATTCGCTAAGCCAGAGGATACTAAGCTTAAGTTCGCGATGGTGTTTCTCGGCTTGGCTGTAATGGCGCTTGTTGCGCTGTGGATTTAGGCCATCCTTTCGACCTCTGCTTGGATATATCGACTCTGTCAGCCATCGCATGTAACGCCAGTGCAGAAACTGTAGACGGAGATGGGCGCTGGCGGTGATTGCCCGGCTTGCGAATCTATCAACGCTCTATTGCTGACCTGATGACAGTTCAAAGCTGAGCCAGTTTGGCAACGGCAGGATCACGACGTGATATCTCGAGTTGATGAGACTCGGCGTGTCAAGCGCAGCAGTGCTTCTTTTGGCTCGTGAAAAACATGCGAAGAACAGTCAGCAGGGCGTGACAAGAGAACATCGGCGGGTAGCCGCTCTTCGCTGCACTTTTATCGTTCAGTATCGTAGACAGTGTCTTTCCAGCCTGAAGTGGTCCGGTTGATGGCCCAACCGGGTTGCTGGTTTCGCTGGCGCCGCGCGCGTTGGCGTGCGGAAGCGGCCTTGCGCCGGCGTTCCGTCGACTTACGCTGTTCCGCCACCGGTGCAGGGGTACCGTCCAACTGGCGTCTGTATCGTGCAACGAGGTCGGGGTGGGCACGGTGGGGCGACTTTGTCTGCAAGTGGACGACGCGGTATCCCTCATTGGCGAGGCGGTCGAGGATTTGCGGGAGTGCGCGGACAGTCACCAATTTGCTGTCGTGGAACAGCAGTATACCGCGGCCCCGACGGCGCAAGTGCGTCATGGTCGAACGAACCACCCGGCTGACCCCGTAACCACGGGTGTCGCCCGAATCAACGTCAATCGAGAAGGACGCGATGTCTTCTGACTTCACGTATGCGAGTATTCTTCTGGATTCGGCGAGATAGGGAAAGCGAAAGAGCGGTGCAACGCGTGGTCCAACAATGGCCTCGAGCGCCGCAAATCCCTTCTGAATTTCCTTACGGCTGCGTCCAAAGCCAATACGCCGGAGGTTCGGGTGGCTCCAGGTATGTCCACCGATCGTGTGCCCCCGGCCTACTGTATCGCGCAGGACGCCCGGACGGGACATTGCCATACGGCCAACCGGAAAAAAGGTGGCTTTTACGCAGTGACGTTCCAGCGCATTGAGTATCGCGGTCGTTCGACGCGCGATCGGACCGTCGTCGAAGGTCAGGATGACCTCCTTGTCGCGAAGCAATCGAGTCTCACCGTAGCTAACCGAGCCATGGGTGGCTCCGCCATCCGTATCGATCGTGATCGTGCGCCCCATTTGAAGTTTCCCGGGGCGGTTTGGCGTGCATGCGAGCACAGCCGTCGTAGCAGTTACTGCGACGACCATCGTTACAAGACCAATTGAGCCATGCATCAGGCAGGAGATCCTCTCTGTTGGGGCGAGCCATGGGCAAGATCAACCACCATCGGAGGACGGTGTCGCGACTGTTGTACAAACTTTTAAGGTGGCACCATGCCTTAGTCTGGTTAATGGCTGGTTGAGGTGGCCAACTTCGGGCCGAGCCTAGAACCAAGATCTGTCAACTAAGGACTGATCGTGACGTGAGCGACGATCCAACCACATTCTTGGTGATAACGCATTAATGCTTGATATAGAGGGCTCGACGTTGGGTTGCGACAAGATTTGTCGAGCAACGAAGGCGTTACATCAACGACCAGTCGGTGAGCGGCACCAGATGCTGGTCCTAATTCGCAGAAGGTTCATCGGCATGCAGAAAAGTGCCATTTTATACTTGGACGGTATGCTAAATGCTGGCGTACGAGTACGAGAGGTACATGAAGACCTAGTATGCCAGAGCTCCGATCGGTATTGGCATGACGGTTTTGATACACTGATCTCGGCGACGCTCAGCACGCCCCACGTTCCAGCTGATCACGTTCACTCGAACGTCGACCTTATTTGGCCTATGCCAATGAAAGGCTTTCAGAGGCAAAAGGCGGCAATCAGGTGCACCGGTACGCAGCACTACGCGTTACGATCCGGTGCTTCGTGTCGCTTGCGATACGCGTGTACTTACTCAACTGCGCGACGAAGACATTTCTAACTGATTTGCATGAACCCAAAATGAACCGCTATCAGCGATTGTTCCGAAAGAAGTTGGTCCACCTAGTTGGTGTGTGCAAACCGTCCGCTGGGATGTTTGGTCGGGTCACACCCTTGGGTTTCCGTCGTCAATGTGACCGGGCATGGGCTTCGATCAATAGCCCAACAATGAATCTAGACCGACCAGCTACACTCAGAGACCTTGACGATGGGGGCAAGCTTCTTTGGTTCTACCGCAACGATTTCGGCTACGAGCGTGAGTTCTTGCCCTTGGTTCTCCATTCAAGTGCAACGCTGGCGATCGAAGCCTTGCCAAACGAGGGCGATCGCTATCTGGGTATATCGTGGTGGATCGCTGGTCGCCACTCAACACAGTGACCAATCTCGCCCGTTCAGCTGATGCTAACTTTGCACACATTGAAAGGTCGAGATGTAGAGAAAAGCGAAATCGGCGTCGCCGCAAAACACAGGGCCAAAGTTCGCATTGGGACGCGACGGAAGCTCTTCATCTGCGGATGCCGACAGTGAGAATTTGCGGATTGCTCTGAAGACCATCGGCTTTCGGGGGTAATGTCAATCCAAGCCTAATGCGTCAACGCGATTGCCCAGCGGTGGATATTCCCAAAATCAAACGGGTGGTATCACAATCTGATGCAGGCTATCGTTTCGCTGTAACGTGGAGAGTTGTCATGGAACGCCGACTTGCCGCTATACTTGCTGCCGACGTGGTCGGCTATAGTCGTCTGATGAGCAAAGATGAGGCTAGCACACTGGCTGCCCTGAAGGCCTGCGAGATAGATGTCATCGAGCCTACCGTAAAGCAGCACACTGGACGGATTTTCAAGCGAATGGGAGACGGCTATCTGGCCGAGTTTGCGAGTGCTGTTGATCTCGTCGAGTGCGCGATGTCTTGGCAGAAACAAATTCTCTCCCGCGAGGATCAGCCTCTCTGTTTTCGCATAGGGGCAAACGTTGGGGAGGTTGTCGTCGACGGGGACGACCTTTATGGTGACGACGTCAATATTGCAGCGCGGATGGAGGCGCTGGCCCAGCCTGCGTGCATCGCGCTCTCTGAGAGCGCATTCAGGCAGGTCTGCGATCGCGTAAATGCCGAGTTTGACGACCTAGGGCAGCAGGATATCAAAGGTATCCCGCGACCTGTACGCGTCTGGGAATGGCGGGGAATTCGGACATTGCCGCCCCGGCTGCAGAACGCGCGCCCAAGAGTGCCGGACAAGCCGTCGATCATCGTGCTGCCCGTACGCAACCTGAGCGGTGACAGGGAGCAAGACTTTCTTGCCGAGGGCCTGCGCATAGACATCCAGAACGCGTTGACACAGGTCTCGGGTGTGTTCGTTATCGCACACGCCACGGCGAGCGCGCTCGAGGGTGCAACGCCGACGAACGCGAGCCTAAGTACCGGCGCTCGGCATATTCTGCAGGCAAGCCTGCGGACGGCAGGGAAAAGGATTCGGGTCGCAGTGGAACTAGTCGATGGCATCGAGAACAGGGTGATCTGGTCCGAGCGATACGACCGGACGCTTGATGACAGCTTCGAACTCCAGGACGAAATTACTGAACGGATCCTGACTGGAATAAATGTCACCCTGGTTGCGGGCGAGCAGGCGAAGGTATGGCACCGGACGGTGAAGCCCCTCAAGGCACTAGAGCTATTCTACAAGGGTGTGCATGCCTTCTTGGCAATGGAGCGGGAGGATATCGTGCGAGCCCGGCAACTCTTCATGAGAGTTGCCGAGATGTGCCCCGGGTCGTCTGCCGGTCCGACTTGGGTCGCTCTGACACATTGGGTTGACGTCCAGAGAGGTTGGTCGGAGTCACCAGAAGAATCGAAAGCGCTTGCACGTAAATTCGCAGAAGAAGCCGATGCGATGGAGTATTCCGATGGGCAGGCCCAGACAGTACTCAGTCATGTCTACCTGATGGACGGCGCTCACGATGCGGCGCTAGCCGCTGGCCGTCGGGCAGTCACCAATCGCCCAGCCTGCGCTAACGCGAACGGGTTCTTTGCCAATGTCTTGCACTATTGTGGCGCCTACGAAGATGCGATCCGACACATGGATCTTGCCATGCGGTTTCAACCGCTTCACCCGCCGTTTTTCCGCAACGTGCTGGCTGCCTCCTATCTCGCAAAGTGCCTCCCCGACCGAGCGTCGGAATTCGCGCAACAGGCATTAGCGATTGCGCCGAAGGATGTGTTCGCGCGACTGATCATGACTAGCGCGAACGTTAGAGATGGGCGCCCTGAAATGGCGCACAAGTTGGTCGCCGAAGTCAAAGAGATCGACCCATCATTCTCGGTGAAACGCTTTTTCGAAACGCAGTACTATCGTGACGAAAGCTTCCTAAAAGACTTTTCCGCCGATTTGCTGGAATCCGGTTTGGCAGATTGAAGCTCCAAAAAATTCAGTTGGATACTCCATTGGCTAGCGACGCGTGCCGGTGATTGGGCGCATGCAGGTTAGGTCGCCAAATCAGCGATCCTGTGTGATCCTGCACCGGATGCGCCCTCTGTTCCCTTCACGGTGAACCGCGCATGAACGCCGTTATGCGATCGATCGGTGGCTGGCATGAGGCAGGTCCTCTCGTCTGTTCATGGACCGGATGAAAATAACTCGAATTGAGTACATCAGGCGCGAAGCTGGGGTCGCAGCGGAAGTACAACTTTTTCTTTTAATGGTGTTCCAACCGGAACAGATCACCATGCCAAACAGTCGTAGAAGGCGATCAACACGGCGAGATAACAACAACAAACCGCCGTCTCCCAACTCTGTAGGAGATGAATGAGCACAACTTGTTTCCCCTAAGTCTTCGTGATTTC
>JBPCWA010000576.1:0-5925 GCA_051009975.1 Hyphomicrobiaceae bacterium
CCGCAATTTTCTGCCCCATTACCTGGATCTACAGCGATCGCGTGACCAAGATTTTCTATCTCATATGTTTCGATGCGTGTCGCACCGTCCGTATCCTCGTAGATAGAGTGTCGGACATTGTTGCGCAATTTGATCTTTTCGGGCGTCAGATCAATTCCGTGGACATTCGCCCATTGCTTAAGAAGTTCCTGCTGGTTATCAGGATGCACCGTACCGTCGTCCTGTCCGTGCCATATCGAGATCCTGGGCCACCGGGTGAGCTTCTGGCCGGAAGACGCGCGGACAAAATCACCCCACTCTTCGGCTGATCGTGGTGCAGGAGCGTTGATAAACAATCCGCAGGCATAGGTGGCAGATGCAAAGTCTCCAGACCACGTATGCAGCCACCACCACATGGTCCACGTCGACAACGTGGGACCATTGCAGGCGTATGGCGTCCCGGCAACAATAGCGCCTCCCTGAAAGAGCTCGGGATAGTTAGCCATGAGCACGGCAGTCATGGACCCCCCTGCGGACAATCCAAGGGCATAGACCTTGGTTGGATCGACACCGTACACTGCTAACGTGTGTCGGACCATTTCCCGGATCGAAGCGCTCTCGCCCCGCCCCCTACTGTTGTCTCGTTCCTGGAACCAGTTGAAGCACCTCGTGACATTGTTCGCCCGACGCTGCCCGGGAAACAGGAGAATGAACTTGTGCGCCTCTGAAAGTGCGATCAGCCCGGTCTCATCGTCAAAATCGGACGCCTCCTGCATACATCCATGGAGCACGACTACCAGTGTTGGATTCAAACCATGCCCATCTGGCACGTAAATGTGCATATCAAGCTCACCCGGATTTGGACCGAAGTCGGTAATTGCCTGAAGGGACGCCGAACGGCCTTGCGCGACGACCGAACAACTCAAGATTATCGAACAGAGGAAAACAGCCACCAGTCCCCGCCCGGCGGCGAGAGACAGCAAACCCAGGCGCATACATTTGACTAAATTGCTGGACATTGTGTGCGTCTTCCATTTGCATTTGAAGAGGTGATTTTGCAGTCAAAGGAAAGGTCGTTCAAGCCGATAGTAAACTCGCAGTGCCACTTGCCGTATGTACTGCACCGGACCATGTCATGCTCCGCCAGAACGCCGGGCTCTCTAGAGGTCGGTCGCCGAGCGCTTCTTCTGTCATTGCGAGCTTTGGCAACACCTACTACCATTCTTTCGAACCTGCTGGTAAAGCGAACAGGTCGGAATTTCGATCTGGCATGGACACGCCAAGCCAGCATTTACTGCCGCGGCGTGAGCCAGAAAGTTGTTGTGTTGCGCACCATGGAGACCACCGTGACCAAGCACCAGGGAACCGCTCGTTGCTGCACGCCGGAACGTGCGATGGTTTCTGGTGATCTTGCAGTCGCTTCTTCAGGTGCCGGCATAAACACGGATCTCTCTGCCAAAGATATCGGCGCTCAGTTTGTTAGATTGCCCGGCGGCACATTTCTGATGGGTTCGAACGACCCCGCTGCGCATCCGGCAGACGGCGAAGGACCGATACGCGCCATCAATCTCTCACCATTTAAGCTCGACACAGTTGCTATTTCCAACGCGCGCTACCAACGGTTTGTCGAAGCAACAGGATATCGAACCGAAGCCGAGCAATATGGCTGGTCCTTCGTCTTTTCGGGCTTTCTACCAGACAACGGAGCGCAACTGCAGGCAGTCTCCGCGGCTCCTTGGTGGCGGCAAGTCTTCGGCGCAAGCTGGCGAGCTCCTGAGGGTTTCGGATCATCGATCGAGAATCGTCTTGATCAACCGGTGGTTCACATTTCCCATCAAGACGCCGTAGCTTATTGCGATTGGGCTGATGCCCGGCTGCCGACCGAAGCCGAGTGGGAATTTGCCGCTCGGGGCGGTCTTGTCCAGATGCGGTATCCCTGGGGCGACGATCTGATGGCTCACGATGGCAAACACGCGTGCAACATTTGGCAAGGGCGCTTTCCAGGCCAAAACACTGGGGACGATGGCTATATCGGGACCGCACCAGTCGATGCCTTCTCGCCAAATGCTTTCGGTTT
This sequence comes from Hyphomicrobiaceae bacterium, assembly GCA_051009975.1. Taxonomy (GTDB): domain Bacteria; phylum Pseudomonadota; class Alphaproteobacteria; order Rhizobiales; family Hyphomicrobiaceae; genus Tectiglobus. Next base: position 2,057 of record JBPCWA010000576.1, read on the forward strand.
TTACAACATGGTCGGCAATGCCTGGGAATGGTGTTCTGACTGGTTCCATCCCAGCTATCATGCGCAGGCGACCTTTGACGACCCGAAGGGCCCCTTGAGCGGCAGCACGAGGGTAATGCGCGGCGGCTCCTACCTTTGTCATTATAGTTATTGCTTTCGCTATCGCGTTGCGGCACGCAGCTCCTCCACGCCTGACACGAGTACTGGTCATGCAGGCTTTCGCATTGCGCAAGACGTGTGAACTCTTCAAGTCTTGAGAACCACGAAATCTCCCGCGTCAATCGGAATTGGAAATCAAGCAAATTTGGTGACTAATGTCACAGCATTGAGGCAGCACACAAGCCATGTTTCAACAGCTTCTACCCCATTCAAATTGTTGATGGATGGCAAATTTGTTCTCTTCGCCCACCATTATCAATTCTCTTTTTTCATTACGCTCGATAGGAGTCACATAATGTCAATCTCATTCCTCAGACTGACAAAGCATGTTTCCTTCACTTTGATTTTTCTTCAAGCTGTGACGGCGTTCGGCGCCTCCGCACAAGACCTCAGGAAGCAAAACCATTTCCTTTGCCACGAAGCCGTTCACGCGGTCGAAAATCCGATAGCAGAGATAAGAGTGGTAGACCAATTTGGTTCGTTGCAGGCGTTCGTTGCCCGCATTGTTCGGCTCTGCAATCCCGCAGACAAGAACCGAGAGGGCATTCCGAACAAAGACTATCATCTTGTTTGTTATGAAATTAAACCGGGAAAGTGGGATCGGAAAGACGTCAACACCGTGGTGGTTTCAAATCAGTTCGGTGAGTTCAAATTCGACATCAAAAAAGAACTGACACTCTGCGTCCCCTCAAAAAAGCAGGACGTTGGCTAAGGCACTGGAAACACCGAGGAGGCTTACCCACGCCATGGCCAGACGCAAATGAAATACTTGCGTCTGTGTTGGCATGACAAACAAACTTAAAGGGGAATGAGATCGTATAGCCTTCGTTCAATGGTAGATTGCCGAACAGTCGCGGAGACGAGCGACAAGAAAGTCGACGGTTGCCCGCACGCGAGCCGAGGTTTGACCAGCTTCTTTGTGTACGATGTGGATTGGCACTAGTGGCGGTGTCCAATCAGGCAAAACAATCTCCAATTTCTGCGCTGCCAGCTCGCTTGAAATCATGTAGGATAAGACACGCGTGATCCCACGTCCGGCTAAGGCTGCGCCAATTGCGAGATCGGCATTGTTGACACGAAATTGACTTTCGAGTTTGACCTGTTTGATGAGCCCATCTTTCGCAAACGGCCATTCACTCGACGGCGTCATATTGGCGAAGTTAATGATCGCATGATCCTTGAGATCTCCTGGCGATTGGGGGCGGCCGCGACTGTCAAGGTAACTCGGAGACGCGCAGAGTATGCGTTTGACAAAACCGACACGGGTTGCGATCAGACTGGAGTCGGGCAAGTCGGCGATACGCACAGCAATATCGATCCCGTCCTCGAACATATGTACGATGCGATTGGCAAGCGGCATCGACACTGACAATTCCGGGTATTCATCCATCAACTCAAAGATGATTGGCATCAGTACCTTGGAACCGAATGGTACCGAGGCGGAGATTGTGATTTGACCACGTGGCGCGGCATGAATGCTTGCAGCATGGCGCTCTGCTTCATCCAGGTCCGCGATGATTCTGCGGCAATCGCTCAGATATCTGGCGCCCGCCTCGGTCAGTTGCGTCGAGCGCGTTGTTCTGTGCAGCAACCTCGCTCCCAAGCGTTCTTCCAGTTCGGAAATGGCGCGTGTAACTGCCGGCGGCGACATTCCGAGTTTGCGCGCAGCAGGCGCAAATCCCGCCTCCTCTGCCACGGCGACGAATACAGTCATAGTCTGGAGACGGTCTACCATTGTTTCAATCCATTGAATGATCCGTTTCGAACTATGCGCGTTCGCCTCAATCGTGGAAAGTTCCAGATTGAGCATCAACGGCTCGCCAAATCGCGGTGGCGAAACGAAGATCACCCAAACTCGGGAGATTGCGGACGTCCACTCCAGAAGCTACGCTGGGCGCGCACCACATCGGTTTAACCGTGCCAAGCGTAAATGAAACGAAGAATTTCCGTTCGGTCCCGATGCAATAGCCAAGTCTAACGCGTTCGACGATCGCTCTAGAAGACTTATCGAGAAAGTGGATACTTTTTTTATTGCAAGCGCCTATGGGACAAAAGTTGACGTCACCACTGTTCGCCAACTGCTGCCTCTTGACGACTACGACATTTATTTGTGTGGTCCGCCACCGTTTATACAGGCGATGTTCACCGGTCTCCTTGAGCTAGGTGTTCGAAAAGAGCGCATCCGATATGGGTCATTTGGGCCCGCAGCAGGTCTCGAGCGGCCAGATGCCTTGGAGGCGACCAGCATTGACACGGCACCGAAGCCAGAGCCTGTCACCGTGCGTTTCGCGCAGTCCGACGTTGAAGCGACGTGGATGCCCGAGTTTGGCACGTTGGAAGAATTGTAGCCTTATTGCCGAACAGCTGTAGAGAGGGTAGACGTAGTTCCGGCCAAGAAGGCCGAATTTCAGAACGCGAGCACGGAGCCTAGGTTCCGTCACTTTATCATGCACACAAGTTACGGCCTGAAGCTTTTTGTTGCTGGCCTGTCTGCGGCCTGCGGTCTGGTTGTTGAGATTGTAGCCGGACGCATGATTGCCCCGTATCTTGGCATGTCGCTCTATACTTGGACGGCAATAATTTCAGTTGTTCTCGCCGGTTTTTCGGTTGGTCATTGGATCGGAGGGCGAGTTGCCGAGCAAACAAGCGGCAATGCCCTACGCATTGTCGCTTGGAGTTTATTGCTGGCCGGGGCATCTACGGCACTCTCCTTGATACTCATTCGGTCCATAGCTCCACTTGTCACATCTCAGAACTGGGGTGCAGTTCCCACTGTACTTACCGTCACTTTCCTTTTGTTTTTTCTCCCAAGTCTATTTGTCGGCATCCCATCTCCTGTTCTCACGAAACTTGCCGTAGACGATTGCAAGCCGACTCAGATGGGTCGAGCGATTGGCGCATTTTTCGCGGTCGGTGCCATCGGCAGCATAGCTGGCACGCTGGCTGCAGGTTTCATATTCATAGCATGGCTCGGAAGCACAACAACTCTTCTACTGGTCGCGCTCGTCTACGCGTTGCTGGGCTTGCTGCTTCTTTTGCCGTCGCGGACGAAGGAGGCGGGCCGGTTTCTCACCATTGCCACCGCTGTGCTGGTCTGCTCCGGACTTATAAATTTTGCTGGCAGAACATGGGATGCTTTTTCAGATCCTTGCATGATCGGGAGCAGCTACTATTGCATTCGCATAGTTGATGTTGCGAGCGATTACGGCCAACCCGCTCGATTGATGGTGTTGGATCATTTGGGACATGGTGTCAATCTGCGCTCCGAACCGCAAACGCTTGTTTCACCCTATGTGGAGCTTCACGATATATTGGCTCGGATTCACACCGGTCGACGCTCACCCTTTCGCACATTCTTTATAGGCGGTGGTGCTTACACGCTTCCACGCGCCTGGGCCGCGGCCCGTCCTGACGCGGAAATCTGGGTTGCGGAAATTGATCCCCACGTCACGAAAGCGGCTCATGCGGAACTCTGGCTTGAGCCATCACCGCGTATCAAAACAGTGTTTGATGATGCTCGCACTGCACTTCGCCATACGAAAAAGGGCTCATTTGACGTTATTATCGGAGATGCTTTCCATGACATCGTCGTCCCTCCGCACCTTGTGACGCTGGAATTCTTTGAGCTCACCGCTTCACGTCTCCATGACACCGGGATCTATCTGATGAATGTCGTAGATCACCGGCGACGGCCTAGACTTGTGCTATCG
>JBPCWA010000577.1:0-6234 GCA_051009975.1 Hyphomicrobiaceae bacterium
GATGAGAAGAACGCGCTTTACCGCGAGAACGCCGGCGAAACGCATGGTGCCGCGCAGACTTGGCACTCGAAATTGCCCGTGGCTTGGCACAACTCAACCTGGACGGCTGATCGCGCCATCGACTGGCTGAAACGGAAGCGTGATCAGCCTTTCATGACCTGGATTAGCTTCCCGGACCCTCACCATCCTTTCGATTGCCCAGAACCTTGGTCGCGGCTTCATCACCCTGATGAAGTTGATATACCGAGGCACCGTGAACGTGATCTCGATAATCGGCCCTGGTGGCATCGTGCTGTTCTTGACACTGCACCGACCGGAACGAAAAAGAACGCGGAAATCCGCAAGGCCTACAGCCGTATTTCTCCACAGAGAGACGAGCAACTCCGTGAGATCATTGCCAACACCTACGGCCAGATTGCACTGATCGATCATCAGGTCGGCCGCATCCTGATCACGCTTGACGAACTGAGACTGAGGGACAACACCGTTGTCATCTATTCTTCGGACCACGGTGATTGGTTGGGCGACCACGGCCTAGTTCTCAAGGGACCGATGCACTACGAAGGCTTGCATCGTGTTGGAATGATCGTTCGCGGGCCCAGTATCGCGGCAGGCCAAACCATTTCTGCGCCGACCAGCACCATCGACGTTGGCCCAACGCTGTTCGATTACGCCGGCTGCGAGGCGATGCAGACTCAGCACGGTCAATCGTTGCGCCCGCTGCTAGAAACTGACCAAGGGAGACGGGAATACGCCTACAGTGAGTGGGAACTCCATCCCAACCGTGCTGGCGTGGCGCTGAGCTTACGTACTGTTCGAACTCAAACGGCAAAGCTTACAGTCGACCAAATTTCCGGTGATGGTGAGCTCTACGATCTGGCCAACGATCCCGACGAAATGGCCAATCGCTTCCATGACCCAGACTACAAGGCACTCAAGGACCAGCTTCTTGGCTACATCGCGCGGCGACCGAACGATATCGGCCCTGTCAATGAACCTGTCGGCATGGCATGACGGCAAATATGTGCTGACACCGGCCTGGGCTCGTATCATTTACCGTTGCGCAGCAGGGCATTCTCTTCGACACGGTCATTCTGGAGAATGGCTCCTGGACTTCTCGGGGGATTGCTGGGCCAGAGCGCCGAGAACACTGACCTTCTTTGCCAGCCTTAGCGAGCGATAGCGGCGAGATTGCAGGCAAACAAATCAAACTGCGTCGGAACCGAGATCCCGCCTCCGAGGTGGACCGACCGTCCGGCGGTAAAGGTGCCAACTGGCGTGTCCGAGCACGGGCAGCGTGACGAACAGTCCCGCGAAGAGTGTGACAAGGGACAGCCCCGTAAGCACGGCAATGATAGCACACCATATGAACATCGTAAGAGGGTTGGCCAACACAAGACGCACACTGGTTGCGATCGCACTTACGAAATCAACGTCCCGGTCGTAGAGCATTGGGTAGGTCACCACAGAAATTGAGAAAACAATGAATGCAATTAGCGCGCCCGTAAGATTGCCGACCAATAGGAAGATCCACCCCTGCGAAGTTGTGAATATCTTCGTCAGGAGGTGAGGGCCTAATGCCTCGAAGCCCATCATCGTCAAAAAGAGGATCGCCGCGTAGTCGACCCAGATGAAAAATGTAAATCCGGTAATCAGAGCCATCCAGCGAAGATCCCTCTTCGAGGCTTCGCGAATCGCCTGAAAAACGCCCGACCACGACAGTGGTTTGCCCTTTTCGCGGAAGTCACTAACCGAATAAAAACCGACACTGGCAAACGGTGCGACAAGTGCGAACCCCATGGCGATCGGATAGACGAGATAGTAGAGCCCGAAATATAGTAACATTATCAAAAGCACCATGCCCACCACAGCATAGATACCGCCGAAAACCAAGCCATACTGCGGCGCAGCACGAAAATCTCGAACACCTGCCGCGAGCACATCAACAAGATCGCTGATGGTAACCTTAGCGACCTCGGGCCATTGATTGATTGTGGCTAGATCTTTCGTTGCCATAGCTCCACCTGCTCCCCCAAAACCAGCCGCACGACATTCGGCACTAGGCACTCCGCACTCGGCACTCGGCACTCGGCACACAAGAGTACTCCTTGACCCAGGGTCGTTCGGGAATCGAGGAGTAGCGTTCTGGCAATATTGACACCAACACAGTCCGGTTTGATTGATAATGACGTAGGTCAAAATCGTGAAGGACAGCACGAGCTTCTGCCTCGTGCACTGCTATTCAATCCCAATAACGAACAATTGCTACACTGTGCCAATGGAGTCTAGTTGCGCGACGCGAAAAGTGCGATCGGAACCCGTCAAAATGCGAATGTGACCATCGTACTAAAAGCCGACAAAGCGTCGATTTCGTGCCTCGACGTCAGCCGTTTATGCGGTTTTTGATCACAGGTCTCAGTGTTTACATGGCTATGGCGGCCGTCCACTATGGCCGAAAGCCACCCTCCATATAATACGTTGTCGGAAAGCCAACCCATGCCCCAATCTGCCGTACGTTCGTTGAAAGTCGTCGGTGCAGTCCTCGCTTCCGCGTGCTTCTGGGCAGCCCCTCTCCCAGCGCTTGCCCGAGATACAAATGTCCCAGATGGAATAATCTATGATGCCGAATTTCAGCGCCTCTGGGCACAGAACGGCGATCGATGGCAGCAAGAGGATCGGGCGCTTAGCGTCAAGCTTGCCGAGCTCGAAGCGAAGTTCGGCAAGAAGCCCAACATCATCCACATTCTCTGGGACGACATGCGTTACGGAGCCGTAGGCCACAGGCTTCTAACCGACATATCGGGCTACGAAGCGCCCAATCTCGAACAAATGGCTCGCGACGGCGCATCACTAACGCGCATGTATACCGAGCCTTCCTGCACGCCGACGCGTGTCGCCGCCGCTACCGGCAGGCTGGCTATCCGGTCTGGCATGATCTTTCCGATCTTTCCAATTCACCGGATGGGCTTACCTGCCTCAGAGGTCACAATTGCAGAAGTTGTGGGCGACACCTATCACACCGGCTTCTTCGAAAAAGCTCATTTCGGTGATCAGGAAGAAGGATACGTCACCAATCAGGGTTGGGACGAGGCAATATTCTCGCTCTACAACCAATTTGCGGGTCAAGCCTTTAACGGCGGCGCCGAGAACCAGGGGTACTCGGTCGCCTATTCACCTGACGGTTACGACAAGAAGTACTTCATGGATAAAACCTTCCGACCGCTGGAGTGGATGTGGGCGGTCGAGGGCACTGAAGGAGGCGAGCACCGCGAGTTTTCAACGCCGAAATCTCCCGAAGATTACATTGAAGCCAATGCAAAAATGTGGGACCGCACAAAGGCGTTTGTGCGCAAGCATGCGGATAGCGACAAGCCGTTCATGCTGCAATGGTGGCCAAACCTGTACGAAGTTGCTGATCAAGACGCCAACCGTCCTTTCACAACTCAACACGCAACTTCGACCGGGGAAAGCATCAAGAAGATGGATGCAAAAATCGGTGAATTATTTACCATTCTCGAAGAGCTCGGAATCTCCGACAACACCATCGTCATTGCGATGGCAGACAACGGCCCCATGATCCCTATCCATCCCGAGACCGGCCAGAACGGCTTTTTTCGTGGCGGTAAGAACGACGTGACGGAAGGTGGCATTCGGGTACCGGCTTTCATCAAGTGGCCAGGGGTGGTCGAACCCGGCTCGGTCATTGGCGACATCGTTCACGTTTCGGACTTGTTCAACACGTTTGCAAGGATCGCGGGGCGCACCGATCAGATCCCTCGCGACCGGGTGATCGATGGCATTGATCAGACTGCACTATTCATGAAGGGGGACACACACGGGCGACGGGATTACGTGTTCACTTACAAAGGTGCAACTATGGGCTCGATCGTCAAACAGCAATTCAAGCGGCTCTTGCCGATTGGACCTGGTGCACTTGCCGGCGCAGAGTTCTTTGATCTCTACAAGGATCCGCGCGAAGAGCATCCACTGATGGCCGAGTTCCTTTGGGCATGGGCCCAGTTTGATAGCATGAAGGCCCGCCACGATGAACAGATCGCAAAGTTCCCACACACCCCCGTTGCTCGCGGCGAGCCTTATACCGGCGTTATCCGCCTTCAAGATCAATAGAACCGCGTTGGGACTCCATGCCGGCGACCCGACGTTTCGGCGACCCATAAACAACACGACGACAACAACGACGGTGCCACGAAATGAGACGTCGCGACTTTTTGCGATTGGGTACGGCCACCTTGGCTACACCGTTCCTCTATAGACCACAATTGGTTAAGGCGGGACGCGAGCCCCTGAAGATCGACATTTCAAGCTACCTGCTCGATCGGACAGCACCGCTATTCGACGGACGCGTTCAGATAGAGGGAACGGACGCAACGTTTCACCAGGACGCAATTGGCGATATGAATACCGCAGCGTTCTCTGGCAATGGAACGCGGGAAGTCACAGAAATTGGTCTCCATCCATTTATTCTGGCCTGTGCAAACGACGGATTTCGCGATTATGCCCTCTTGCCCATCCCACTCCTGAGACAGTTCCGGCACAAAAGCATATTCATTCATGTCGATGCCGGAATTAGAACACCGTCTGACCTGAAGGGGCGCCGGGTGGGCACGCCGGGCTACTCATCCACATCGCTAACCTGGATACGCGGCCTGCTTGAGGATGAGTACGATGTCCGCCCCGCAGACATGACATGGGTGATCTCCAACAAAGATAGCTCAGCCAAAGAGGTGGGCAAAATCTCTGCGCAAGAAAGAGTTAGACCTCGGAATGTGACGGTCGAAGACGGCCCCCCCGGCCTGGACGAGAGCGAACTGCTATTGCAACGCAACGTCGACGCACTGATCCATGCTGGCACGCCGACCGCCTTTATCCAGGGAGACCCAAGGGTCGTCAGGTTATTTCCTGACACGCGATTGGTGGAGCAAGATTACTATCGCCGAACGGGCATCTACCCGATCATGCATGTGCTCGCAATCCGACGCGATACTGCAGCTCAGGTTCCCTGGCTCGCGCGCGCAGTATTCAAAGCCTATTCGACTGCAAAACAGCTTGCCTATCGCGAGAAGGACCGTCTGTCGTGGGCCACCGATATGTTGCCGTGGTACTCTGCGGAGTTGGAAGCAACGCGAGCACTTATGGGCAGAAACTTCTACCCTTATGGGATGGAGGCCAATCGCCAGACATTCGAAAAGCTATTCTGGTACTCGCATCATCAAGGACTTGCCAAGAGGGTTCTTACAGTTGACGAGATCTTTCTCGAAGGCACTTTGGAGTTTGCAGATGGTTGATGTAGGAGCGTCCGATTCATCGAAGCAAACATCGTCAGATCGGGTTCAATTGATAGTTAGGCGCAGGGTCTAGCGGTTGAGAAGCACTGCTTCTATGGCAACGAGAGCTACGATGATCGCCGGCGTCGCAAGCAGCAAGGCGGTTGTCCAAAATAGCACCCGCGTCAACCAACCAAGCCGGGTCGACTGGCGTTTCGGCGCCGAATTTCTAGCAGCTCGGGCTTGAGATGCGTCCGGTAGAAAGCGACCATTGTTGCCAAATTCACCGCTGCAGATGCTACATTCAAATCCCGATTGCCTTCCGACTGTTTCTTTCTTCCAGCGGCCCGGACGGCCGCAAGTGCACCAACCAGTTTCGCTTGACCAAATCGGTTCGGCTCCTGCAATCGGTTTCAGCCGGTACAATACTTGCGTGTCCTTGTTCACGGCATAGGTATCGCCCAGGTCGTATATAAGCTTCAGTTTTTCAGGCGGTATTACTGGCTTCTCGAGCAACTGATATTGTTGCAAAGTATATGCGAACAAGGACATTTCGTGAGACCCGACACCATTGAAATCAAGTTCGAAGTGTCCGACAAAGTCTGCTGGTGCGCGATGATTGAACCGGTCGTTGTTCAATCTCACGCCGTCAACGCCCATGTAGTTTGGGTCGCTGTGTGTTGATCGCGCTATGAAATTCATCAACGAGCTCCATCTGCTACCTTAAAGGCGCCGGAGCAATTCCGAACTGTGATCCGTAAAAATCAGTTCGTCCGGAAAAGCGGCACCGTCGTGCTTTTGACAACACCCGATTTGCCACTGCTCCCTGACATACGAATAACACGCTAACTGAAAAATGTTACGCCTTTTAGTCCCATGAAGGTTAATAGTCTAAGTTTCACATCCCTCTCCTGTTGGTATCTGTTTGATCGACAAAGTTTCTTGGTAT
>JBPCWA010000578.1:0-2755 GCA_051009975.1 Hyphomicrobiaceae bacterium
AGCACTACAAGATCGCAGTCCTCAGACGCCGCGGAGAGACGCGCTCTGCGCGCCTTTGCAACATTGCCTGGTATATCTCCGACGGTGGGATTGAGTTGTGCTAACGCGATCCGCAACATGTTGGACGGGGAGTCTGTCATAGCAAAATCTCGTCGCGTTTATTCGATTGCGATGTTCATCTCCGCATCGCAGCCAAGTACTCTGCAAATTGCACTTTCTCATTTGAAGCAGCAAAACCCACGACAGGCTAACCGATAGCAGCCACCGTCTCTGGTTGAATACGCACCGTCCGATTTTGCTTCAATCGCTCCGCGACCAGAAAAGCGAGTTCCAAAGCCTGATCAGCGTTCAACCGAGGATCGCAATGGGTGTGATAACGATCCTGCAGATCCTCTTCGCTAATTGCATGCGCACCTCCGGTGCACTCGGTCACGTTTTGCCCGGTCATTTCAACGTGAATACCTCCAGGATGTGTCCCTTCCTCCGCATGCACGTCGAAAAAGTGATTCACTTCCCGCAGGATCCGGTCAAATGGACGTGTCTTATATCCAGTGTTGGACGTGAGAGTATTCCCGTGCATCGGATCACATGACCAAACCACCGCTCGCCCCTCGCGCTCTACCGCACGAACTAACGTCGGCAGCGCTTTCTCAACTTTGTCATGCCCGAAACGACAAATAAGGGTTAGCCGACCGGGTTCATTTGCAGGATTTAGAATATCCAAGAGGCGCAGCAACTCATCCTGCTGCAGACTAGGACCGCACTTAATTCCGATCGGGTTCTTTATGCCGCGGCAGTACTCAACGTGCGCATGGTCCAACTGCCGCGTACGGTCTCCGATCCAAACAAAATGACCAGAAGTCGCATACTGATCACCCGTCGTCGAATCTGTCCGTGTCAGCGCCTGCTCGAAACCTAAAAGCAACGCCTCGTGGCTCGTGTAGAACTGTACCGCTCCCAATGCGGGTGTATTGGCCGAGGTCAATCCGCAGGCATGCATAAAATCGAGGGTTTCTGTAATCCGCTCGGCCAATTCCGCGTATCGATGGGCCTGCGGACTATCAGCCAGGAAACCGAGTGTCCACTGGTGCACCCTATCAAGATCTGCAAAACCGCCGGTAGAAAAAGCCCGTACCAGATTGAGTGTGGCTGCCGCCTGCCGATAGGCGTGAATTTGGCGATCCGGATCAGGTGTCCGCGATTCAGACGTGAACTCCGGACCATTGATGATATCACCGCGGTAGCTTGGCAACACGACGTCGTCCTGCGACTCCGACGGGGAAGAGCGCGGTTTGGCGAACTGACCAGCGAGCCGGCCCAGCTTGGTCACGGGTAGCCCACCGGCGTACGTTAAAACGACAGCCATTTGCAGGAACACGCGAAAAAAGTCACGAATATTGTCAGCATGATGCTCGACGAAACTCTCGGCACAGTCGCCGCCCTGTAAGAGAAATCCGCGTCCCAACGCAACATCTGCGAGGGCGCTTTTCAGTTGACGGGCCTCTCCAGCAAATACTAACGGCGGAAAATTTGACAGGCGTCTTTCGACTTCAGCCAATGACTCTGCGTTGGGGTATTCGGGCACCTGGAGGATCGGCTTAGATCTCCAACTCTCGGGACTCCAAGGGGCCAGCATTTTTAACTCCTACATTTTTACTGTACCTGGCATATATGAAGCTTTGGCACACCGCTATAGTATTTGAGAAAGACCAGCCTTGCCCAATGCGCGGCTTATAAGACAAGAGCACACGCTCTGTCAGCTATTTCTCGCTGCGTCCAGACTCGAAGCCAGGGACTAGTCACAAGAAACCGAACCTTGAGATCGTCAATCGCAAGACAGGTCGTAACATGCAGACCAAAGTCCCGTCATTCACGTTCGGTATTGAGGAAGAATACCACCTCGTCAACCGGGAAACACGACAATTGGCGTCTGCCCCGCCTGAACTGCTCCGCGCGCTCCGCATAGCATTGCCGGAACAGGTGGCCATCGAACTTATGCGCTCTCAGATCGAAGTCGGCACCAAACCATCAACTTCGTTTGCACAAGTTCGCCAAGATCTGCGCAACTTGCGACAAACCGTCATTGAGATCGCCGCGGCGTTTGGCCTGGCGCCAATGGCGGCATCGACCCATCCGTTCGGTGGGTACCGCAGCCAAGAGACTACTCATAATGAGCGCTACGCGGCGCTCGCTACTGATCTCGCCGGAATTGGTCGCCGTCTCGTGGTCTGCGGAATGCACGTTCATGTCGGCATTGAAGACCCAGAAATGCGGATCGACATCATGAACCAAGCGAGATACTTCCTTCCGCACCTCCTCACGCTATCGACATCATCGCCATTTTGGGAGGGCGATAACACCGGGCTCAAAAGTTTCCGACTGGCGATACTCAGTGGAATGCCACGATCCGGATTGCCAGACAGACTGCGCGGCTGGGACGACTATCGTCAGATAACCAATACTTTGATCAACGCCCGCGTCATCGACAGTCCAAGCAAGATTTGGTGGGATCTCAGACCGTCAGAGAAATTTCCAACTCTCGAGATGCGCATCACGGATGTCTGTCCATGCATAGAAGATGCCATCAGCATTGCATCACTGTTCGTCAGCCTGTGCCGCATGCTCTATCGCCTGCGGCTAAATAATCAAACCTGGAGGGATTATCCAACCATGCTGGTCCACGAGAATCGATGGCGCGCGCAACGGTATGGTGTCTCTGGCACGCTGTTCGATTTTGGTGTCAGTAAACTCGTCC
>JBPCWA010000579.1:0-5447 GCA_051009975.1 Hyphomicrobiaceae bacterium
ATCGGCACTAGGAGATCCTTTTCAACCTTGGTCCGCAGATCCGCAGATTGCCAGCACGCGTCCGCTATTGCGGCGAGTCGCGCCTTTGCAAGTTGCCGCCCCAGAACCAGAGCATGCCCGGTCGTGCCGTTCGAGAGTTGGATTGCGGCACGTGTGACGGCGACCTCGCCAAAATTGAAGGGTTTCCCGGTACCTCCACTTCGCCCCTGTGCCATTACGAGACCAACCTCCGGCGCCCGCAAGTCCACGCAACTTTCGGCGGTCGCAATATCAGCTAATCCTCGCACCAATTCTTCACGGGTTGCGCGCGCGAATATTGCCATCGCCGCTCGACGCTCTGCAACCTTTAGGCTCGATCGATCTGCATCACCGCTCGGTTTCGAACCTAAAGTGGTGCTTGCTAAGCTTTCGTCCCTTGCTCTTTGCTCTTCGCTCATCATTTGCGTCCTGGTCTTTTTCCACCGAGCCAACAAGCGACCGCCCGAGGAATGATTGCCAGCAGCAGCATCTCTCGAGGTGGTCGAGATGAATCCGATCCGTGCGGCAGACGAGGTGCCAGTTTGCTTCTCCACATACTGGTATCCGCATGATCGCTTGGGCTCTATCGCGGAGGCCTTTGCCCGGACTGGCACAGCAACCAAAGCGCTTGCAAAATTCGGCATTTCTGCCTATCGCCGCAAGGAAACTCGTGTCCTATCTCGAAGGCCCGATTCACAAGAGCACCATGTTCTGCAACTGGACCGTCGCACACACATCCTCTGCATAGACGCACTTGCTGTCGATAGCAATGACGTCCCGATCAGGCATCTCAGGTCATTTGGGTCGCCGACAGAGTTCAGTTGGTTATAGAGCATTGATCCCGACGTCTTTTGCCGTCAAGCAAGCGATAATCGCCTCATGTTAACCGAATGCACCTTGGAAAACCAAACCGCTCGATGACGCCACAGCAATCAAAGACGACAATAATATACCGAGGTAGCGCGCCACAAAACTGAACTTGGACAGGTGCTCCTGATCCACCCAGAAGTAGTTGCAAAGGACAGTGCCCTAGGACGTTTTACAGTGATCGGTTCACGATCGACCGCATTGGAGGGGGGGGGAGGCGGAGCTAGTCACACAAACGACGTCACTCCGCTTTGCCAGATCTCTGCGCGCTATAAGCAGAGGCATTACTCGAAAAATTTGAGCGATCATAATCGTGCTGGAGAATTCAATTTGTGGACGCTAGGATCAATCGCAAGAGTATTACAGCAGGTCTACGCGACATGAAAGTAGCAGCTCCCTATCTGTTGTTTATCGGAGACGTACCCGACTCCCTCGCTGCCAAAACCGCTCAGGGAGTCGCGGATTGGAGGCCTGACTGGTGCCTGGGTCAGCACCGCCTTCCTGGTTGCGGCACCACTCTGGGCATTCCCGATATGACCATCGAACAAGCCGTAGCCGCCGGCGCTCGGACATTCGTCATAGGTGCAGCAAATGCAGGCGGCTTTCTTCCTGACCATTGGATATCCACCATCGTTGCCGCACTTGAGGCGGGTTTGGACGTGGCGAGTGGCCTCCACGTACGCCTCGAGGAGATACCGGGTATCGCGAAAGCAGCGGAACAGCACGGCTGCGCCCTTCACAGCTTACGACATCCGACCCAGACGTTTACCACTGGGAAAGGAAACAAGCGATCAGGCCGTAGATTGCTCACAGTTGGGACCGACTGCTCTGTGGGCAAGAAATACGCAGCGCTTAGCCTATTGCGCGACATGCAATCAGCGGGATTAAACGCACAATTCTGTGCAACCGGGCAGACGGGTATTCTCATTGCCGGTCGCGGCGTCGCGCTTGATGCCGTTATCGCAGACTTTATCTCAGGCGCCGCAGAATGGTTGTCGCCCGATGCCGATGAAGACCACTGGCATGTCATAGAAGGTCAAGGATCGCTCTTTCATCCTTCTTTTGCGGGAGTCACGCTCGGCCTTTTGCACGGGTCGCAGCCAGATGCATTTGTCGTTTGCCACGAACCTACGCGACGCAATATGCGTGGCGTTGCGGCACCTATTCCGGGAATCGACGAAGTCATTGATCAGACAGTGAAGTTGGGCCAACTCACAAACCCTGCGATCGCATGCGCAGGAATTTGTATCAATACCCAGCAGTTGGACGAGGATCAGGCGCGCGCTATGGTGGTGCAGACCTCAACCGAATTTGACCTCCCCTGCACAGATCCTATTCGATTTGGAACGTCAATGATCGTTGATGGTCTCAAGGCCCGATTCGCTTAGAGCTTTCCGATATGCCCTCACTCTCGATTGACATAGAATGCTGGCCCTTGAAGAGCGCTTTCACAATCGCTCGTGGAACCCGGACCGAAATTACTGTCGTCGTGGCAAGCGTTACAGATGGCGTCGCCACGGGACGCGGTGAGTGCTTTCCACACGTGCGATACGGTGAAAACGTCGAAGGTGTTGTGGCCGCTATGCGCTCGGTTGAACAGCGACTCGCCACAGGGCTCAGTCGCACAGAATTGCTCGACGCATTGCCAAGCGGAGCCGCGCGCAATGCGCTAGACTGTGCGATGTGGGATCTGGAAGTGAAGCAGCTTCGAGCATCATCACCGCAAACATCAACATCGGATATCACTGCGTGGCAACTCGCTGGTCTTCAGTCGCCACCAACATTAACGACAGTTATGACGATCAGTATCGACTCTCCCGATTCTATGGCCAAGGCCGCGCGACAGGCGATCATCAGCGGCCACCGGAAACTGAAGGTCAAACTGGGCGGCGGCGACGGACTGGACATCGATCGCATCGATCGAATTCGCGCCGTGGCCGATGATGCGGCCTTGATTGTCGATGCCAATGAAGGATGGCGGGCTTGCGAACTTGAGCGCTATATGGCGGCCATGGCTGACGCAGACGTCCGCATGATTGAACAACCATTGCCGGCGGCCGAGGATGGGATACTAGCATCAGTGGCGCGCCCCGTGCCGATAGGTGCTGATGAGAGTTGCCACACGCGTCAAAACTTGCCCGAACTGAGGGAAAAGTATGAAGTTATAAACATCAAACTCGACAAGTCCGGAGGCCTCACGGAGGCTTTGGCGCTGGCAAGCGAAGCTCGTGCATTGGGATTTGATTTGATGGTCGGCTGCATGCTGGGTACGTCGCTTGCTATGGCGCCAGCCACACTTGTTGCCCCCCAAGCCAGCTATGTGGACTTGGATGGTCCTCTTTGGCTGGCTAGCGACCGCGCCAATGGTCTGGCCTACGACTCTGGGCACATTGGACCAGTCTTCCCGGAACTCTGGGGTTAGAAGGCATAGAAGTTTGGATCAGCAATTAGCTGGCAGGCCGCAGGAGATTTGCCTTTACCAGCCTGACGCGCCAACAATGTTGTGGTGGTATGGAGGGCGAGGCGCCTACGGCCACGCCACGTCCAAACCTCTTCAGGGGGTGCCGGCTTACTATGGCGGTCACCCTGGCATCGTCATTCATCGGAAAGTTTCAGGTGCTCCGATTTGAGGGCTAGGTAAAGGCACCAGCACATGGCTAGCACGACAACTGTAAAGGGGATGCCCATCGAGACGGCAGCGCCTTGGAGGGCATTCAAACCACCACCGAGTAGAAGAGCAATTGCCACCAGGCCTTCGAAAGTACACCAAAATACCCTCTGTGCCACTGGCGCATCCATCTTTCCGCCCGCCGTAATTGTATCAATGACGAGCGAACCGGAATCCGACGAGGTCACGAAGAAAACAACGATCAGGACAAGAGAGATCGGCGCCACAATTGAGTACAAAGGAAGTTGATCGAGCATACGGAACAGGGATAGTTCTGGTTTATAGGCTGCAACGACCTCTTTGACCCCTGTGTAGCCACCAGCGAGTTGTTCGAGTGCGAACCCGCCAAATACGGTCATCCAAAGCGCACAGACAAGCGACGGAGCAATAAGAACGCAAAACACGAATTCGCGCACGGTCCGCCCTCTTGAAATTCGTGCGATGAACATTCCAACGAACGGTGACCAGGCGATCCACCATGCCCAATAAAACGTGGTCCAGCCGTGCATGTAGCCCAGATCCTCTCGTCCAAACGGATTTGATAGCGCGACGAAATTGACCACGTAGTCCTTCAAAACCAAACCGAATGTGCTGATGAGTTTCAGAGTTGGACCAACCAAAAGCACGAAAGCAAAGAGCAACACTGCCATTACCATATTGATTTCAGACAGCCGCTTCACACCCGCGTCCATACCAAGCAGCACTGACACCAGTGCGACGGCGGTTATCCCGAGGATCAGGCCAACGGTCAGCATATTGGATGTCGGAATACCAAAAACATCGTTGAGACCTGCTGCAACCTGTTGCGCACCCAACCCCAGCGACGTGGTCAATCCAAACAGTGTCGCAAATACGGCAAGCGTATCAATAATGTGGCCTGGCCAACCCCAAACACGATCGCCAAAGATAGGGTAGAACGCCGAGCGCAGCGTCAAAGGCAAATTGAGATTGTAGCAGAAAATCGCGAGGCATAGCCCGACAACAACGTAAACCGCCCAACCGCTCAAACCCCAATGGAAGACAGTACCGACAATACCCATCCTCTCATTGCCAGCCACCGACGGGTCCGCACCGAGCGGTAGCGCCTTGAGTTCTGGCAGCGAATAGTACATCGGCTCCAAAACTCCGAAGAACAAAAGACCAATTCCGATGCCGGCAGAAAAGAGCATTGCGATCCAACCGGAGTAGGAATAGTCGGGCACAGCGTCCTTACCACCAATCTTAACGGAACCAAGTGGCGACAGCGCAAGGAACAGACAAAAGAGAACCATGAAATTGACTGACATCATCAGAAACCAGTCAAAGGTGCTGGTCAGAAATGGGCGCAGCCAGCCAAAGAAATCCGCGGTTGCTTGTTGGTTGAGCAACGCGATGACGACGAAGCTCACAATAACAGCCGCCGATATGACAAATACCGGGTTGTGAATATCGAGACCAAACGGTCGAATATTGTCTTGGCCCAATTCGTAGTCGGTTGAAAATACGAGGCCGCCAGGCGCCGCGGTAGTATGGGTCTTGTCTTCTTGTGCCATAGTTCCACATTCCTTTTTGTGGGCCGAAGCCGCGCTCTTCGCCGAACGCATCGACAAACCGTCGAACGGCGTTGCACTTCCTATGAGCTGGATACGAGCCCACACGTCCGGCAGCGAATCGCGCACCATCGTGATTGTCAAGCGATGAAAGGCTCACAGAGTTAAATATCTCAATGATGTCATCGCAGGGCTCAGCATTGCGCCAAGTTTCGAAGACTCATCTGTTGAAGGAAGCAAGGAAGCAAGGAAGCAAGGAAGCAAGAAAGAAATAGAGAAAGAAAGAAAGAAAGAAAGGAAGAAAGGAAGAAAGGAAGAAAGGAAGAAAGGAAGAAAGGAAGAAAGGAAGAAAGGAAGAAAGGAAG
>JBPCWA010000580.1:0-33796 GCA_051009975.1 Hyphomicrobiaceae bacterium
GCCTTCACCCTTCACGGTCATCCCCTCGAAGTCGTCAAAGGCGTAGATTTCCGCATCAAACCCGGGAGCGTTGTCGCACTCGTCGGAGAATCCGGATCTGGCAAATCTGTCATCTCGCAATCGATCATGGGTATTTTGCCGAACTCAGCGGATATCACCAGCGGCAACATTATCTTCAACGATACCACGCAAGGCGCAGCGGTGAACGTCGCTAAGCTAAATCGCAACAGTGCAGAAATGAGAAGCCTGCGCGGTGATCGCATGTCGATGATTTTCCAGGAGCCTATGAACTCTCTTTCCCCCCTCTACACGATCGGAAACCAAGTCCGCGAGGCGCTCGCAATTCACAGAAGAGCCGGACACAGTGAGGAGCGAGAGCGGACCGAGCACATGTTGAAACTGGTCGGCTTCCCCAATCCCGCCCGCGCCTACGACATGTATCCGTTTGAGTTGTCAGGCGGACTGCGCCAGCGTGCAATGATCGCGATGGCACTGATTTGCGAACCAGCCTTGCTCATCGCCGACGAACCAACGACCGCACTAGACGTAACAATCCAGGCACAGATATTAAGCCTCTTGAAGGATCTCCAATCCCAGCTTGGGATGGCGATCTTGTTGATCACACACGATCTAGGTGTGGTTGCCAATATGGCCGACGAAGTGGTCGTGATCTACCACGGCGAAATCATGGAGGCAGGCCCCTCCGAGGCCATCTTTCGCAAACCCCAACATCCATATCTGAAGGCGCTGTTGAAGGCAGTGCCGCACTTCGATATGAAACCAGGCGAACGATTGGTATCACTGCGGGACGACAAACCAGATGCAAAGAAACCCCAGGCCCCACGGGTTCAGCAACTGAAGCAATCAACCACGCCCAACCTCCTGTCGATCGAGAGCATTACAAAATCATTCGAGATCAAAAAGTCTCAAGGCTGGTTCTCATCCAGCTCCGGCGAAAAGGTTAAAGCCGTCGATGACGTGAGCCTGTTCGTCCGTCGAGGCGAATGCTTGGGCCTAGTCGGAGAGAGCGGCTGCGGAAAGACAACACTTTCCAAACTCATTATGCGTGGCCTGAGGCCAGACTCGGGCCAATTGATTTATGACAATGGCGAGCAACGCTTCGACCTGCTCGATCTATCCAACAAAGAACTGAAGAGTTTCCGAACCCGCATCCAAATGGTCTTTCAAGACCCGGTGAATTCTCTGTCGCCCCGTATGACGGTGCTGAACATTCTACGCGAGCCTATGCAAATTCATGGTATCGGCGATAGCGCAGAGCAAACGGAACGCGCCGTCGACTTGATGAAATCGGTAGGTCTCGACCCGCGATTCCTCAACCGATACCCTCACAGTTTTTCAGGTGGTCAACGCCAACGGATCGGCATCGCGCGTGCCCTAGCACTTAAACCCGATATGTTGATTTGCGATGAGCCGGTCTCCGCGCTGGATGTCTCTGTCCAGGCACAGATCCTAAATCTCTTATGGGATCTGCGCACTGAAATGGGACTGACCTATATCTTCATTTCGCACAACCTCGCAGTGGTCGATTACGTCGCCGATCGAATCGCGGTAATGGCGCGAGGACGTATCGTCGAACTTGCGCCACGCGAGATCTTGTTTCGCAACCCGGTCCACCCCTATACGCGTGCGCTCCTGGATGCCGTGCCCTATCCCGACCTCGATCGAACGCTGGATCTTAAGGCTCTTGGTCGAGGTGACGCATCAGACCCGGTGAATTGGGAACCGCAGTTTCGCAACGGTGATGGTGCGCCTGCTCGCAACCATCTACCGATCGGTGACGAACACTATGTCCTTGCAAACCCCAACGCCGACGCAAGGGAGTTGACAGCATGAACCTCCTACCGACAAACGCCCGCGCGCTGTTACTCGTCGCGCTTCTGTCAGGTCTCGTCGGCGTCCACGGCGCCAAGGGCGGCGACCTAGTCGAAACTCCCCTCTTGAAATCGCTCGTGAGCGCTGGACATACGCCTCCGGTACAGGAACGTGTCCCGCAGATACCGAGGGTCATTGACCTACCTGCTCTGGGACGCAAGAACGGTCGGCATGGCGGCCGTATCCGAATGCTGATGGGCCGCGAGAAAGATGTTCGAATGATGGCCTACTACGGTTATTCTAGGCTCATCGGCTACAATGAAAAATTCGAGTTCGAACCGGACATATTGCGCCATTTCGAGATCCACGAGGGGCGTCAGTTTACATTTCACCTACGCCCCGGTCACAAGTGGTCCGACGGTCATCCATTTACTGCCGAAGACTTCCGCTTCTATTGGGAGGACATCGCCAATCACGAGGAACTCTCGAGAAGTGGACCGCACCGATATCTTCTCGTCGACGACAAACCGCCTCGATTCGAAGTCCTGGACAAACACACAGTCCGTTATACGTGGGATGCACCCAATCCCTACTTCCTGGCAGGATTGGCTGGCACAAGGGCACTCTACATTTTCGCACCTGCCCACTACTTAAAAACTCTGCACGCGGATTACGCCGATAAGAAGAAGCTCGGCAAGAAATGGGCGAAAAATTTCAAGAAAAAGAGCCGCCAATTTCAACCTTCCAACCCCAAGCTACCGACGCTTGAGGCGTGGATGGGTCAAACGAAAGCTCCTTCGTCGCTCTACGTGTTCGTTCGCAATCCCTATTTCCACCGGATCGATTCAGCTGGTCGTCAATTGCCCTACGCCGATTCCGTGACCCTGGCGATCGGATCGAGATCACTGGTCCCTGCCAAATCTGGTAGCGGTGATACTGATCTGCAGGGCCGTTACATTAGCTTCGACGACTATACGTTTCTTAAGGCCGCGGAGCGTCAGAAAAAAATCAAAGTGAACCTATGGCGGCGCGGCAATGGTTCGACAATGGCACTATTTCCGAACCTCAATACAAATGATAAGGCCTGGCGGGAAATGTTTCGCGACGTTCGTGTCCGACGTGCTCTATCATTGGCCATCAATCGACGGGAAATCAATCAAGCGATCTATTACGGATTGGCCAAGGAAAGTGCGAATACGGTCGTGCAGGAAAGTCCACTTTATCGCGAGCAGTACTCACAGGCCTATGCGCAATTTGATGTCGCAGAGGCCAACCGGCTCCTCGACCAAACGAGCATGGCGCGGCGCGACAGCTCCGGCATCCGACTACTACCAGATGGTCGCCGTGCTGAACTCATCATCGAGACAGCCGGGACGCGACCCGACGAAACCGAAATTCTCTCGCTCATCCGCGACACCTGGCGCCAAATCGGTATACTCCTTTATCCTCGGCCGACGCACCGTGATCTCTTCCGCAATCGTGTGTACGCAGGCGATACAGTGATTTCTGCATGGGCCGGCTTCGACAATGCCATTCCAACGCCAGATATGAGCCCAATCGACTTTGCACCGACGTCGAAGCAACACTACCAGTGGCCCCAGTGGGGAGACTACTTCTGGACTAAGGGGAAAGGCGGAGTATCACCAGATCTACCTGAAGCACAGGAACTGGTCCGGCTTTTGAAAGCGTGGGGCAAGTCTCTTTCAAGCTCAGAACGCGAAGAGATCTGGCACAAAATGCTTACAATTCATGCGGATCAAGTGTTTTCGATAGGAACCGTCAATGGCTCCAAGCAGCCCATCGTCCATGCGCCGGGGCTTCGTAATGTGCCCGAGCAAGGAATTTGGAACTATTTTCCCGGTGCCTACTTCGGCATCTATATGCCAGACACGTTCTGGTTCGAGAAGGGCCAAGGCTAACGGTTAAGCGCATGCTATCTTACATCACTCGCCGCATTCTCTTGATGATCCCAACGCTGCTGATCATAAGCGCCTTGGTCTTTACCTTGATTGAGCTACCACCGGGCGATTATTTCGAAAGTTATATGGCCGAGCTGGAAGCCCAAGGTGAGGCCGCGGATCAACAGCAGATCGAGGAACTCAAAAAGGAGTATGGCTTCGATCGCCATCCCGTCGAGCGTTACTTTGTGTGGGTAGCGGGATTGGTACAGGGCGATCTCGGCTATTCGTTCGAGTACGATCTGCCCGTGAACGAGGTCGTGGGAGACCGGCTGTTTCTTACGATGTTGGTAGCCTTTGCCACCATTGTGGTAACGTGGCTCATTGCATTTCCAATCGGCATTTACTCCGCTACGCACCAGTATAGCTGGGGAGATTACGGCCTGACATTCGTGGGACTATTGGGAATCGCTACGCCCAATTTCCTGTTGGCGTTATTGCTCATGTATTTGGCAAACGTCTATTTGGGAACCTCTATCGGCGGCCTAATGGAACCTGAATTTGTTAACAAGCCGATGAGCTGGGCCAAGTTTGGGTCTATCCTCGAACATCTTTGGATACCAGTACTGGTCATCGGCACGTCGGGAACCGCAGGCATGATTAGAACCCTGCGCGCCAATTTGCTCGACGAACTTCAGAAGCAGTACGTGGTAACTGCACGCGCCAAAGGGCTTGCACCGTTTCGCGCACTGGTCAAATACCCGCTCCGCATGTCACTCAATTTTTTTATCGCAGACATCGGCAAACTTCTCCCAACAATTGTTTCCGGAGCGGAAATTGTCGCAATCGTGCTGTCTCTGGAAACGACCGGGCCCATGCTTATCCAGGCACTTCAAAGTCAGGATATGTATCTTGCCGGATCGTTCCTGATGTTCTTAGCATTCCTCACGGTGATCGGTGTGCTCATCTCTGACATTCTGCTGGCCGTTCTCGATCCGCGAATCCGGCTATCAGGAGGAGAGACGAAATGACGGATACGTCTCTGCCGAATTCGGGCGGCGAGCTCGCACACTACGTCAACCAGACGCCCTTCGACGCGCGCTCCATCGAGACTCTTACGAAGGAGCAAGAAACAGTATATCTGGCGTCCCAATGGCGGTTGATGTGGTGGAAGTTTCGGCGCCACAAGCTGGCAGTGATTTCAGGGATATTTCTCGCCATTCTCTATTTCGCGATTCTCATCGCAGAATTTTTGTCACCCTACAATCATCAAACTCGACACATCGACTTTATTCACGCACCGCCACAGGCCGTGCACTTCTTCCACAACGGAAGCTTTGAGGGGCCGTTTGTTTACGGACTGAAATACAGATTGAACATGGAGAACTTGAGGCGCGAATACACGCCAGATCCAAGTAGAATTCAGCATCTACGTTTTTTTTGCCGCGGCGAGAGTTACCCACTGTGGGGTGGCGTGTTAGAGACAAATTGGCATCTATTCTGTCCGGCTGTCGGCGGCCAGGCGTTCTTGCTTGGGACCGACAAACTTGGACGCGACATGCTTTCGCGTATCATACACGGCGCGCGCATATCGTTAACTATCGGTCTAGTCGGCGTCGCGGTGAGTATCGTGCTCGGGGTTGTTCTCGGCGGGCTTGCCGGATATTTCGGCGGAGTAACTGACTTAATTGTACAACGCATCATCGAAGTCCTGCAAAGCCTGCCATCGATCCCCCTCTGGCTGGTCATCGGATCACTCGTCCCCATCACCTGGAGCGCCTTGGCCGTGTATTTCTTCATAACGGTCATTCTGGGCCTGGTTGAGTGGACGGGATTGGCCCGGGCGGTGCGTTCGAAATTGCTTGCTTTGCGGGAAGAAGATTACGTGTTGGCCGCCCAGCTCATGGGCGCGAACAGCTCTCGAATTGTTGGATATCATCTGATACCAGGCTTCACGAGCCATTTAATTGCATCCGCAACACTGGCTATACCAACCATGATTCTGGGCGAGACGGCGCTCAGTTTCCTAGGGCTTGGTTTACGCGAACCAATCACGAGTTGGGGCGTGCTGCTCACTCAGGCTCAGAATATCAATGCCGTCGCCCTTTATCCGTGGCTGATGATTCCCGTCATCCCTGTCATTCTCGTTGTTCTCGCCTTCAACTTCTTTGGAGACGGCTTGCGGGACGCTGCTGACCCATACAAATGACAAGTTGCATAAACCGCTGAAATAAATTTGCCACAACATGTTTGTTGATGAAGTAATTCCAGCATATGGCAACGAATTGGTTGGGTTTTGTGGTATGCTGGAGATAAGCTGTGTCCACCAGTCATCCCACTTGGGTATCGTTTAAGGACTTCGTCCTAGGCCGAAAATCAATTGAGACCGTCACCGAAACCGAAACAGGACGATTGAAACAGTGGACTCCGACGCCGCAAAGAGCGACCAACTTGTCCGCTCGTCAGTGATCAATCCCCGCGAGTTACTCCCGGCGAGTGGCTCTTGGTTGTCAAATTCCAATTCTGGCGCCACTGATCGGCGACAATAGAAGCAAAAGTCACTAAGAGCAGGATGCAAGATGGCCCTCATGCGGCGCAATAGACACATCCGCGTGTTGATGTACAGCCACGACACCTTCGGGCTCGGGCACCTTCGCCGGTCCCGCGAGATCGCGCATGCCCTCGTTGAGCAACACAAGGGCCTTCATGTTTTGATCGTCTCCGGATCTTCCATAGCCGGCGCATTCGATTTTCGGGCGCGGGTCGACTTCATCAAGATCCCAAGCGTCATCAAGCTCTACGACGGCGAATACACGTCCTTGTCAAAGCACATTGATCTCAGCGAAACGCTGGCGTTGCGAAGGTCCATCATCGAACATGCCGCTTCCCATTTTCGACCGGACATCTTGATCGTTGATAAAGAGCCACGGGGGCTGCATGGTGAGCTGGAGCCCACACTTCAGTTGCTGCGCAAAATGGGATGTCACATCGTTCTCGGTCTACGTGAAATTCTAGACGAACCAAGCGTCATTCAGGCAGAGTGGGAGAAGAAGAATGCCCTGACTTGGGTGGAAGACTATTACGATTCAATCTGGGTGTACGGTTCGAAGGACTTTTGGCATCCTTTGAACGGCTTGGATTTTCCACCAAGCGTTGCCAAGATGATCACTCATGTGGGGTTTCTGGGGCGTCATGTCCCTCGTCTCAAGCAGACTCCGGTTCGCAACCTCCCGCGCGAATTTATCTTGGTAACGGCAGGAGGAGGCGGCGACGGCCAGACTGTTATGCGTCAGGTTCTGGCAGGGCGCGAAACCGCTCCGGCATCCATCTTTCCGCTTGTAATGCTACTCGGCCCGTTTATGTCGTCAGACGATCGCGCGGAAATCACACGACGAGCAGGAAGACTAAAGGACGTACTAGTGTTCGATTTCGACAATCAGATCGAGAGCGTGATGAGTCGTGCAACAGCGGTCGTCGGAATGGGGGGATATAATACATTTTGTGAAATCATGTCGTTTAACAAGCGCGCTCTACTCATACCACGTACTCACCCCCGACGCGAACAATTGATCCGAGCGCAAAGGGCCGCTCACTTTGGACTTGTCGATATGTTATCCCCGGAAGAGGCCCAAATTCCGGAACGCATGGCTAGTGCACTTGCTGAATTGCCCTATCGCGAGCTGCCCGGACAAAGCAGTTATAAAATTGATATGGATGGGTTAAGTCAGATCGGAAAAATTGTCGGCCGCATTGCAAGGCAACGCGAGCGCGTCTTGCGTCGCGAGCGCGTCGGGCGCCGTGAATCCGAGACGGTCGCCGGATAGACGGCGGAGATCATCGATGCCAAAGAACATCGCGGTTGTCCTGAAAGGTTACCCGCGCCTTTCCGAGACTTTCATCGCGCAAGAGTTGTACGGGCTGGAGCGCCTGGGGTATCGGCTGGCCATTTTTTCTATGCGTCGCCCGCGTGACGAGCCACAACACCCCATACACGCTGAAATACAAGCGCCGGTCATCTATTTGCCAGAATATTTGCACGAGGAACCATTTCGCGTCATCCGTGCCGCCTTTAAGCTCATGGCGCGAAGGTCATTCTGGCAGGCCTTCGCAACCTGGATTGGGGATGTTTTTCGAGACCCAAGCCGCAACCGCGCGCGTCGTTTCGGCCAAGCTTGCGTACTGAGTGTCGAGCTGCCCTCTGACACAGCCCATCTCTATGCGCACTTCATCCATACGCCCGCGTCGGTCGCGCATTATGCAAGCCTGATAACAGCGCTTCCATGGTCATGCTCAGCGCATGCCAAAGATATCTGGACTTCGCCGGAATGGGACTTAAAGGCGAAGCTTGAAGCGGTGAATTGGGTAACAACATGTACAGCTGTTGGCCTCGATCGACTACGCGCGCTGGCCACTCGGGCAGATGACGTTCACTTGATTTATCACGGAATTGACCTGGCACGGTTCCCGCATTTCGAGCGACCACGCAGCACGCGAACCGGGAAGGAAGTGAGCGCCCCCATTCGACTGCTAAGCGTTGGCCGAGCAGTTGAAAAGAAGGGTTTTGACACAATGCTCGATGCATTGGCGCAGTTACCGACCGATCTCGCATGGCGTTGGGTGCACATTGGTGGAGGTGAAGATCTCGATGCTCTCAAAGCACGGGCGGAGCGGCTAGGAATAAATGCCTGCATCGATTGGTGCGGCCCCCGCAATCAATCCGACATTCTTGCTGCCTATCGCCGCTCTGATCTATTTGTCTTGCCCTGCAGGATTGCTAGCAACGGCGACCGTGATGGCCTGCCCAATGTCCTTGTCGAAGCTCTAAGCCAGGGGTTGGCGTGTATCTCGACGCCGATCTCAGCAATTGTGGAGCTGATTAGGGATGACCATCTTGGTCTTCTCATTCCGCCGAACAATGCGACAGATCTCGCAGATGCTATCAGCCAGCTCGCGCAGAATCCTACACAGCGGGATGCTCTTGGGCGGACCGGCGAAGAACTGGTACGGACCGAGTTCGCGTACGAGTCCGGCCTCCGCAAACTAGATCAGCTCTTTGCAAGGCGAGAACCGACGACAAAGCAGTCGCCAGCCACCGTGAACAAGCGATCGATTGAGGCGGTGCAGTGAACAAGCGCGTTCTTTTTTACGTTCAGCATCTGTTGGGTATTGGACACATCGCCCGGTCGTCGCGCATTTGCCAATCCCTGCTCGTCTCTGGTTTCGACGTAACCCTTGCCATGGGCGGCCTTCCGATCGAAGGTTTGATGCCGACCGGAGTCCGTGTTCTGCAGCTGCCGCCACTACGAGCCAATCCCGAGAGTTTTCGCACGCTATTGGAGCCCGATGGCTCGATCGCAAGCGATCAATACAAGGCTGATCGCACTGGGGCACTGATGCGCGCATTCCAGGAAATTCAGCCGGACATCTTGATCATTGAGGCGTTTCCATTCGATCGTCCGCAAATGAGGTTTGAGCTTGTCCCGCTTCTGCGAGAAGCTCAATCCACTCGTCCTCGCCCCCTCATAGCGTCATCTATTCGGGACATTCTTCAACGCAAGAAGGACGCGCAACGCGACAACCAAGCGCTGGAAGACCTCGAGACTTTTTTCGACATTGTCCTGATACATGGAGACCCGACTTTCTCGACGCTGGACAGAACGTTTAGACACGCCCAAAGCATCGCAGATATGGTCCACTACACAGGAATTGTTGCGCCAGACAGGGAATTGCATTCGGTCGACCCGGACGCCCGCTTTGACGTTGTCGTGTCCGCGGGTGGCGGTGCGGTGGGTGGAAAGATTCTATCGGCAAGCATTTTGGCCAAATCCCTCTCGCCGTTATCAAACGCTCGTTGGATGGCGGTGACCGGCCCCAATCTGCCGCCAGAAACTTCCGCAGCATTGGCACAGTCGGCGCGCCATAATGGCGTCCACCTTGAGAAATTTGTGCCCGACTTGGCTAACGTACTGGCCCATGCGGAGCTCTCTATATCGCAGGCCGGCTACAATACGATTGCAGATATCCTGCGTGTCGGTTGCAAGTCCGTTCTCTGCCCTTTCGCCGAGGCAAACCAAACAGAACAGGCGCTACGGGCCGAGTTGCTTCGCGTCCATGGCCGCGCCGCGATCGTGGAGGAAGCAGGGCTCCATCCGGAGATCTTGTCGGGAGCTATTCGCGAAGCGCTTTCGCTCTCTGCGGGGGGCCACTCGATCGATCTCGAAGGCGGTCCGAATACAGCCCGCATCCTCTCCAAACTTATCTACTCGCCTTAGGTGGCACCGGTTTTGTGGTGTCCTTCGTGACTCCTCGAAAAATTAGTACTGAAATACTTTCTCTGCCGACAACCACGTCGCGTGAGAGTGGCGGCCAACGATACCAAACATCGCAGACAAGAAGGCGTTTGCCGTATCGTCGTGATCTAGGTGATGAGTTAGGATACCAATTACAATGTCATTGCCGCGATCATAGCCGTAGCTTATGTGATCGGCCAGTTCTCTGGCAAGGTCACTGATTGGCCGCCCTTTTCGCCCACCGTGCCAATCGATGATATCGACATGAGTGTTAACTGCGCGCAGCGGCATTAGCTCAAGATCCGACGGGCGGCATCTCCCGAAACCGGACCATGCCGTGTATCCAGCATCGGGCAGCATTGCAAGAGTGGCACCCGAAACGCGATTCCACGGCGGGACAAAGATAGGCAGCAGCCTTGCACCAAATTGATCGAACAGTATTTGCCTGCCGGATCGCAATTCTACTTGTACAAGATAGGATGCGCGATGAGCGGGGTATTCTGATTTCTTCTCCAAGACAGTCGCGTGATTGACGTGGGCAAAGCCGTGGGTTGCGATCGTTGCACCTTCCCATGTTTCGACTTCTGCGCTAAGGCAAGCTTGGAGATGATGCGGGATGACGGCGAGTAGAACGGGAACAGCATTCTCAAGACAAAGTCCCTTGAAACGACTAAGAGCACGACTCGCTGCGACAGCATCGTCATCGCGCAACCAAAAGTGCGCGGTCCGACCCTCCTTCGCGGTCTCGGCTAAGGCGTCGAGAAGTGGTCGCCAGTCGTTTGCACAATCAAGCATAACAGCCTCTACTGCCTCATATGCACCTCGGATTATGCACCCTCAGCTGCACCTCATCGGATCACCAACTACAAAATCCCAAAAAGCTCCGATGACGATCAGACAGGATAGGACATGCAGACAGGATAGGACATGCAGACAGGATAGGACATGGGCAAACGGCAGACAGCCGGCAGGCAAGACTATCATCACACGAAAAGCCCATCATCTCTATGTCCGCCCAGAGGACTCACAATACTATGGATCGTACTATGAAGGATATGACGCGCTCGTCGCAAAGAACGCTTCTCGTGCACAAAGGCGTGTGCTGTCTTGCCAAATACTTGCATTCTTTCTGGGTTAGCCAGAAACCAGTCAATGCTACCTGCAAAGGCAGAAATATCATTTTCCAGGGTCAGCAGCCCCGTTTGCTCATGTTTCACAACCTCCGAAACACCCGCACTGGATTGCGCAACCACGGGGAGGCCGCAGGCCTGCGCCTCTAGGTAAGCCAGCCCATAGGCCTCGTTGAAGCCGGGCCAAACAAACAAGTCCGAGGCGCTGAGAACCCGCCGAACGCCTTCGCGGTCTAGCAGACCATGCCAAGTCACGCGATCATTGCTGAATACCGAAAACGCGTCGACAACGTCGCCCCGGGCCGGCCCATCTCCCACCACATCGATCGTCCAATTCAAATGCTCTAGAAGTAGCAGAGCCTCAGCCAAGAACCGATAGCTCAACAGCTTGACATCGTCGCGCATCATCGCAACGACAACCAGTCGACGCACATTTGTCCGCCGAGCACAGACAGGCGCTGGAGCAAAGGATTCTGTCTCGATGAACGGCGGCAAGTGTACAAGCTGTCCGACGCGACGCGGCAACGCCTCAAGACCAATTCTATCGCGATCAGTCATGTAGAAATGGCATTGGGCTGCCTGCAAGGCCGGCAGACTCTCGCGATGCCAAGCCGACCACCTATCTCGGCTCCGGCGCGGAGCGTAAGAGGCCTCAGCTGTCATATAGACCAACGAGAGCTCGTTCGCTACGGCTGGCCCTATCCAGTCAGGGGCCTTATAGTAGGGGTGATAGCTCAGCCATACGTCTGGTATCCACGCCTCGGCGCGCCAATCCCGAACGATGTTGGTCGCATGGTGCAATGCCGTTTGTCGACTTGACAATCTTCGGTCTTCGTCCGGTTCGCGAGTATAGCTCCTATACTCGCTCGCCAAACGCACCTCGCTACCGTCACTCTCAAGCGCTCTGAGAAGCTGCCTGGCCATCAATCTGTCCCCTGAAGGAACTAGGTGCCGGGGAGACTTCATCGGTGCGTAGAATGCTATTTTCATCGCGTGTGCTTTGAGCCGGCCTACACTTTGGCTCACTCTGGCTCCCGTGACTTTTGTTGGGTTTTCTTGGGATCTCTTGATTGCATACTTTGCATGTTAGAGGATGCTCAAGCCTCGTCCTAACTGACAATGCCCCCTCTAGCCAATATCAGTTCTCCGTCGATGAGAGACTGGCCAAATCCATCTTCAAGGACTAAATTTGGAAATGCTGTACGTTAAAAATCATTTGCTAACGTAAATTCTCTCCTGCAACCGGTCTTAAGTGATCACGGAGACCACCGAAAGGCGAAGAGTTTGAATCCAAACCTCTTCAAATACATCTGGCAGAACAGCCGAAAAGACCAACTGGCGATCATGGTGTTGATCGCAGCGACACTGCCGTTCTACTGGTTGTCGCTGGAGGTCCCCAAGCGAATCGTCAACGAGGCACTCCAGGGCGAAGCCTTCACCGAAGGCCGAATTACTGCCTCCTTGTTTTCAATAAATTTTGAATTGCCAGATTTTTTGGGAGGTTATCAGCTCAATCTGTTTGATGGCTTCGAATTCGATCAAATTGGATATTTGCTGGCTCTGAGCTTCCTGTTTCTGTTTTTCGTGCTCATCAACGGCGCATTCAAGTACAAAATCAACATTGACAAGGGAATCCTTGCTGAACGCATGCTCCGACGATTGCGCTTCGATTTGTTTGCGAACATGATGCGATTTCGGCCGGAAGACATTCGCCAAGTCAAACCCGCCGAGGCGGCGACCATGATTAACGCCGAAGTCGAGCCAATAGGTGGTTTTATCGGCGACGCTTTTGTTTGGCCGGTATTCCTGTCGACCCAGGCTCTGACCGCCATGATTTTCATTATGGTTCAGAGCTTTTGGCTGGGGGTTGTCGCGCTGGCGATTGTTTTGGTGCAGGCTTTTGTTATTCCAATCTTGCGTCGCAAGCAGCTCGAGTATGCCCGCCAGCGGCAGCTGGCGGCACGAGAATTGTCAGGTCGCATTGGAGAGATGGTGGACGGTGCTCCGCTGATCCATGGCCATGGCACAACCGCCTTCAGCGAAGCTGAGGTCGGGGGTAGATTGTCAAACCTATTCCGAATCCGTGTTAATCTTTACAAGAGAAAGTATGCAGTCAAATACTTGAATACGCTGCTGTCGCAGATTACGCCATTTTTTTTCTATGCTATTGGAGGTTACTTTGCCCTGACGGGCTCGCTGGATATCGGCCAGCTGGTGGCCGTCATCGCAGCTTATAAGGATCTGCCGCCGCCTGTCAAAGAACTGATCGACTGGGATCAGCGACGTGCGGATGTCACGATTAAATACCAACAAGTCATCTCGCAATTCGGCGCTGAAAAGTTGTCACCAGCCGATGTCGACGAAGACAACATCGAAATCCCCGCTACCGCTCCAATTCAATTGGATAGTGTCCGCGTAACGGACCAGCGCGACACACCACTTCTAGAAAGCTTGACAACAACGATCGATCGTCCATCCCACGTTGCACTGGTCGGAGCTCCTGGAAGCGGACGGGAATTCCTTACACGCCTGCTTGGTAGGCAAATCACAGATTTCGATGGCCGTCTGCGATTGGGTCAGTACGACATGAATTCGCTGAGCAACTCAGTCATCAGCAAATACATGGCTTACTCCACGGCCGAACCGATCCTCTTTCCGGGCACTTTGCGCGACAATGTAACTTATTCGCTCCAGCGGCATCGGCCCAAACAAAAGGAGGAGCTTACCGCAGAAGAAGAACTCGAACTCAAGGAGGCGGAACTCAGTGGCAACCCTGTAGTTCAGCAGGGTGCTGACTGGTGTGACTATGCGGCCGCGAAAGTTGAGGGGCCCGAAGGCATCGACGCGGCGGTTCTTAACGCTCTACACGTCACCGGGTTGGAATCGGCCATTTATAGTTTCGGCTTACTCGGTAGGCTCGGCAGCGACACCGAACCGGAAGCACTTGAGAGGATTGTCGACGCCCGCCAAGTCGTTCGCCAGCACTTGGCAGAAGAAAATTTGCTCAACGTAATCGAGCCCTTTGATCCGGACGAGTTTAATCGAAACGCGTCGCTCGGCGAAAACCTAGTATTTGGTGTCGCCGCTGGGAAGCGACTGTCCAAACAAGGACTAGCAAGCGACCAGTTTTTCCGTTCCATCATTGAGGCAGAGGGACTCGAAAAGCCGCTGACCGAGCTTGGCATGAGTATCGCCGAGACGACGATCGAAACCTTTTCCGGTTTGCCTCCTGGTCACCCCCTCTTCGAACGCTACGCACTGATTCAATCCAGCGAGCTGGAAGAGTTCTCAGAAATTCTGGAGAAAGCACGGGCTCGCGATGCGCACCTGAAGATGTCTCAACACGACTACACGCGCCTCATCAGTTTGGCCTTGGGCTATATCGAACCTCGGCACAGGTTGGGTCTTGTCGATCCAGCCCTCGAGCAGCGGGTACTAAGGGCGCGGAAAAGCTTTATGACGTATCTACCGCAAGACTACGAAGAGGAGATAGAATTCTACGACCCCGACCACGTAATACTCGCTGCGCCCATCAGGGACAACTTGCTCTTTGGGCGAGTGGCTTATGGTATCTCAAATTCGGAGCAAAAGGTGGCCAAGGTCTTGAAGTCGACCTTGACGGAACTCGGTCTACTTCAGATTGTCTATCGACTGGGTCTCGACTATGAGGTTGGGCCTGCCGGAAAATTGCTCTTTGCACCACAACGCATCGCGGTGAACATAGCACGATGCGTTGTTCGCAATCCTGATATCCTGATCGTCGATGGCGGCTTAACAGATTTTTCTGAGGTCGAGACGGTCACGTTGCTTGCAAATCTCCAAGAATTCATGCGTGGTAAGACGCTTGTGGTCGGCTTGAACGACCGGACATACTCAGAGAGTTTCGATCGAGTAATAGAGTTTGATGGTGTTCGCGTTAGTGATTATGGACTAGATATAGAAAAGCAACCTGACGATTTGCAGGCGCTTAAGGCTGGCGAGTGATGCGAAAGGCGAACGAAAGCTTATGAGTATTCAGGCGGAATGCGCAGCACTAAAAAAGATTCCCATGTTTCATGACGTGGAGATGGCGAAGTTGCGGCTCTTCGCCTTATCCGGCGAACGCATGGCGTACGATGCCGGCGACGTCATATTCCGTCAGAATGAACCCTCTGAAGCACTCTATGTAATCTTAGATGGATCGGTTGACGTTATTCTCGAATCACCAGCGGGGCGTTTGCGCGTCGCTCAAATCTCAGAGGGTAACATGTTTGGCGAAACGGGTGTGCTTTGCGACAAGTCCCGTACGGCTACTATTGAAGCGGCGACTCCAGTAACGGTCATCCAGATCGACCGCCATACATTTAACGAGGTAGCCCGCGATGTCCCTCAATTGTCACTCGCAATTGCGAGAGAATTGGCTCGTCGCGTCGAACGCATGAATGAGCAGTTTGCGGCCAAGAATAACAACTCGTAGTTCTCCATGAGTGAATCGGGCAGAGCCTCGAAGACAACGCTCGGCACCATCGGGAGGAACGTAGCCTGGGAGCGCTCAGCGCGCTTGTGGGCGGGGATCATTCTGCTGGTCTTCGTGACCATGCATCTACTCAATCACGCGGTCGGCATCTTTGGCGTTGACGCGATGGAGTATGTGCAGGTTTGGCGAATTGCCATCTGGCGGTCCTGGCCCGGCACTATACTTCTCTACGGAGCTGCCGTCCTCCATGTCATACTCGCCGTAAAACGCATGGTGCAGCGCCGCACCTGGCGGATGCCACTCCAGGAAGCAGTACAGATTCTCTTGGGACTCTTGATCCCTCTGTTAATCTACGAACACATCATTGGAACGCGTATTGTTGCCTCCTTTGCAGACGCAAACGACAGCTATGCGGCGACGTTGCGCGCTCTTTGGCCCGGCAAGGCCTTAAGTCAATCAATACTCATCCTCGTCGTCTGGACCCATGGCATAATCGGTCTGCATTATCTCTGGCGATCTAAGTCATGGTATCCGCGTTTTCGCGACCTCGGGCTCATTCTTGCCTTTGCGATTCCGCTTCTAGCCATTGCAGGATTTATATCGGGCGGTCGTGAGGCCCTTGAATTCGACGCCGCCCCCTACACGCGGACAGAAGAGCAGCGCGCCCTATTTATCTCAGCCTCCCGGCAAGCCAATTGGTTGCTGCTAATAGGCGCAGCTTCAATTCTGGCGTTGCTGGTCGGGCTGGAACTTTACCGACGGATTGGTGGAAGCATCGTTTTGCGCTATCGAGGTCACGGTCAAATTGACATGGCCCGCGGTCAGACAATTCTCGAAGCAAGCCGAAACGCTGGCATCCCGCACCCATCACTTTGCGGTGGTCGGGGAAGGTGTTCGACATGCAGAATTCTGGTCCTGCAAGGCATCGAAACGCTGGACCCGCCTGGCCCCGCCGAGCGTGCCTTGTTGAAGAGGATTTCCGCTCCTTCTCGCGTTCGCCTGGCGTGTCAGGTTCGGCCCAATCGTGACTTAAACATTCAAATCGTGCTGCCGATCGATGCCGCAGGCGAAAATCTCGATTGGAATGAAGACGCATACAAGTCCGGCGTCGAACAGCTGGCAACGGTTCTTTTTGTCGATCTGCGAGCTTTCGATCGCCTAACACAGACCCAACCTCCGTTCGAGCTGGTGGTTCTGCTCAATCGATTTGTCGAAGAAATGCGGCAAGCAATTGAAGGGCACGGTGGACGGGTCACCATGTTCCTGACCGACGGCCTGATGGCGGTCTTCGGCCAATCGGGCATGCGCAGCGGAAGCCGATCCGCTATCGCTGCCGCCCGCGACATGCTAAAGTCAGCGGATGCATTGAATGCCGAATTCTCCTCGGCCCTTCCACAGCCGATTAGGGTAGGTATCGGAATCCACTCAGGCAAACTGGTCATGGCGCGAGTTGGAGATGAGGAGCACGGGTTCATGGCAACAGCACTCGGTGAGACGGTGACCATCGCCGGCCGACTTGAGGCCGCAACGAAGGAACTCCTGACAGATTGTCTCGTTTCACGCGACTGCTTGCAAGCAGCCGGTTTGCCGATCCCGACCACCGAACATCGCGAAATCCATATGGCAGATCAGAACGAGCCAATCATCGCGTACCCATTTACGATTGCTGTTGCCCAAGAGGAAGACAATTTCCAGGTTGCTCCCGAACCCGAGACCACATGAAAAATCGAAATCTATACCGAGACACATATCTGCGAAAGTTCTTGAAGAGAAATGGCGGATTGAAATGGCTGAGAAGATCCGAGTAGCTGCGGTAGGCGCAGGTTATTTTTCGCGCTTTCAGTATGAAGCTTGGTCGCGCCTCGAGCGCGTCCAACTCGTAGCTACAGCCAACCGAACGCGCGCCGCAGCTGATCGGATCGCTGAGGAGTTTCATATCCGACATGTCTTTCAATCCGTCCCAGACATGCTCGATGCCGTACAACCCGACCTCCTGGATATCATTACCCCGCCGCAAACTCACTTGGCTGCCATTGCTGCCGCAGCAGAGCGCGGAGTCGATGTGATCTGCCAAAAACCATTTTGCACGTCCTATGAGACAGCGAGGCAAGCGACTGACATTGCAGCGGAAGCGCAAATTAATCTCATTATTCACGAGAACTTCAGGTTCCAACCTTGGCATCGAAAAATTCGCGAATTGATTGACGGAGGCGCGATTGGACAGCCTTATCAGGTAACTTTCCGTCTACGGCCAGGGGACGGTCAAGGCCCATCCGCCTACCTCGACCGGCAACCCTATTTTCAGAAGATGGAGCGGTTTCTTGTCCATGAAACTGCAATCCATCAGATAGATACGTTTCGTTATTTGCTCGGTGACGTAGCAAGCGTCTATGCAGATTTGCGACAACTCAATCCAGCCATTGCCGGTGAAGATGCCGGAATTATTGTGTTTGAGTTTGCAAATGGTGCACGCGGCGTGTTTGACGGCAACCGATTGTCTGATCATGCCGCAAACAATAAGCGATTAACGATGGGCGAAATGATAGTCGAAGGTGCTGCCGGCACCCTGACCCTTGATGGTGATGGCGTTATCCAAAAGCGCGCATTTGGTTCCAATGAACCAGAGGTTATCCCGTACAACTGGCGCAATCACGCGTTTGGAGGCGATTGCGTCTACTTGCTACAAGAAGCTGCGATCGCAGCTATTCTTGGTGAGCGTGAGATCGAGAATACTGCAGCAGACTATCTGGTCAACGTTGCCATCGAGGAAGCCGTTTACCGCTCCGGGGAAACCGGTCGCAAGATAAGACTGTGATGCAACCTCCAATCGCCGAGGAGAACATGACAAAGGCCTATTGGTACTTCGATTTCATCTCGCCATTTGCCTATCTTCAATTTGGCCGCTTCTGTAACTTACCGGCTAAACTAGAAATAGAGTGTAAGCCAGTTGTGTTTGCTGGCCTGCTCAAGAGTGCGGGACAGCTAGGACCGGCGGAAATTCCCTCGAAGCGCAAATACTCCTACAGGTTCTTCAAATGGCTCGCAGATCAAAGGCACATGCCTTTCATCATGCCGCCACACCCGTTCAATCCATTGCCGCTTTTACGCCTTTCGATGGTGGCTGGCGCGAATAGGGCAAATGTTGGCACTATCTTTCACCACATATACGGGGAGGGCTATCCCGCCGATGATCCAGTTTCCGTGGCCGCCCTGGCACAGAAGCTCGGTGTAGACAACTTCCAAGAACGTCTCGCTGCACAAGATGTCAAGGACGCTCTGCGCCAGAATACGGATGAGGCCATCGCGGCCGGCGCCTTCGGCGTTCCTACGTTCATCGTGAACGATGAAGTATTCTGGGGTGACGATTCAACAGCCATGCTTCTCGATTATCTCGACGACCAGAACTTGTTTGAGACACCAGAAATGCGTCGCATTTCCGAGATGCCGATGGGTGTTTCACGTCGACGTGATTAGGCTCACACCGAAACAATTAACTCCCATTTTGGCATTGGTTCGATAATATTTTTCGTGAACCGGTATGATGCGGTGCGGATCGTCGTGCCGCATTGGGACGATCGAATACTCTGCGACAGTCTAGTGGTTGTCGCGCGGTACTCCCTTTGTCTCGACGATGCGCTGATATTTGACCGCTGGCTTGAGCACCATACCGTTC
This sequence comes from Hyphomicrobiaceae bacterium, assembly GCA_051009975.1. Lineage (GTDB taxonomy): Bacteria > Pseudomonadota > Alphaproteobacteria > Rhizobiales > Hyphomicrobiaceae > Tectiglobus. The sequence goes on from JBPCWA010000580.1 coordinate 19,281, forward strand.
GCCAACTCATCGACAATTCCGCGCTGGATCTCCTGCCAAGGAGTTTGGTGGTCCGGATACTTATACCCGCCTGCGGCGACAAGCTCCTGCCGTCGCGCAGACAACTCCTCATCAGAAACGAGTATATCCGCCCGGCGCTTGCCCAGATCAATGCGGACGCGATCGCCCGTCTTGAGCAGGGCTAATCCTCCGCCGGTCGCGGCCTCTGGCGACGCATTGAGGATCGACGGAGAACCCGATGTTCCCGATTGTCGCCCATCACCTATACAGGGAAGATCAGAAATTCCACGCTTTAGGAGATAGTCTGGCGCCCGCATATTGACGACTTCCGCGGCACCCGGATAGCCCACGGGTCCCGCCCCCCGCATAAAGAGAAGACAATGCTCGTCGATGTCCAACGAGGGATCATCGATACGATGGTGATAGTCCTCCGGTCCATCAAAGACAATGGCGCGCCCTTCAAACGCCATGGGATCGTGAGCGTTCTCCAGATACCGCTCTCTAAATGTATCCGAGATGACCGAAGTCTTCATAATGGCACTGTCAAACAAGTTGCCCTTGAGGTTCAGGAAACCTGCCTCCCCCTGCATTGGCGCATCATAAGGCTTTATGACAGCGCGATCTTCTGAGAATTTTCCCTCGCAATTTTCAACTAGCGACTTGCCGTTCACCGTCTTCGCCGTACCATCTATTTTTCCGTGCGCGATCAACTCGGCGACGACCGCGGGCACGCCGCCGGCGCGATGGTACTCCTCGCCGAGAAATTCTCCTGCGGGCTGCATATTGACCAAAAGTGGGATGCGGTATCCAATATTCTCCCAATCGTCATTGTCGAGTTCCACTCCGATGTGGCGCGCAATTCCGTTCAGATGAATCGGAGCATTGGTTGATCCACCGATTGCCGAATTGACGACGATGGCGTTTTCAAACGCAGCTCGCGTGAGGATCTTTGATGGGCGCAAATCCTCCCAGACCATCTGCACTATACGTCGACCCGTTTCGTAAGCCATTTGCTGGCGCTCGCGATAGGGCGCTGGAATGGCCGCGCATCCCGGCAAACTCATCCCGAGAGCTTCGGCCAATGAGTTCATGGTCGAGGCCGTTCCCATTGTATTGCAATGGCCGGCAGATGGTGCGGAAGACGCCACGAGCTCTGCAAAACCCTTGTAGTCTATTTCGCCGCGCGCCATCATTTCGCGGGCTTTCCAGGCGATCGTTCCGGAACCTGTGCGCTCGCCACGGTGCCAACCATTTAGCATTGGTCCGCCAGAGAGCACGATTGCTGGAATGTCGACGGTAGCTGCTCCCATTATTTGCGCGGGAGTGGTCTTGTCACACCCGGTCGTGAGCACCACAGCATCGATTGGGTACCCATAAAGTATTTCAACGAGACTCAGATATGCCAGGTTGCGGTCCAGTGCTGCCGTCGGGCGCTTACACGTTTCCTGTATGGGGTGCACGGGAAATTCGAAGCAAACTCCACCGGCTTCACGGATCCCTTCGCGCACCCGGTCCGCCAGAAATAGGTGGTGTCGGTTGCACGGGGCGATATCTGAGCCAGTCTGTGCAATGCCGACAATGGGTCTACCGGACTGCAACTCCTCGAGCGTCAAGCCAAAATTCATTGTGCGCTCGAGATAAATTGCGGTCATATCAGCATTCGCGGGATTATCGAACCAGGCTTTCGAGCGGAGTTTTGCGCGCTGTGTATTGGTTGGCGTAGGGCCCATTAAAATTCTCCCACACCCGACCGGCGCCGGGCGGTAAATCGCGTCTCTTGACCAGCCTCTACCATGGATAAGCCCCCATCTAAAAGCAAAACAATCCGCGGCGTTTCGGAGCAAGAAAGCTGCCCCCTCAGTTTATCGGCATTTCACGAGCTGATGGCATCCGAATGGAAAAGGGATCTCTCTACATATCGGCCAGGATAATATGAACTGAACCTAGGTTGTGCCACTTCAAATACTACACAAGCAAAAAGCGACTTCAGCTCCTGAACTCCTGCAGCTCCTGGAAACGATAATCTGCCGCGTAAATTGTGCAGCTGGCAGCGCCGATGCCCTCCGGCAGCCGGCATTCCTCCTATCTAGCCTTCGCTCATTTTCACCTTCGCTCATTTTCACGTTCGCTCAAATTTGCGTTCGCTTTGCTTGGCTTTCTCTTCACCTATGATCGGCACAATCTTGAGTCGCTTCTTGATGGCCTTCTTCATCTTGTAGAGTCCCCTTGCCGGATGACGGAAAACTCGCGAATTTTCCGACTGGCCGGAATGGTTGACGTACCAGGTCGCCGCCACGAATTCGACAGCGAGTCCCCGGCAGCAAAACATCCCTTCATTCTGCGCAGAACGTACACTCAAACGAGCAATCTCTTGCTCATTGAAACTCTTCTAGAATTCCTTCACGGCTTCGGCCTCAATCTCGACCAAAAACTGGGGAGCCGCGAGTGCAGAGATTTCCAGATAAGTGTTTGCGCATAAGTGCCCTTCCAACATCTTGTCACGAACGCGCCGGTAAATGGCAACTTGTCCCGGTTCGGTGACATAGATGATAACCCGAACCAAGTGCTCTTTCTCAAATCCACCCGCCTGCAAAACACCAAAAACGTTCCGCCAAGCCTGCTCCATCTGAGCCTCAACGCCATCCTCTACGCCGCCATCTGGTCGAATACCCAGTTGACCGGATACAACAATTCGCTCGCCGCTCAAGGCATGCACAGCGCCCTGGGCGTAATTGGATGCGGGCTTGACAACCGTGTCTGGATTCAAAATTCTCATGGTTATTTCCTGCTTATCTTAGTTCGGGATTGCCCGAGCGTCTGGAGACTACGACAGCTTGATCACAACGGAACGCACGTTGCAATGCGTTGAAAATTGTTGTCGTTTGATGACTACCTTTGGATCAATATTATACGAGGACAAATGATGCAGCGCGTATTGGTGACCGGAGCGGCTGGGGGTGTCAGTCAGCAAATTCGACAGCACTTGCGGTCTCGGTACCCGGAGATTGTCCTGAGCGATATAGTCAAGCCGCAGAATATCGAACGCGGCGAGGTTTTCATTTCCGCCGATCTCGCCGATTCGGCTGCCTGCGAAGAGATTTGCGAAGGGATCGATGGGATCGTCCATCTGGGCGGGATGTCGGTAGAGCAACCTTGGGAGGATATTCTCAGGTGCAATATTGCAGGTTGTTATAATATTTTTGAGGCAGCGCGGAAAAAGAAGGTAAAGCGGATAATTTTTGCTTCGTCGAACCACGCAGTAGGCTTTTATCCTCGATCACAGACGATTGCCGATGACGTCACGCTACGCCCGGACAGTCGGTACGGAGTTTCTAAGGCCTTTGGCGAGGCTCTCGGTGCAATGTACGCCTACAAGCATGGTCTGAGCGTGACCTGTCTCAGAATTGGCAATGTCGGCCCGGTCCCCTTGGACGAACGCCGGCTGTCGATCTGGATAAGTGCAAGCGACCTCTTCCAGCTCATTAAGATCGGGCTCGAACGGCCGGATATCGTATTCGAGATCATGTACGGCATCTCGGATAATCGCCGCGCTTGGTTTGACAACAAGAGGGCGTTCGATCTTGGCTACGCTCCTGAAGGTCAATCGGAACCATTCGCCGCAGACATTTTGACGGCCTCCCAGGGCGAACCGAAGAACGAAGTCAGCGAATACTATCAAGGCGGTACATATTGCGCAGACGAGTATACTGCGGACTTCAACGTCATCATGGCCCATGACAAATGAGCTCACTCATAACAGGCGAGCTCATGTCATATCACAACCGGCCCGTTGACAAACCGCCGAACGCCAATAGGAAAGCACAATTGACTTTGGAGAATAGCGCTCCCTCCCTCACGTCACACTGAAGCTTAATCGCATACCGCTGCATTTTACGAACCAAGACCGTCGTATTCTGGTTGCAGAGTGTGTAAATACTACGGAAAGCAAGAATATCCGAGAGGACGCCATGCCCGAGTCTGACATCCGTCGTAACGCGCTCGCCTATCACGAGCTCGACCCGCCGGGCAAAGTTGCCATTCAACCTACAAAACCAGTGGCGAACCAAAACGATCTTGCTCTCGCCTATTCGCCGGGCGTCGCGCACGCATGCACTGCAATCGCCGATGATCCGGCCATGGCATCGCGCCTCACCGCTCGCGGAAACTTGGTCGGAGTGGTGACAAACGGTAGCGCGGTCCTCGGCCTAGGCAATATCGGGCCACTTGCCTCCAAACCGGTGATGGAAGGCAAGGCGGTATTGTTCAAGAAGTTCGCGGGTATCGACGTCTACGATATCGAAGTTGACGCCTCTGAGGTCGATCAATTTGTAGAAGCCGTTTCTCGGCTTGAGCCGACATTTGGCGGTATCAACCTTGAAGATATAAAAGCCCCGGAATGCTTCGAAATAGAAAGACGCCTCAAGCAGCGAATGGGCATTCCGGTTTTTCATGACGATCAACACGGCACCGCAATCGTTGTCGCAGCTGGCATTCTGAATGGCCTCAAAGTAGTCAGCAAGGACATCGCAGATGTAAAACTGGTTTGCAGTGGGGCCGGGGCCGCGGCGCTGGCTTGTCTGAATCTGCTCGTTGGACTTGGCCTAAGGCGAGAAAATATCACGATCGCCGACATCGAAGGTGTCGTGTACAAGGGGCGTCAAGTCCTGATGGACGCATACAAGGAACCATTTGCGCGCGACACGGGAGCTCGCACGCTGAGTGAGATCATGGTTGGCGCCGATGTTTTTCTCGGACTTTCAGCCGGCGGCGTCGTCAAGAGTGAGATGGTCGCCAGCATGGCCTCGCGCCCGTTGATCTTCGCACTGGCCAATCCGACACCGGAAATCATGCCGGAAGACGTCAATGCGGTTCGAGATGACGCTGTCATGGCCTCCGGACGAACGGACTACCCAAACCAAATCAACAACGTACTGTGCTTCCCGTTTATATTTCGCGGCGCGTTGGATGTCGGTGCGACACAGGTCAACGAGGAAATGAAACACGCCGCTGTTGTTGCATTGTCATCGATAGCGCAAAGCGCAGCTTCGGACATCGTTCTGTCAGCGTATGGCGAACATAGTCTGGTTTTCGGCCCGAACTACATTATCCCGAAACCGTTCGACCCCCGCCTTATCAGCGAAATCGCACCAGCAGTTGCGAAAGCAGCTATGGATACTGGCGTGGCCACCCGACCGATAGAGGATTTTCAGGCCTATCGCGAAAAGCTGTCGGGCTTTGTTTACAAATCTGGATTTGTAATGAAGCCGATTTTCGACAATGCCCGCCGCGCCTCAGCTCAATCAATGAAGAAAATTGTTTACGCAGAAGGTGAACACCCGTCCGTTCTCCAGGCTGCACAACAGGTTGTCACAGAAAGGCTAGCGCGCCCCATATTCGTCGGGAACCGCGAAAACATCAATCGTGTGATCACCCACCTGGGACTGAAAATACGCGAGAAACTTGATTACGATGTCTTTGATCAACGAGACGACACGCGCTTGCCTCTCCTATTCGAAGAGTATCATCGGCTCGTCGAACGGCGTGGCGTAAGTCCAAGTCACGCGCGGAGGGTACTCAACGCAGGTTCAACTGTCATCGCCGGTTTACTGTTGCGCCGCGGAGATGCCGACGCGATGATCTGCGGAGCGGTGGGGCGCTACCATACACAATTGCGTCACGTGTCCCAACTGATCGGACGCAAGGCCGGCGTGCACGGCTTTGCAACCGTCTCGGGACTCATTTTGCCGGACGGTCCGTTGTTCATAACCGACGCCAATGTTACTTACGATCCTACAACAGTACAGCTCGCCGAGATTACACTTCAAGCCGCTGACGTTGTTCGGCGGTTTGGAATTTCGCCAAAAGTAGCGCTCATTTCACATTCCAACTTTGGAACTAGTGATCAACCTTCCGCGCGCAAAATGCGTGATGTATTGTCCGTCCTACATGAGTGGGCACCTGACCTGGAGGTTGAAGGAGAGATGCACGCTGATGCGGCACTATCACCTTTTATTCGCGAAGAGGTCTTCCCAAATTCTGACTTGCAAGGCGCGGCAAATCTGCTGGTGATGCCAACGCTCGATGCCGCAAATATCGCGCTCAACTTACTCAAGACTGCGACCAAGAGTGTCGTTCTCGGCCCAATGTTGCTGGGTGCTGACCGTCCTGTCCACATAGTCACTCCGTCAGCGACGGTCCGCAATCTCTTAAACATGAGTGCGATCGCGGTAGGAGATTCAATTCGCGAGTCAGCCGAGATAGAAGCGCTAGCTGAGCGATCTGCCGCGGAATAGGCTCAGTCGCCGGGATCTTTTAATTTCTCGAGTGCCGCTGCCAACGCAAAAACCAGAACAGGGACAACAAAGACCATCGCAACGGCAAATGGGCGAATTCCCACAAACGCCAATACGAGTCCATAAAACGCCGGTCCAATGGCGTGGCCAACAAAAAAGAAGAAGGCATGCAATGACACTGCCGCTCCGCGATTTTCCGGAGCAAGCTCCGTGGCTTGTGTTTGCAGCGAGTTGTGGACAGAATAGAATCCAAGCCCCAAAAAGCCGTAAGCGAAGAGATCAAATTGCCAGCTACCTTGAACCGCAACGCCGCCAAAACCGATGGCCGCGGCGATACCACCAATTCGCATAAGATGAAACATACTCCCAAGCCGTGGCAGGACTCGCGCAACGGTGAGCGTGTATGTAAGCCCTCCGATCCCCATAGCCGCCAAAATGAGTCCAGCCTCGCGGATTCCACCCGCGTTTCGAGATTCCAACAGTACCGCGATATATGGCAAGAGCCCAAAAATCAGGATGCCCTCGCAACACACCGCTCCGTAGCAATAGGCCGCACGCGGATTGGCGAAAACATTGGAGTACCCCTTGAAAATAGCCGAAAGGCGGAAATCGTCACGCGCGGCCAATACACGCGGTTGCAGCCCGATGCATGTCTGAACGAAGGCCCCGCCTGATAGGAGTGCGGTGACCACCATAACTGCGCGCCAACCGAACCAACTTGCGAGAAGGCCCGAGCCTGTCGCACCAACAAGTAACGCGATCAACATGGCGGTCAGAACGCGCGACAGTGCGACTTGACGCTCGTGAAGCGCGAACCGGTCTGCCACCATAGCGAGCGCCAAAGGGATGATACCGCCACCAGAAACTCCGGCAAAAAAGCGGATCACATAGAGCTGCTCGACGGACGTGGCAAATATAGATGTCACCGAGCAAATGAGCTGCACACCAAGGCAGGCCTTAATGATGCGAGCCTTTCCGAAGCTATCTCCTAGCGGTCCGAGGATTGGTTGGCTAAGGGCGTAGGGAAACGCGTACACAGATACCATCAGTGCGACCGCCTCCACTGAAACTTCGAGACTACGCGCAACCTCCGGCACAATCGGGTCAAAGACGCGAATCGACAGCGCTGCAACGAAACACGCGCTGGCCAAAGTGAGGAGCAAAGGCAATATGCAAGATCTCGAGGTTCGTCGCGAGCGTGTCACAGAGGGGTATTTTGACGGAACAATAGCAGTCAACCGGATGTCGGCAAAGACCAGTATGCTTGACGAAAGCCGAAGTCAGTCCCGATTAGAAATTCTGCTATCGCAAGCTGCCCCTTGTCGTCGCTTGCCGAAGGCGACCCAACCTATATCATGCTGCCCGAGCAACGAGGCGGCAGGGCCATTGCGCATTGTGCGAACAGTTAGCAGTTAGCGTCGAGCACGATGTTATAAAGACCTCAAGAACGAGGTCAGCTGCCCTGCTCCAATCTCGGGCGATCCGATGTTATTTATTACAAGATCGGCATACCGCCTTGCAGTACTGTCCAGGCCTCTCCTCAAACGCTCATGAACTCCGCGTTCCCGACCGCGTGCAGCGATCCTGACCGCACATACATCAGACGGCGCCGTAACAAGCACCACGTTAACATTACACAGACATTCACATGCTTCCGGAAGTATCGTCCGCGAGACATTGGCAACGACAAGATCGCCGGCCGCAACTCGACTCAACCAACTTGACGCTACTGCGTATGACAATCCATGTGCCTGCCAAGACAGTGCAAATTCACCTGCCACTTCTCGCAATCCGAATTCTTTCTCACTGAGCGTGTCGTGATCTTCAAAACGGCTAGGTGGTCGCGTCACGACCCGGCGGGCAAACTTTATCCGAGGCTGATCCACCACTGCTCCGCGAGTGATGGCCATCAACGTGTCCTTGCCCGCGCCGGAGGGCCCTACGATCAAGACCCACCCCCCCAAACGAGAGCACGGTTTCTCAGTTTCAGGCTCAAATGACACGGCGTCCCTCACGCCAGACAGTCCGAACGATCGGTGTTTCACCGTGGAAAACGTGAACCAGGTCCGCTCGTTTACCGACAGCAATTTCACCGCGGTCAAGCAACCCCGCTGCGCGCGCCGGCGTGCTCGTAACCGTCGCGACGGCCTCTGGTAGTTCAATCTCGACGCCGTGATCCTTAAGTTGAAATGCGGCCATGATCAAACTCGCGGGAATATAGTCTGACGAAAAAATGTCTAGAAGACCTTCGGATGCCAGGTCACTTGCGGCTACATTACCGGAATGAGACCCGCCGCGGATCAGGTTTGGAGCCCCCATGACAACAGCGATACCCGCGTCATGCGACGCTCTTGCTGCCTCTGCGGTCGTCGGAAACTCAGCCAGAACCGCTCCATCGGCAGCGCTTTCTGCGACGTGCTCTAAAGTTGTATCATCGTGACTGGCAAGTGGGATGCTGTGCAGCTGCGCCAATGAGACTAGCGCGCGTCGGTGCTGGATCGAGTTTCGCTCATGCATACGATAGCGCTCGCTGAAGAATGCTTCCAGTTCATCCTCCGACATTTGCAGCTTGGCCCTGTAGTAGGTGCGCAGCTTGTCGACATCGCGAAACTGGCGCTGACCTGGAGTGTGATCCATCAGTGAAATCAACCCAACACTGTGGCTTTCGAGAATACTACGTGCGGCTTCAATTACGTCATCAGATGAGACTTCGCAGCGCAAGTGAGTGTGATGTTCGGCGCGCAGATTACCTCCACGCCCGATCCTCTCTAGCGCACCGACAATCCGTCGGGCGCGAGCTCCTCCACGGTCACCGATGTCTCGGTCAGTGCCAACCCTGAGACAATCAAAGACGGTCGTAATCCCGGCGGCAGCAATCTGCGCGTCGTAAGCCAGCACTGCCGAAGCCTGATGCCACTCCACCTTCGGTCGTGGCTCAAGGTGCGTCTCCAGATGATCCGTGTGTAGCTCGATCAGTCCGGGAATGAGCATATCCCCTCCCAGAGAGTTCCCTTTCTCCGGCGGCTTACCAACCCCAACCTCGGCTATTACCCCATTCTCAATAGCAACCCAGCCATTGTCGATGACGGAGTCTGGAAGGACGATTCGAGCATGTGTCAGGACTTCGGGCGTACTTTCAGACATGGCATCGCTCGTTCAATTCGCAACGGCAAGTAGTTTTGGTGCAAAACCGCGAACATCGATGATGCGGTCCGCAAGTTCGCTGCGCACATCTTCATCGTGAAAAATACCGAGGACCGCAGCCCCATTCGATTTTCTGTGCGTAATCAGTTCGACAACGGCCTGCCTATTCCGCTTGTCTAGCGAAGCTGTCGGCTCATCAAGCAAAAGAATTGGATGACACGCGGCGAAGCCCCGAGCGATGTTAATCCGCTGCTTCTCACCACCGGAAAACGTTGCCGGCGGCAAAGACCACAATCGCTCCGGCACCGCGAGGCGTTTAAGGAGCTCACGGGCTCGCTTTTCTCCTTCTTCCTGGTCAGCAGCTGCCGCTTTGACGATATCGAGCGAAGAAACACGCGGTATGACTCGCAGAAATTGACTGACGTACCCGATTGTCGATTGCCGAAGGCGAATAATCTCACGTGGAGCGGCGTCCACCACGTCCACTTCGACGCCCTCACCTCGTACAATAATCCGCCCGGCGTCTGCGCGATAATTGCCGTAAATCATCCTGAGGATCGATGACTTGCCGATTCCTGACGGACCAGCCAGAACGACGCACTCTCCAAATTTGACGGTCAGAGAGACATTGTGGACGACCGCTAGCTCAACGCCACCCTGCATATGCAGAGTGAACGTTTTTGAGAGGTCTTCTACAGAAATCGCCGTTTTCGATGACATGCCCAAATCTCCCTTCTATTTGGCTGGACGTGGGGCTGCTTGGACGTCAAGCCTCTAGAACAGAAGAAACAAGTAGTTGCGTGTAGGGTTCTCTCGGATCATCCAGAACCTGGTCAGTCAAACCGGTTTCTATAACGCGACCCGATCGCATAACAGCAATACGTTGCGAAAGCAGGCGAGCCACCGAAAGGTCATGTGTCACCACAATGGCCGCAAGGCCCAACGTGTCGACCAAATTTCGCAAAAGGTCCAAGAGCCGCGCCTGCACCGAAACGTCGAGTCCGCCTGTTGGCTCGTCCATGAAGACGAGACGCGGACTAGACACAAGGTTTCGCGCGATCTGCAATCTCTGCCGCATCCCACCAGAAAACGCATAAGGAGTGTCGTCAATGCGGTCATCCTCGATTTCGACGCGCCGCAGCCAAGTCGCTGCCGCGCCACGAATGCGTCCATAGTGCCGCTCGCCGAGCGCCATCAGCCGTTCGCCAACGTTTGCGCCTGCAGATATGCCCATTCGCAATCCCATAGCTGGATCCTGATGAACAAAGCCCCAGTCAGTTCGCATTAGCATCCGACGCTCGGCCTCACTCAAAGAAAACACATCCCGCAACACGTTGTCCCTCATTCGGTAAAGGACAGTGCCCGACGTCGGCTCAACGAGTGTCGAAACGACATTTAGCAACGTCGATTTGCCGCTACCTGATTCGCCTACTATGGCCAGCACCTCCCCCGGCCACACCTCAAGCCCGACGTCGACGCACCCTACTCTTCCCCCGTAACTCTTGGTGAGACTGGTGACTTGCAAGAGCGGTTCTGATCCGAAAGCGGTGGTTACCTCCATACCGGCCTCATTCCGCATCAGATGCGTCCTCCGGGGATTCGAACGAGCGAACATACGATGGCGCTTCGGCTAGCATCGCACCACGAAAACCGGCTTTTCTGCGTTGCTCACAGTAGTCGCTGTCAGAACAGCTGAACAGCCGGCCGCCGGCATCATCAGTAATGACCTCGTCGAGATAGACATTTTCAGCACCGCACAGGCCGCACGGCTGATCAAACTTATTGCGCTCAAAGGGATAGTCTTCAAAATCAAGCGAGACAACGCTCGTGTAGGGAGGCACGGCATAGACCCGACTCTCGCGACCTGCACCGAACAATTGCAGTGCGGCGCAGTTGTTCATTTTCGGATTATCGAATTTGGGAGTCGGTGACGGTGCCATTATATACCGACCATCAACTCTCACAGGATAGTCGTAGGTCTTCGCAATGTGTCCATGCCGTGCGATATCCTCGTACAGCCGTACATGCATCAAGCCGTATTCCTCAAGCGCATGCATTTTGCGCGTCTCAGTTTCGCGTGGCTCCAAGAGACGAAGTGGTTCTGGCAATGGGACCTGATAAACAAGAACTTGTTCTGCACTTAACTCGGCTTCCGGAATACGATGTCTCGTTTGTATGATGGTGGCTCGAGCGGTGTAAGTTGTTGTTTGAACCCCAGCTGTACGCGCGAAAAACTTGCGGATTGATACGGCGTTGGTCGTATCGTCCGATCCTTGGTCAATAACCTTAAGCACGTCGTCCTTAGCTAGTATTGATGCCGTAATTTGCACGCCGCCCGTTCCCCAACCATAGGGCATCGGCATTTCGCGACTTGCGAACGGCACCTGGTACCCAGGAATAGAAATGGCTTTGAGGAGCGCCCGCCTGATCATGCGTTTCGTTTGCTCGTCGAGATAGGCGAAATTATAGCCGGTTGTTGCGGTCATGGCGGCTTCTCCGAGGATGGAGCCTTCCAGAGCCCTAAATCGCGCCGATGCAGCTCCGACTTGAGTGCGTCCGGGGATTGAAACAGGATCGCATCCATGCCGACGGCCCGAGCTCCAATGACGTTCGGTCGCGAGTCGTCTATAAAAATACAATCTCGTGACTTCAGACTATTCCGCCTCAACAGGCGATTAAAAATTTCTGGTTCGGGCTTTGTGAGACCTTCATGACCCGACACGACTACATCTCGAAAGCGCTCTTCAAGGAATGGAAAGCGGTCACACGACGCGCGCCATTTTTCGCCCGAAAAGTTTGTGATAGCGTAGAGTGGCACGCCCGATTGTGCCAAGCTGTCGAGAATCGCAAGGCTCCCCTGAATTGCGCCAGCGACTGTTTCTTGCCAACGGACATCGAATGCTTCAATTAGATCGGCCCGGTGCGGGAAGCGCTGACATAGTTCGGCAATACCGCACGCAAATGATCGACCTCGATCGAACTCTACATTCATCTCCATCAAGCCAACTTCGTCCAAAAATTCCATTATTGCGATGTCATTTGGAAGCAACTTGCGATAAAGATATCGAACGTCCCAATCTAATAGCACATTTCCGACGTCAAAAATAACCTTCACCATGGTGCGTTTCCGTTCCTGAGGCCCCGATTTCGTTGCCGGAGACGAAATGCGAGAACCTACCTAATCACTGACTTGCCGTTCACTTCTTTGCATGTGGGCGTTTCGGTGATGCTTCAGATATGCTTCTGGAAAGAGTTTGAATGGCGCGTCATCCTAGACAGCAATGGCCACCACTCATTTTGTTGCCTCCTTGCGCCGGGCGTCATGCTCAGCGCGCAGCTGGCGCAGAAGGCCCAGCTCGGCTTGAAAATCCACATAGTGTGGCAATTTAAGATGTTCGACAAAACCAGTTGCTTGTACGTTGTCGGAATGAGAGAGAACAAACTCCTCGTCGCGGGCCGGCGCGTTGCGTTCTTCGCCAAACTCCTCGCACCTTAGTGCTCGGTCCACCAATGCCATAGACATCGCCTTGCGCTCACACTGGCCAAAGACCAATCCGTAACCTCGCGTGAACTGCGGAGCGGTCTCAGATGAACCAGTGAATTGGGTCACCATTTCGCACTCTGTAACTTCGATGTCACCGATTGAAACCGTAAAGCCTAACTCCTCAACGAGGAATTCCAACTTCACTTCCCCGAACCTAATTTCACCGGCAAACGGGTGTGTCTTGCCATATCCACGTTGCGTCGAATAGCCAACCGCGAGTAAAAAGCCCTCGTCGCCACGGGCTAGATTTTGCAGTCGAGCTTCTCGATCTGCAGGAAATGACAATGGTTGACGCGTTATGTCAGCGGTATCTTCCTCTTGTCGAGATTCGGCATTTGGCTCGATCAAACCATCATTGTCCAACAGTTGCATGACATGTGGTGCGGCGATTCCTTGGTCGCAGCTACCCTGCGCAGCGGGTGGTGGATCATCCTCTGCGAAGTCAATGAGACGATGGGTGTAGTCAAAGGTTGGCCCCAGAACCTGACCGCCAGGCAAATCCTTGAATACCGCAGATACGCGACGTTGAATTTCCATAGCCGATGTATCAATGGGAAGGCTATAGCCAAATCGCGGCAAAGTCGTGCGGAACGCCCGCATCAGAAATATGGCTTCGACCATATCACCCCGCGCTTGCCGTATAGACCGGGCGGCTAGCTGCGGATCATAGAGCGAACCTTCCGCCATCACGCGGCCCACACCAACTGAGAGCTGCTGTGACACTTGCGCGTCGGTGATTTCAGGAACTTCGCGATCGCCGCGACGTCGATCCGCCAACAAACGATGCGCATTCTCGATGGCTCGCTCGCCGCCTTTCACTGCTACGTACATAACTGCAGACCTACTCAATAACCTTGATACTTCGCGGCAATCCTACTAGCGCATTGCCGCACGTGAGGATCAAATCAACGCCACACGGAAACCGTTCGCGATTGCGCGTGACCTCATTCCAGAATTCAATGGGGAGAGGCGTTGCACGAACAGTTGCCCTATCCTTGATACCAGGCCCCTCTAACGAGATGGGAGGGCCTTCCGCAAGACTCTTCATTTCTAAGACGATCGTCGCTGAACGATCCGGATACTCTTGGCTACCCTGCGAAAATTGATCGAGGCTCGGAAGGGCTTCAAGCCCTGTTGCAATGGCGAAAGCAGCAGATTTGGTATCATCGGTCACTGGTGCTCCAGTGCGAAAAGCCAAAAACGACACGACGGAGGCGTCGCTTGCAAGATTTCGGCTGAGCCAAATCGGAGTTTCGTAGTCGGCAAGCGTCAGTACGATGGCGGTCATCGCTGGAGGCAACGCAGTCGGTGCGATGGGAAGACTCGACAATTCCATCAACCGGCCAGGTGTGGCTAACGCTGACATGATGGATCGAAACGTCGATTGCATTTGAACCACCGGATCGGCAAATCCGGACGCGACGGTCGCCAGTTGATTTTCAGTCATCACCGCGCACCATAGTGAAAAAGTCGACTTTTGTGGCCGCCGCTTCGCGCCGTCGGCGCACCGCGTCATTAGACAGACGACGTTGAAT
>JBPCWA010000581.1:0-4398 GCA_051009975.1 Hyphomicrobiaceae bacterium
TCGTCCAGATCCCCACTCAGGCAGACGGTTGCAATCCCAGTCTTCATGTTTCGCACTCCAGTCGCGGTGCCCCGGTCGTAGCAGAGGACATAGCAGAGGCCATAGCATATGTGTCAATCAAACCCGGCACGGTACGCTCAGGGCTCCGAAACCGGGTAGCGCACACCAACCATCTGCGATCAACCAGCAATCGCCCGGCGCACGTCTTCGTCGTCCATCTCTCGGCCAAGGTAAGCTTCGATGACAGCGTGATCGTCACGGACCTCCGCCGGCGTGCCCTCGGCAATCTTCTGTCCGTGATCAAGCACCGTGACCCGCTCACAGGTGTTCATGACGACCTTCAGAATGTGCTCGACAACAATCACGGTCAGGCCGTAACGCTTCTTGAGGTCGACCATAATGGACATGATGTTGTCGACGTTGACCGGAGAAAGACCAGCAGCCGGTTCATCAAGCATCAAAAGCTTCGGTTTCATCGCAATAGCCCGCCCCATCGCGAGCAACCTGCGTTGGCCGATAGACATCTCTGACGCCGGTACGTCGGCATAATCAGCAAGTCCAATATACGAGAGAATGTCGAGCATCTCTTCACGGATCTCACGCTCTTCCGCTGCAACCCGGCCACTATTAAAGACGCTCGCGAAGAGACCGTACTTGACGTGACAATGGTGACCAATCATCAGGTTTTCGAGGACAGTCATCTCGGTGAACATGCGCAAGAGCTGGAACGTGCGAGAAACACCAGCAGCCGCAATGTCGTGCGGCTCCCATCTGGTGATGTCCTTGCCGTCGAAGACCACAGAACCTGCGTCAGCGCGATAAACACCGGATACGACATTGAAGAACGTGCTCTTGCCAGATCCGTTAGGCCCAATCAGTCCTCTAATTTCGCCAGCCTGCAACTCCAAGCTGACATCCTCGATCGCGTGCAAGCCACCAAAGCTCTTGGAAAGCCCCTTTGCGCTGAAGAGCGTCGTCAAGGCTGCTTCTCCATTGCTTCCGCCTCCTCTACCTCGCTGCGTTTTCTGTCGGCAGTGGCCTCGCGAGCCGCAACGAACCTGCGATTGACAAAGTAGCGATCGATGATGCCGCCGATGCCCTTTGGCATGAACAGAACCGTTCCAACAATCACTAAGCCAAACAACAGCAACTGATAGAAATAATAGTCACGGGTCACATCGGCGACGATCGTGACGATGATCGCACCAATCACACCTCCCCAAACGTTGCCAATTCCACCCAGAACAACCATCAAGAGAACCGTGACCATCTCAATGATTGTAAAGTTATTCGGATGAACGTAGCCGGGCAGCATGTGAGCGAACAAAGATCCGGCAAGCCCCGCATAAACCGCTGACAAAATGAAAGCGATGAGCTTATAACGTTTGACGTTGACGCCGGTCGCGGCTGCGGTCAATGGATCCTCGCGGATGGCCATGAAGGCGCGCCCGGTCGCCGATCTCAGTATTGCAAACGAAGCATAGACCGCCAGCACCATGATCGGCATCACGAGATAGTAATAGCTCTCGTACGACCTCAACGTTATTCCGAAAAAAACGGGTGGGCGGATCCCGCCAATTCCCGATGCTGCCCCAAGATAGTTTGTCACCCGGATGTAGATCTCGACCGCTTGGGCGAAACCTAAAGTGGCAAGCGCCAGATAAGCCCCCTCCAAGCGAAAGGACGGTACACCGACCAAAGCGCCAGCAAGCGCAGCCGCCAAGATCGCCAATGGCAAACAGATCCAAAATGGCATCCCGAATTTGGTCGAAAGAACCGCCGAGGTAAATGCTCCAATGGCATAGAGTGCAACATGCCCGACAGTCACCTGACCACAGAACCCCTTCACAATGTTGAGGCCCGTTGCCAGAATGATCATGATGCAAATGAGATTGAGGAGATAGATCTGGTAGTTGTTCTGCACCAGCATCGGCAAAGGGAGCAGCACCAAGATGGCAAGCCCCCAGGGCAAAAGTGCATGAATTTGGCTAAGGCGGGAAATGGCCGAGACGGCTCTATCCAATACTGCACTCATAAAATGAGCCGCCTCCCGACAACCATCCGATAACCATATGACGATCAAGTGTTAAGGTGAGTGGCGCCGCCCACCATCGCGCGCGGCGCCGACGTTTAAAGCTTCTGACGCTGATTTAGTTCAGACCAAACTCAATCGGCATGGTGACGCGATCAACAATACCAACTTCGAAATCTTCGCCGCCCTTGTTGTAGCCAATCAGAACCACAGTCCTGTTGCCGTCACGGCATTGCGGTGTCGGTTCTGCACAAAAACTGATTGGACCAGAAGCGAGGCCTTCGTAGTTTTTGACGCCCGCAATGGCATCCCGGATCGCTGCTCGGTCGGCCGCAAGGTCTCCATCGGTTAATTTGAGATCCGCCGATTTCAATGCCTGCTCGACAATGCGAACCAGATCCCACGCCTGACTAAAATCATGATCGATTTTTTTGACACCGTACTTCTCGCGAACCATGGCGTTAAACTTCTGAGCAATCGGGCGATCATCACTGTCAGAGTAGGCAGCCGTGTAGAAAACGCCTTTGATGGCGTCGCCAGCAAGCTTCGGAACCGGAGCGTTGGAAGCAACAGAATTTGCGACGCGTTTCACACTTGCTGGAATACCGACCTCATAGGACTGCACCAGCGCGCGCGCCATAGGTTCCTGCAGCGCAGCAATGAAAAGAACGTCGGGCTTGAGCGCCTTGACTTTCAACATATGTGATCGGAAATCGATCTCCTTTTCTTGAACCTGCGCTGAATAAACAGGTTCTGCGTTCCACTGGGCACGCATTTGCTGCTGTAAGCCCTCGGCATCCGAAACGGCGGCCGCGTCAGCAGCATAAACATAGGCAACCCGCTTGCCGTAGTTCTCACCTATGTATTTCGCGACCACACCTTTGTAGAAGCGAGCAGAAATGGGCACCCGGAAAACCCAAGCCGACCCCTTCTGTGTGATCTTGTGATTGGTTGAATGGGGAATGATTTGCGGAACTTCGGCTTGTGCCGTGACGTCCACGATCGGCAACGAAACGGAAGAGCACGTTGAGCCAATGAGAAGATGAACGTTTTCCTGATAGGCAAACTTATTTGCATTTGCCACGCCCTTGTCCGACTTGCATTCGTCGTTGAGGAGCGTCAACTTGATGGTGTTGCCGTTGATGCCTCCGGCGGCATTGATGGCATCAAACTCGTCCTTCATCATTTGACCGTACTTCTGGCCATTCTCCGAAATCATGCGCATCGTCGCGCCGATACGGATTTCACCGGCCTGAACGGCCGAGGTAAATGCAGATGCGAGAACTATCCCCCCTGCCAAACCCAATCTGATCGTCGTGTGCATGTCGTTCCTCCCTTTCGTTAAGGTCGCACTCTATTTTACCAGCTAGGCCTTCACTTTTGCGATCGTGCCCATCAGTCCAGTGGGCCGGACCATCAGAACGAAGATCAGCAAAAGAAAAGCGTAGATGTCTTTGTGGCTCCCTGAAATGTAAGCCGCTCCCATTGTTTCAAACACGCCGACCAGGAGACCACCCAATATAGCACCTGGCAACGACCCGAAGCCCCCGACGACAGCGGCTGCGAAGGCTTTGATCAATATCAGATAGCCCATTTCAACTTGGACGTAATTGATTGGTCCAATCAAGACACCGCCTGCCGCCGCCAATGCGCACGCAACGCCAAAAATAAGAGAGATCATGAGCGGAACGTTAATACCCATCAGATAGGCGATGTCTTTATTCGCGGCGACGGCCCGCACACCAAGTCCGAGCTTCGTGTACTTGAGAAAAAAGTGAAGGAGCCCCATCAGAAGGACAGACACGATGAGGATCCACAAGTACGATCTGGGGAGTGTGATCGTCCCAACCTCAATCGGCATGCCGAACTTCACATGCATGGCATGGCCTTCAGCGCCCCAAATCAGAAAGGCAACGTTCTGGAGAATAATGGCCATTCCGAAGCCGCAGATGATCATGCCCATGCCCGCCACGGTATAGCCCCCACCCTGGGACGTCAGGCGTCGATAGAAAACGCGCTCGATGATGACCCCTAAGATGCCGGTGAGGATCATCGCCAGAAAAAGCGTGATGGGATAGGACACACCAAAATCATTAAAGAGCACGAGGCCGAAGAACGCCCCGAACATAAAGATCTCCCCGTGCGCAAAATGCACGATGTCGAGACCTGAATAGATCAACGAAATTCCGAGCGCCACAAGACCATAGACAAGGCCAATCGACAGTCCGACGATAAGGAAATCCAGTAGCATTTAAACGCCCCCGGCTTCAGCGACCGTGCCACCCAAGTAAGCAAGTCGCACCATATCGTCGTCGATCAATCTGGCAGAATCACCTTCAAGATGAATGCGACCGTCATGTATGACG
>JBPCWA010000582.1:0-14596 GCA_051009975.1 Hyphomicrobiaceae bacterium
TGGAAATTGAGGGTTCGATATCAATGAACCGAAAAGGAGCCAGGAAAAGAGCACGGGCGTTGAGAACCGGACGAACTCGGGATTGGATCGATTTGACCGGTGCACATATCGGCAACTGGGAAGTCGCAGGATACGCAGGTCGCAACGATCATGACGACTTGGATATCGATTGGACGGACTATTTCTGGGAAGCTCGCTGCGTCGCATGCAACACACTCGCAATTCTTGAGCGACGACAAATTATTGGTCGACGCCAAAAACAATGTGTTGTCTGTGTTGAACGAGAGCGAATAGGCGACGAGATTGTTCGTCTCCAGCAGCAGATCTTCGACCAGCCAGGTCCGATTGCACGAAACGATCGACTTGCTCTCAAACGTCTCTCTCATAACAGAATGGGCACGGTCGACTCTGTGCATAGAATAGCAGCCCATTCCAAAACAATGCACCACATGTTGCAGCACCTCGGACTGAATTCGAAGATGCCGAGAGTTGCTGATATGGCATGCTTGCGAGTAGAGCCAGAGGTTCGGTCGGCAAGAGACAGACAGGCATTAAAAGTCAAATTAGCGAAGAGACGAGAAGAGAGGCTGAGATTGTTAGGTGTCCCTAGCGACATGCACGACGGATGGCCATCTTACAAAGTCCCTTTTGGCGAAGCCGTAGAAGCCGTTGAGCGGCGGTCCAATGGCGAAACTTGGTCGGCCATTGCCCAAGGGAAGGGCTACTCTGGTCCGACGATTGCGAAGGCGGCACGATTCTTGACAAGAGCGAACGGTATCAGACGCCGTATCGGCAGGCATGGCGAACGGTGAATTAACGTAATCCCAGACGCGCGAAGTCGCGGTCAGTTCGAACCACGTTCCTTAGCAATCCGAGGTAATTTGCAGCCAAAATGTGTGGCTGTCGCAACGAACCGACCACCTCAACCACGCTGATCTTCGGCCAGGATCTCGGCAACAGCATCACCCATAGACGCCGCAAAGACAGCTGGGCGGCGATAAAGCGGGTGATACGGTGCGCCGATACGATCAATGTAAGCCGCCAGCAGGCCCGCTGACAGGGCTCCGTGGGTATCCCAGTCGTGCGTTGCGATCAGCCGCAGCTCGCCCATCGGCCGTTCCAGGCGTTCTGCGGCAAATCGGTAAACTTTGGCGTCGGGCTTGAAGCTACCAGTCTCTTCCACCGAGATAATCTCATCAAACAACGTTGCAAGACCAGCATTCGTGATCTGGTTCCTAACCAGATTGAGGGAAGAGTTGGAGAAAGCCACTGTTCTGTAACCAACTCCTCGCAAAGCCTCCAGTGCCGGAACGACGTCGGCATGTGGTCGAAGGCTAGCGAATCCGCCGAGAATATCGTCACGCTGCTCTCGCGAGACCTTCACGCCTCTGCGTGCGCCTATGGTTTCGAGCATTCCGTCGGCAAGCTCGGCAAAGCCAGTCTTCACGCCTGTCAACGCGCAGACAGTTGAGGTATGAAGCAGCATGGCGAACCAGGTTGTCGCAACTTGATCGTCGCCGAAGGCCAATTTGAACCTTGGAAGCAAGGATCCAAGGTCTAGGACCGTCTCATTAATGTCGAAAAGGATTGTATCACGTGCCATGTATCAGGGTCCAATTTTGACGAGTGCAGTGCGGGGCGCAGCTGATATTGCAGACAACGGCCGCGATGTCACAGACAACTTCTGACACCCTTTCGGCAACACGCAACCCGTCACGCTCGATCGGTGATGTCTTATCTATGGTGTCTTATCTATGGTGTCTTGTCCGTGCTGTCTTATCCGTGCTGTCTTATCAGCGAAGCTCCGTCACTAGCGCCTCCGCCCGTCCATCACCGAATGCGCTGACTGTCGCGAAATGGGACGTAAGGTCCAGAAATTATGATTCAGGTGACGCAAGCGATTGCCATAGATGAGGATGAAATCAAAGAAAGTTTCATCCGCGCTTCGGGGCCGGGCGGGCAAAACGTCAACAGGGTCGCCACAGCCGTTGAGCTTCGATTCGATGTTGATGGTTCACCGAATTTACCAATGCCCGTGCGTGTGCGCCTGAAGCGCCTTGCAGGCAGTCGTATGACAAATACCGGCGTTCTCGTGATAAAGGCGGACCGATTTCGGAGCCAAGAACGCAACCGCGCAGACGCCCGCGATCGACTTGTCGCCCTGATCGCACGCGCAGCCATACCACCTACGCCTCGTCTGAAGACCCGCCCAACCAAAGCGGCGCGGGAACGGAGATTGAAAGAAAAAGAGCGGCGCGGCCAAGTCAAGAAATTGCGCAACCGCAAACCTCCGCTCGACTGACAGAACATGAGACGTTAAAACATTTTGACAAGACAATGATTAAATT
The DNA here is from genome assembly GCA_051009975.1 of Hyphomicrobiaceae bacterium. GTDB lineage: Bacteria > Pseudomonadota > Alphaproteobacteria > Rhizobiales > Hyphomicrobiaceae > Tectiglobus. The sequence continues at coordinate 2,349 of JBPCWA010000582.1, forward strand.
GCCCAGGCAACCAATCAGCATTCAACTCCTGCCCAGCAACGATGACGTGAGATCGAGCCGATGTCCGTCCACGCAATCCGGAGGATAACACGATGCCCAGCCAAGCCGACAAGGGCGCTGCGTTTCGTGCACTGCACGTGCGCGACGGAACTTTTGTCATTCCGAATCCCTGGGATGTCGGCTCTGCTCTTATACTTGAAGGGATGGGTTTCGAGGCTCTGGCAACAACCAGCTCGGGGTTTGCCAATTCCCTCGGTCGGTTTGATGGTCAGGTCACCCGCGACGAAAAAATGGAGCATTGCCGTTCCTTGGCGGACGCCGTCAGTGTTCCCGTCAGCGCAGATCTCGAAAACTGCTTCGCCGATTCGCCGGAGGGCGTTGGCGAAACAGTTAGCCGTGCAGTGCAGTCCGGTTTAGCAGGCTGCTCCGTTGAGGATTACACAGACAAACCGAAGCCCGAAATATACGATTTTGATTTGGCGGTGGAACGCGTAAAAGCAGCAGTCCATGTCGCTCGAGCTCAATCGTTCCCGTTCACAATCACTGCACGCGCCGAAGGCGTCCTGCGGCGCGTCCAAGATCTTGACGAGGTCGTCCGACGGCTCAAGGCCTTCGAGGCGGTTGGCGCCGACGTCCTCTATGCACCAGGCCTGACTACCATCGACGAAGTTCGCAAGGTGGTATCATCGGTTACCAGACCTGTAAACGTGCTGGCGATGCCGAATTTCACTGTCGGGAATCTGGCGGCCACGGGCGCAAAGCGCATTTCTCTCGGCGGATGGTTGGCGCGAGTAGCTACCGGAAGTCTCATGCGCGCGGCCGGTGCAATGAAAGACCAAGGCATCTTCGAAAACTTAAAGGATGCTGCGAGCGGAGGCGATATCGCCACCGTGCTTAAGCGAGGAGAAACATGACGGGACGACTGACTGGTAAGACCGCTTTTTGCACCGCTTCGGGCGCTGGGATCGGCCGCGCGACCGCAATCGCCTTTGCACGGGAGGGGGCCAGAGTCATCGCAAGCGACATTGATATGGCCAAACTCAAAGGCCTTGCCGAAGAGGGCATTGCCGAAACGCATATCCTTGACGTAACGTCGACTGCGGCCGTCAAACGCACAGCCGAAGACGTCGGAACCGTTGATATCCTGTTCAATGCCGCCGGTTTTGTCCACCATGGAACGATCATAGATTGTTCTGAAGCAGATTGGGATTTTTCTTTTAATCTCAACGTGAAATCGATGCATCGCACGATCGCAGCCTTTTTGCCGAAGATGGTCGAAAAGGGTAGTGGCGCGATTGTCAATATTGCATCTGGCGCAAGTTCAGTACGTGGCATTCCCAACCGCTACGTATACGGCGCGACGAAGGCTGCGGTCATCGGGTTAACGAAGGCAATCGCAGCCGATTTCATCCGCCAAGGCATTCGATGCAATGCCATTTGTCCAGGAACCATTCAGTCACCTTCGCTCGACGAACGAATCTCTCAGCAGGCCAAAGAACTGGACTTGGCAGAGGGCACGGTACGTCAGGATTTTGTAGACCGTCAGCCGATGGGGCGATTAGGCACGGCCGAGGAAGTTGCCGCGGCGGCAACCTATCTTGCTTCGGACGAGAGCGCATTTACGACCGGAACAATAACGCTGATAGATGGCGGCTTCTCACTGTAGGTTGCCCAAAGATCCGATCAGCGTCCTCTCCATCCGTTCAAAGAGGCGCTCTTGATAAGAGCACCTATCGCACACGCCCCATACGCGCTCTTTAGGTGAGGTCGCAAGTTCGATCGAACTGGTTGTCACAAGCCTTGGCTGGTTTCGATGCAATCGCAGACGGTGTCACGGCGACAGGTCGGCGCTCCCAATGGTCCATTCCAACCCGCTTGCAATTTTTGTCTCGCCGTAGCAAAGGTCGAGTGTAGCGCTGGAGATCATCGAACGCCCACCCGACTACCGTGATGGTAGTGCCATCGCTATGGGTGGAAGTATCAAGCGGCTGGACAGTTCGACCGGACAATTCACCGGTCAGCTCAGCCGGCCACCTCAGCCGGCCACCTCAGCCGGTCAGACAGCCTCGACCGAGGAGACTGAGAATGGTGAAATTTGCGGCCAACCTATCTTTCCTGTTCAATGAGCTTCCTTTTTTGGATCGCTTCCAAGCTGCTGCGCAATCGGGGTTCACAGCAGTTGAGTTCCTGTTTCCGTACGATTTCCAGCCCCAAGAAATCGCCGAACGCCTGCGGGCCAACGGTCTTACTCAAGCGCTGTTCAATCTTCCACCTGGAAATTGGGAACGAGGAGAGCGCGGGCTTGCCGGCCTGCCCGGACGGGAAAATGACTTTGAAGCTGCGGTAAAAACCGCCCTGACATACGCCGATGCCACGGGATGCCGTCTGCTGCACGCAATGCCTGGTCTTCGTCATCACGGTGCCGAATGGCCGACATACATTTCCAATCTCCGAAAAGCTGCACGTATGGCAGCCAATCACGGCGTGTCGATCATCATCGAACCGATTAACGAACGCGACATCCCCGGCTTCTTTCTCAACACAACCGCGATGGCGCGAGCGGCCATATACGAAGTCGGCGAGTCCAATATCGGTCTCCAATTCGATCTTTATCACCGCCAGATCCAAGAAGGTGACGTTAGCGCGGCTATTGCAGAGTTCGGTGGTTTGGCGCGCCACTATCAGATTGCCAATCCTCCGGATCGAGGTGAGCCGGACGACGGGGAAATGAACTATAAGCATCTCTTTCAACGGATAGACGACACGGGGTTTGATGGTTGGATCGGATGTGAATACAAACCACGAAGCGAAACCGTAGCCGGTTTGGTTTGGGCCGAGCGCTGCGGGGTGCAACTTACCTCGCCACCTGGCTAGTTGGAACGCTTGGTTCAGCGCAGGCGCGGCGTTTTGGAGGACAAAATGAAGGTACTAATTATTGGTGCGGCCGGTATGGTTGGACAAAAACTCGCTGAGCGTCTAGCGCGAGACGGCAAGGTTGGCGACAGTCCAATCACATCCCTCACACTCTATGACGTGGTCCCACCCATGGCCCCGGCCGAATCCCCGTTTCTGGTCGAATGCCTGGACGGCGACTTACCCTCCGATGGTGAAGCAGAGCGATTGCTTGTCTCCAAACCCGATGTGATATTTCACCTCGCGGCAATCGTCTCGGGCGAGGCCGAAATTGACTTCGACAAAGGTTATAGGATCAACATGGACGGAACGCGTCGGCTCTACGAAGCCGTTCGCAAGGCCGGTCACTGCCCCAGAGTTGTGTTCACAAGTTCGATCGCTGTTTTCGGCGCCCCGTTCCCAGATGCGATTTATGACGACTTCCACACAACACCATTGACCTCGTACGGCACTCAAAAGGCAATCGGCGAACTACTATTATCCGACTACACCCGCAAAGGCATGCTTGATGGAGTGGGTATTCGCCTACCAACCATCTGCGTCCGACCCGGTAAGCCCAATAAAGCAGCTTCCGGATTTTTTTCCAATATCATCCGTGAGCCTCTGGCAGGGCATGAGGCCATCTTGCCTGTCTCGGATGATGTCCGACATTGGCATGCATCGCCGCGAACGGCGGTTGGCTTTCTGCTGCACGCTGCGACACTAGACGGCGATGAAATCGGACCGCGCCGAAATCTGACGATGCCGGGAGTTTCTGCGACCGTTGGCGAACAAATCGATGCCCTGCGCAGCGTTGCCGGCGAAGCGGTAGTTGCCCGAATCAAGCGGGAACCCGATCCCATGATCATGCAAATGGTTGCCGGCTGGCCTCGGAATTTCGACGCATCTCGCGCCCATAGTCTCGGATTTCGCGCAGAGCACTCTTTCGAAGACATCATTTATGCACACATTGAAGACGAATTAGATGGCAACGTCATCTGACGGATCCAGTGACATATTTGTCGGGAGTGCGTTGCACCAACGCCATCTTCGATTTCACGACCTTGTGAGGGATGTTGTGTGTGGTCTGAGCCCAACGCTACATTAAATGTCGATGGTTCGGACAGTTCGCACAAGGAGGGGTATAAGCAACTGAAATCTAGAGAGGAAATTACACAGATCGTGAAAATGGTCATGCCAACATGTCGCACTGCTTGCTGACCAGCCGTGGACGTGCGATCTTCCCAGATTAGTCCAACGGCGAACCAAATCGCGCCACACTATTGGTTCTGTATCCGTTGCAAGTGATTTGGGTGATAACGCTTTCCGGCAGAGTTGAACCGAACGTGTGTGTCCGACGTTTCCATGACGTTGAGGGCAATCCCTTCCGGCCGAAAACAAAATAGCGGCTGCGACTAAGGCGCTCGTGTCCGTCGGAGAGAACGCCGGACTGTTGAACTCGAAACTGCGGAACGATATTTGGAAACGTAACAGGAATCCGAGACGTCAAAGTATTAACCTGACAACCAACTTCTAAACACCGAGACCACGACTGGCGCTCATGAGCGGAAATGAGGACTGAATGACAAATTTGCCCTTGCCATTGGCAGACGAACAACCCAATGGACGTGCTTACCCGGCCGATGCACTGTTGGCACGGCAACGTGCCGCGGCGGTATTTTCCGTACCTTCCGCTAGACAAACAGTCGGGCAAGACAGTGATAATCTCCAGTCCGAAATGTTCCGCGACATTGCGCGGACAAACTTACCGATCGAGTTTCAGGGACGTGAGGTCGTGCTCGAAGCGCACGCCTACGAGGATGAGACAGTTTCTTATCAGGCGATGGCCCTTGTGCATCGGTCCGCAAATTCATCTGAGCTGACAGGCGCTGCCATCCCGATAGTCCGGGTTCATAGCGGCTGTGTGACCGGAGATATTTTCCATTCGCTGCGGTGCGACTGTTTTGCGCAGCTCCAGCTTTCTTTGGCAAAGATCGTTGAATCCCCTCTTGGCATCATCATCTACTTGCCGCACCACGAGGGTCGGGGGATAGGGTTGGTCAATAAGATCAAGGCCTACGCAGAGCAGGATCGCGGTCTGGACACGGTCGACGCCAATCTGTCGATCGGCGCACCAATAGATGCGCGAGACTACGAACTGCCAGCCAAGATTCTTAAGGATCTTGGTCACGAAAAGATCGAACTGATGACGAACAATCCTTTGAAGGTCGAGGCGCTCGAGCGCCACGGCATAGAGGTCGTCGAACAACGTCGGACTGTGACGCCCCCCTCGGAGCACAATCAGCGCTACCTCGACACAAAGCGCGAGCGGATGGCCCACAAACTCTAGCGACCTAGACCACTATTTTGTGCAGTTTGTTCCGGCGCGAGAAGGCAAAGCCAGTAGTTTGCCGGAAGACGCGCCGGCGCAGACAATCAACCTTCACTGAAAGAGGGGGCCGGCAGCCACGTTGGTGTGTCTTTCAAGCGCATCCCTCAAATCTTGTCTACCGATTCGCTCGGCTGAGCAAAGTCCCCTTCGGCGACGAGTCTCGCAAACAGTCCGCCATTCCTAACAAGCTCGTCAAAAGTACCGCGCTCTACAATCCGTCCGTGATCCATCACGACAATGAGATCGGCATCAGACACGGTCGATAATCGATGTGCAATGATCAAGGTCGTGCGACCGGATCGCACCGCGTCCAGAGCCCGTTTGATCTCAGCTTCGGTTACTGTATCCAATGCGCTCGTCGCTTCATCGAGGATTAGGATCGGCGCATCTTTTAAGATTGCGCGAGCTATGGCTATGCGTTGGCGTTCGCCGCCCGAGAGAGCACTGCCCCTTTCGCCGGCCCGAAATTCCAACCCGCCTGGCTTATCGCGGATAAATTCGAGAGCATGGGCTTTGCGGACGGCCTCGCGCACTTCTGCGTCGCTCGCCGATGCTCGCCCAACGCGAATGTTTTCGACCAAACTGCGGTTAAACAACCCCGCGTCTTGAAAAACGACGGCAAATGCTTGGCGCAGGCTATCCAACGTGACGTTTCGTATGTCCTGGCCATCAACAAGAATCCGACCGGCGTCTGGATCACGCAGGCGTTGCAGCAAAGCAATCGTCGTCGTCTTTCCCGCCCCAGTGGGACCGACGAGCGCGATTGTCTGACCTGGCTTAATTTCGAGATCAAGATCGAACACGCCTTGATCGCCTTCTCCGTAGCGGAAAGAAACATTGTCGAATTTAACGTGCCCTTTGACGCACTTGAGATCTCTTGCGGACGCATTTTCGACGAGATCGGCTTGTTGGTCCAGGAGCTCAAAGTAAGTCTGCAATGTCGGCGATTCCATAAAAAGCCGTGAGACAAAACTTGACAGTTGATCGAGCTTGGCAATTAGAAGACCAGCAAAACCGACAAAGCTTACGATTTCGCCGACAGTCATCTCCTCTCGCCCCACCAAGACAGAGCCGAATGCAAAAATCGCAACCATTGTAATTGTACCTGCGGCGCGGCTCAAAACCGTGAGTAGGCCCCACCAGGTCAATACGGGGTACTGTGCATCGAGCAATGATCGCATGGTCTGGCGCATCGCGTCCGCCTCCGATGCCAAACGAGCATAGCTTTGGACAACCGTAACGTTGCCGACGACATCACCTACGCGACCAAAGACGTCAACGTGGTAGCGCTCGACCGCGGCTTGGCCGGCCGATGTACGACCAATAACAAAGACGTTTAGCACTGCGTAAAGCACGGCCAGCAACACCAAGAGGCTGGCCAATCGCCACTCCATCCAAAATGCAACCGGTATCAGACAACCGACACTGACCACAGCTGATATTTGTTCCCGCAAGAATGAGAGCCAAGTGCCGAATAACGAAGCCGCTCCGGCCAGGATGGTTCTGACGACGGCTCCGGTTCCGCGCCTCGAGTGATAACTAATCGGCAGGGTAATAGCATGCTCGAATGCGCTAGACATGGCAGCAAGGCGCCGTCGATGTGCGAGTCGATCGGCGGCAATCGCTACAAGCACGCTCGCCAAAATTGCAAATAGACCGAACAAGGCCCACGCGCCAACCAAGACAGCTGTCGGTTGGCCGCGGGTGAGAGCGTCTACGACCCAGCCAAAAAGTATGGGTTCAACTAGTTGCACAAGACCAATACCAGCGTTTGCGAGGACCAGTGCGACGCACAATCCTAGCTCGCTTCGCAAAAGACCGAGGGCCCGTTGGTAAACCGCAATGAGCTGCATTCCCGCCTTCGAATTTGTCAGTGCTCACGTCTCATCGTCGGGGTCCACATGGTGGACAACGCGTGGGCGACGGGCGAGAATACATACCTTAAGGTCGCATCACCCGCCTCCACACGGACAGCCCGAAATAAAACGTTCGCTCGTGAAATCTTGGCATCCCTTCCGTTCACACTAACCCGCCACGCCGGGTGCCACAAATCGTTCAAGATGACCCACCCGCCATTGGCACTCTTGACCGAAACAACAACCTCGGTGTTCTTGTACGACGTCAAGCGCGCGCTGCCGCCGGTGCCCGGTTCGTGATTTCCAACACCATCTTCAAGAAGCACGCTCGTGCGTGGATCAAAGTCGGGCCAATTGCCGGTCCGCAAGATTTCCGCGAAGTCGGCTCGTCTGGCATGCGAAACGAACATGACACGCGGGAGCACGTCTGCGTTCTCGTAGATGTAGGCAGCCTCGGTGCGCGCGACGAAAGACAGCGGATTTGCCACCAGCGCTCGATCAATATCCTCTAACGGAACACCACTTGCGATGTAGCGCAGGCCCAGCATTGCTGCCAATCGCGAACGATAGGACGGAAAAAGCTTAGAGAATATGCGCTGGGTAGGTAGGCCAACAGTGTCTCCCGCCCCGATAGCTTCCGAGTACAATCGCCAGCGGACAGGGTTGTAGCCGAGCGTATTTTCCAACCGATGGCTCATGCTCGCATTTGGCCAATGAAAGCCGAGCCCCACCAGCTCCACACGCGGCCTATGCTCATGGTTTGAGCGCTTTGACACAAGGGTTTGCAATGTGCGGATAGTTGGAACCGGATTGTCTGTGTCTAGCATCTCCAGTGACTTTGTAGGTAAAGCCGAAGCCCCGTTTGGTCCATTGTTCACTATAAGATCAATGGCGCTCGGCAGCACCAAAATAGCACCTGCTAAGACGGGCCGAACGGGACGCAGCCAAAGCGCTGCCACGAGAGCAACTGCCGCAATGACAAACGCAGTCGCGGCGCCAGACAACGAACTGAGCGCTGGAAGGAGACGGTCAAACAACACGGCGAAAGCCAAGCCCAGACCAAAAATTGCAACCACGCAAGCAGCCACGCAAGCGCTTGTGGCTGCGCCATATGCACGTGGGCAGTCGGTGAGAAAACGATGCGCGCTATAGCCGGTCAACATTGCCGCTAGGCCGCCGATTAGGAAGACGGCATCCGCCGGCCTTCGATAGTAGTCCACGCCAGGAAGCAGTTCGAATGCCAGGCGAAAAAAGGGTGTATACCAGCCCAATCCGTAAAGAAGGACAATGACAAATGCGATAAAAAAGAAGCGGATCTCTGGGGCCATGAAATAGCCGCGCGCCAGACCCAGTACCAGAAGCAGAAACGGCACGGCTCCAATATAGACGATCCCCATGTTCTGAGCGATGTAAAGTCCTGTATCAGCCCAAGCGTAGCTAGGGGGCCCCCAATAGTCAGCCATATCTCCGGCCGCCCCAAACAAATGGGGCACGACGGCGGTAACAAGAAGCGCCGGATGCAATGAACCTCTTCCTGCGCCTTCAAAGTCGATCGAGGGTCGGTTGGAGTCAGCCGCCAATTGCGCCGTCATAAGTATCGGAATGGCGACAAGCATGGCGCAGACGCAAACGCAGGCGCAAAATGGCGGCAGTGATTTTTCGATCCGTCTCGCGATTTGGCCGCCGACCAACCATTGCCAGAGGCAGTAACCCACCAGCAGATAGATGCAAAGGAGGGCCACCTGATCGCGCCCCAGGACGATCAACGCCGTCAGCAACCCTGCCGCGCCTCCAGATAGAATGGAGCGCCGTTCGAATGCACGCCGCAATAAGAAAAGCGCCATCGGAAAAAATGCCATACTGAAGATTTGGCCAAAGTGCTGTAGGCGCCAAGCCATGGCTGCACCAAATGCAAATGCGATTGCTGCCAAAAGTCCTGCTGCCCAGTGCCAACCGAGGTCGCGTGCCAAGAGCAGCACGCCGAGGCCGGCAAACAGCAACATCGCAAGCGCCGCTGCGTCAATCGCCCAGAGGCTGGGCCTAGGATTGACGAGAGCCAAAAGGAACATGGAGGGTGAGAAGATCATCGACTGTGGATCAGACAGCTGAGGGTGTCCAGAAAACACAAAAGGGTTCCAGAAAGGGAGTTCGCCGCGTCCCAAACTGGCAGCCATAAATTGCACTTGTGGGGCAAAATGGGCTTTGGCGTCCCACGGTATGGTCATCCGGCCGCTAAGCCAAGGCCATGAAAAAACCAGCCAAACAGTTGCGAACGCAAGCAGCGCGAACGCAAAGGATCCAGCGGGCGGCCAAATTCCGGCCACTGACTTTTTGGCATTCGATTGGTTGTGATTGCACTCGGATAAGTCTGTCATTATCAAATTCTTCAGGTAATCGTCTTTTGTTGTTCACGCATCCCTGTGCATGATCTTGCTATTGCCGCGTTCACGCCCTAAAGCAACGACAGACTAAGACTCCTGTAATTCAGGCTCCGATATGGCGGAGATCGTCTTGCTCGAATCGATTCGTTCAAAAACACACAGTGATAGGACCCGGATCGCTACGCATGGCCGCGAGATGTCCATGCGCGCGTTCGATTCGATCAACGCTGCGCCGGCCAATCGACCATTTGTTGTTGCCCAGCTCGGTCAGTCACTTGATGGCCGCATTGCGACACTGACCGGCGAAAGCCGATGGATCAATGGTGACGCAGCTCTGGACCATGTTCATCGGTTGCGCGCCCACGTGGACGCCGTAGTTGTCGGCGCCGGCACGGCAGTACTGGATGATCCGCAGTTGACTGTTCGCCGCACGGCGGGCCGAAACCCTGCCCGCGTCGTAATCGATCCCAACGGCCGTCTATCTTCTGACGCAAAATGCCTTGTCGATGATGGCGTCCGCAGGGTCGTCGTGCGCCGCCAAGGCAACCGTTCTACCAACGGCGCCGAAGTCCTCGACGTCTCCAACGAATCAGCACAACTTTGTCCGCGCGCACTTGTCGCAAAGCTCTATGATCTTGGCTTGAAGAAGTTGCTGATCGAGGGCGGTGCTCGCACGATTTCGGCTTTCGTTGACGCAGATGCAGTCGACCGTCTCCATGTTCTCGTTGCTCCTGTCATCCTCGGATCTGGCAAGGCAAGCCTTGAACTCAATCCAATTCAATCATTGGTGGAGGCGCGCCGCCCCCAAACGAGCGTTTACCTGCTAGACGGGGGCGAGGTCTTGTTTGATTGTGACCTTCGCAGGAGGTTCGATGGCAAATCCTGACGACGCGACGGCAATTTCCTACAGCAGGATGGCCCGCTTCTTTCATTGGCTGACGGTTTTGCTCCTTTTGATTACTGTGCCGGTAGGTATGACCATGACCTACCGCGGCAAGGAGCTCAATCTTTGGGACTCAACGACCAACACGCTCTACAGTGCCCACAAACTGCTTGGCATTGTTATACTGGGGGTGGTCGTCCTCAGACTCATTTACCGTCTGCGTCACGGCGCCCCTCAGGATGAGCCGAGTCTGTCTGGAGTGCAAAGAATCGTAGCTCATGTTGTACATTGGTCACTATATGGGCTGTTGATCATCATTCCCGTCGTTGGCTGGCTTGGTGTGTCCATGTTCCCCGCACTTGATGTCTTCGGTCTCTTCGCGCTCCCGTCACTTGCCACGCCTGACAAGGCGGGCGCTGAACTGATGTTTCAGTTGCATGATATCCTGGGGAGCGTACTGTTAACCCTTATTGCGATCCACGTGACCGCAGCGCTTTTACATCAATTCTATTTCCGCGATAGCGTGCTGAGGCGCATGTGGCCGGCCAAATCGCGATGAGAGAAAATCGGCGCTGGAACGGCTCTGCTGTCCACAAGGTCTACCGGCTCGGCGGTAACGCCAGCAAGTCTTCGTGGCTAACAATTGTAACGGCGTTGATTTCCGCCTGTCGCGTTGCCAACCATTGCGACGCGTCGGGCTGACCCACGGCGCCGGTCTCTGAAACAGCGCTCGCCCATCCACGATCAACCTCGCAACGCAGCTCTTTCTGCGCATCGGTCAGCACCCATGGACTTTTAGCGCGATGCACAACATAGCCGGCCCGGGTAAAACACTTTGCCAGTACGGACGCCGCGGTCGGGCCAGCGGCCTGCCCGAAACCCTTGTCAGTCATCTGATGACGATTGAAAGCGGTCCTCATAGCTGAATCTAAATGCGCCTCCGGAAGCCAGGCGACTATTCCGTCATAGATCAAGGTTGTATAGAACACGGTTCCGGTGCCACAAATCGCGGCCACCATGCGTGAGATAGCCTCCTCCGACACAAGATCGAAGAGCGCGGAGGCTGTAACTAAGTCCGCGTCCGATATGAATGGCGCCAGATCCGTCCCGGCCAGATCTACGGCCAGTGTTTTGCAGGTCACCTCACCTCGGTTGGATGACTGAAGCCCGCTCGCGCTTTGAGCTGCTCTGGCCAAAAGATCCGCATCAACGTCGAGCAAGCGCCAGGTCTGTGCCGGCGTCAGGTTCGGCGCCAAGCTGCGCAGGTTAGATCCTGTTCCGCTACCAAGATCCACGACCGTCATTTGCCTGTGCTCGGCAAAATACCGTACGACGCGCATGCGCAGAGCATGATTAATAGCCGCGTGATCTACCGGCTCCCTCAACGCCAACCACTCGGCTGAGAACCCGCTCATCGTCTTGCCTCTGCCACTGTCTTAAGGACGCCGGCCACTTTTTCCGCACAAGCCTCCCAGGTCGGTAAATTTCGACTTGCATTCCATGCCTCTTCGGAGAGCCGGTGGCGCAGGTCTCGATCGACGATGAGGTCCTGGATGGCGGCAGCCAATGCATCGGCATCTCCAGGTGGAACTTTGAGGGCGGCTGCGTCGGGCGCAGTTTCGGATATTGCCCCGCCAGTGGTGCAGACGATCGGCAGTCCTCGTGCAATCGCTTCCGTCAGTGCCATCCCGTAACCTTCGAACAATGACGGCATGACAAAAATATCGCTGCGAGCATAAAGATTGCGCAGCTCTTGATCGGACAATTGACCTGCCAAAGTAATTTGGCCACGCATGCCGGACTTCATGATGGCCTCACGCAGCTGCGCAGCATACCGCTGATTT
>JBPCWA010000583.1:0-20079 GCA_051009975.1 Hyphomicrobiaceae bacterium
GGCATGAGTTGGTCCTGGATCCGCAGAGCCGTTCCGTAATCACCCGCTTGGCAGGCTGCTTGGAATTTGGCACAGAGCGCCGGCGCGACGTTGGCAGTCACCGAAATACAGCCACGACCGCCGTGCGCGTTAAAACCAAGCGCCGTCGCGTCCTCGCCAGAAAGCATGACGAAATCTTGACCGCAGGCCAGGCGCTGCTGCGACGCCCGGGAGAGATTTGCGGTGGCATCCTTTACGCCGACAACATTCTTAAGTTTGGCACAACGCACCATTGTTTCGACCTGCATGTCTGAAACCGTTCGCGGTGGTACATTGTATAGGATGATCGGGATGTCGACCGCATCATTGATGGCCTTGATATGTCGGAAAAGACCATCCTGAGTGGGCTTGTTGTAGTAGGGCATCACAACAAGCACCGCGTCAGCGCCGGCACGTTTGGCATGGCGGGCGTAGTCGATCGCCTCGGCCGTTGCATTGGAACCGGCACCGGCGATCACAGGCACCCGTTTATTGGCTGTTTCAACGCAAATCTCGACGACGCGTTTGTGCTCGGCATGACTCACGGTCGGACTTTCGCCGGTGGTCCCAACTGGTACGAGACCATTGCTGCCTTCACTGATTTGCCACTCGACAAGACGGCTGAAGGTGTCTTCGTCGACGGCATCGTCCTTGAATGGCGTAATCAACGCCGGAATAGAGCCCTCAAACATCGTACCTCCTTTGTTCTGACACGGGCCCTGGACGAGATGGTTAGGCGTTGCCCGTATCGGAGACTCGCAAAAATGCGAAAATTTGACTAAATTTCGCCCGTCCGCCACGCATTTTGCGCATTTCTCCGTGAGGACAGCCTAGGCGGTTTCAGAATCCCCCGCAACAACCTAGCCTGGCCTATGGGAATCATGGCAACGGATATGTACGGTATTCAATTGTCGCCGTCCATGGGACGGTCGCACTGTATCGTGGAAGCGTGTCGGTCAGGACGGCTGATTTTATTGAGATCATGAGAAAGTTAGTCTTTTCATTCTACCTAGTGTTCGCTGCCGTCGTCTGTTCGACGGTTGTGCTTGTTGCTACCCTGGCTGATGGTTGGGGACCCACGCGCACGGATGTTGTGGACGGCGCTGTTGAGGAGACCGTGGCGACGTCGATGACTGCCTCTGCTATGATGAGCTTGAACGTAGATGTTCGCACAACCGCGCCAGAGGCCAAAGTCGCAGATGTTCGGTCGCAGACCGCGACCCCAAATCCGATCACGTCACGCGCGTCGACTGATCGCCCCTCCGGTCTCTTGCAGGGATCGCGCGGGCACGCTGCGCGCCCGCTCACTATTGGTTCATTGGTTGCAGCAGATGCAGAGGCGGATTATCGCTCGAAGTTGTCTGAGGCGATAGCTCCGCTGGTCGCCTTGAAGCTTTCAGAGAGCGATACCCGCGCAATTGCAGCTGTCCGAGCGGCACTCAAGCAAAAAAAGACAGAGCTGGCTGAATCCAAATCAAATACCATCCGTCATGTCGCCGGGCGTCGATTGGCCGATTGGCTCATCATGCGCAACGGTACGCCCAGTCCTCGTAAGATTAGGGAATTCTTAGATTCTTATGCGTTCTGGCCTGATCGCCAGGTCCTGGAAAGCCGCATGGAAAGAGCGCTTTGGGACCAAAGCGCTGCAGTGGTTCGCGCTGTGATCGCCCAGCATGGCCCCCAAAGTGATGCCGGGCGTGCGGCGCTTGCCGCCGCGCATCTAGCCGACGGCGAAATCAGTAAGGCCAAGACATTGGCGCGGCAGGCGTGGTGTGGTGGATCGATGCCGGTTGATCTGGAGAAGCCATTTCTGAAGCGCTTCGGTCGTCTTTTGACCTACGCCGACCATCGCTGCCGTTTGGATCGCCTGCTAGTTGCCAAAATTCGCTGGAATGTGCAGCGCCGACGACGGGGCGCCACCATTCGCAGGCTGATCCCTTTGATTGCGCCAGCTGAGCGAGCAAAGGCTAAGACTCGGTTGTCGATGTTTCTGCGCCAGAAAGCCGCCGCAGGATTTCTGGCCAAGCTGCCGCGAAGCCAACGCCAAAACGATTGGGGGTTTGCTTTTCAGCGGGTAGAATACTTGCGCCGACGCAAGCAACACAATGCAGCTTGGTCCCTGCTAAAAAGCGTGCCGATCGGGTCGCAGGCGATCATGAATCGCGATGCTTGGTGGGAGGAGCGCCACGCCAATGCCCTCAATGCTCTTAAGGCGCGCAAGACGCGGCTTGCCTACACAATGGTCGACGATATTCGGCCAGAGAGCGTGAATCCGGCGAAGGATCAGGCATTCTTTGCCGGTTGGTTGGCGCTACGCCAGCTCCGTCAGCCCAGTTTAGCGCTTAAGCACTTCAAGCGCATGCGCGATCTCGTTGATGGACCGATAAGCTCATCCAAGGCGCTCTATTGGTTGGGCCGGACGTACGCTGCATTGGGTGACGACGCGAAGGCTGAGGCAAGCTACAAAGCTGGGGCTCGCTATCGCGATACGTTCCACGGACTCTTGTCTCGTCAGGTCCTAAAGCCCAAAGATACGTCTCTCGAATTGCCGCTTCCGAAAGTTCCGACAGCCGCTGACATTCGGCGGTTTCAATCCAATGTGACGGTCCAAGCTGCTAGGATCGCGCGGGCATTGGGCTTCCCGCGTAGTTATGTATTGCGTTTTTTTCGAACGTTGGCGCGCGAATTGGAAAACGAGGGACAAGTCGCATTGCTGGGCGAGTTGGCGCATGCGCTTGGGGACGGCCAGTTGGAAGTTCGGATCGGAAAAGCTGCCATTGCACGCGGCTTTAATTTGTACATCTACTCATACCCAGTTCACCGTCTACCCGACTTCAAACCGTTGCGCCAATTACCTGAGCCGGCCATGGTCTTGGCTATTACGAGGCAGGAGAGTGAATTCAATACAAGCATTGTGTCAGGCGCCGGCGCGAGCGGCATTATGCAAGTTATGCCCATCACCGCTCGGCATGTGTGTCGGGACTATAAGATAAAATGCCGTATCAAGGCGCTCAAAACAGACCCAGCCTACAATGCCCAGATTGCAACTGCCTATATCGCTGATCGAACAGACGACTTCGGCGGCAGTTACATCCTAACATTCACGGGCTACAATGCTGGGCCGGGACGTACTCGGCAGTGGTTGAGGACCATAGGAGATCCGCGCAAAGTCCATATCCAACCGTTGGACTGGATTTATCGCATTCCTTTCAAAGAAACGCGCAACTATGCGCAGAAAGTTCTGTCAAACGTGCAAGTCTATCGTGCACGGCTGGGCGAGAGACATCCCTTACGCTTGCGCCAGGACATGAACCGAGCGAGATCAAGGTCCTAGCCTCACGACCTCGACACAGTTTCGAGGTCCGCTTGGAAGTTGATTGAGATGACTAAATGAGATGACTAAATGAGATGACTGAAGTAAAACCGTTGGACGCCGATACAACGCCAGTGTGGCGCGATCTAAAAATGACGACCAGAGACGGGATACGTCTTCACGCACGCCATTATCCAGCACCGGGATCGACGCGGCGACCGGTCCTGTGTCTCGCAGGTCTAACACGCAATTCGCGCGATTTTCACGTCATTGCCACCGCGCTATCGGGCGACGGGCCGGAACAGCGTGAGGTGTTCACTCTGGATAGCCGTGGGCGCGGCGGTTCGGATTACTCATCAAGTTGGAAAGATTATGCCGTACCGATCGAGATGTTGGATGTGCAAGACTTCATGGCGGCGCATCAATTGCATGGCACGGGCATTCTAGGGACGTCGCGAGGCGGCATGATTACCATGGTGATGGCTGCCGCGCAGCCTTCATTGATTGGCGCGGTTGTTCTCAACGATATAGGGCCAGTAATTGAATACGAGGGTTTGGCCCGCATAGCAGGGTACGTTGGCAAGACCCCAACTCCGCGCACGTGGCCAGACGCTGCTCGACAGGTGGAGATGGCAAACGCGCCCTATTTTCCCTCGGTCTCGACTGAGGAATGGAGCGCGGTTGCGCGACAGTTCTTTAATGAGTCGAATGGTTCGCCGGCGCCAGGCTATGATCCTCTTATTTCTCGTGGATTTTCGCTTGGAGATGGGCCCATTCCAGAATTGTGGCCACAATTCTTGGCTCTCAAAAATGTCCCTTGCATGGTCGTTCGTGGCTCGCATAGCGATTTGCTTGGCGCCGAGACGGTTCGTAAGATGCAAGAACGCCATCCCAACTGCAATGCGATCACGGTGGATGGCCAAGGACACGCGCCTCTTCTGCGTGATACGTCAACTATCAATGCCATCAAGGCGTTTTTTCTAGAGAACGATCTATAACTGATTGTGTCTTCTATTTGCTCGATCAGCGCCTTCGGTGGGCGGCGGGGCTGCAAGTCGACGCAGCACGCAACCAGTCCACACTCCTAGAAAATAGGCCAACGCCAGAAGTGTCGCGGATAGCACTAGCAATTCTAGCATCACCGATTCCCTGGAATTGGGCGTCGCAAACGTCGAAACTTTTCAGGGTCTGATTTCACTTTGAGCGATTTCATTCAATGTCTACTTGCGAGGGCATGCAAACCAACCGACAACGAGACCGACGCCGAAAGCCGCCAATAGGTACCAGACAAGTGCAGCTACCAGCATGTCCATGTGGCATCCCTTAGCAATGTTCCCGCATTACGTATTAGTTCACTCTTACCCTGAATTCGATGCGGCGATTGCGGACACGATTGCGGTACGTGTCGTTAGGGACGATAGGTGTGCTTTCACCATACCCGCGTGCGGTGAGGCGTTGGGCGGGCACTCCTGCCTCCACCAGGTAGCGCAAGACTGCACGTGCGCGGCGCTCTGACAGGTCGAGATTACGTTCAAATGTTCCAACGGAATCCGTATGACCGGCAATTTCGATCTGGGTATCCTTGCAGACACCGGTGAGTCGCGCCAGGCGGTCCAGCGTAGGCAAACTACCCTTTTCAATCCGATCACTACCGGGCGCGAAAGTAATTGTCCCCTCTCGCATTGCATTGTCGATGGCTGTTTGACAGGCCCTCTGGCGTGCGGTCGCGGCATGCTGGTCGCGCAGTATACGTCTTTGCTCGGCTTCGGAATCAGGCGGCTCGTATACATCTCGTTGAGCAGCAATTCGGCGTTCTGTTTCGGCACGCTCGGCCGCCTCTCTCGCATCACGTGCTGCCTGTCGCTCGGCATCTGCCTTAAGCTGATCAGCTTTTGCCGCCTCTGCTTTGCTGCGGGCCTCGGCCTCTGCTTCCTCTCGACTGCGCTTCGCCTCCCGTTCAGCCCAAAGCATCGCCGCTGATTTCACATTGACGGCGGATTGTGCCGTGTAGCCCTTCGGAATCGCCGCCTTGAGTTGCTCTTGGATGGCAGTAACCGCCGTCGTGTCGGTTGCTTCCCCTGACAAGAATAGTCTCTGGCCGTTGAGCGTCACGGTACCGGTTCGCAACGTCGACAGGAGCGACAATCCTGTCAAAGCCACAGACTGCCACTTCTTGGTCGTTGCGGGTGAGACCCGCAGATCGAATTTGTGCTCTCTTTTGGGCAGAAGCCTCTTTGCAGTCTTCTCCAGCTCCGTCTGAATAGCTGAGTTTGGGACTTCACCGGATAACGTCAATGTTCCATCGGTCAACACGGCAGACCAATTTAAGTCAGGTTCCGGCGGCGTCTCAACGCGCAATCTAACGCGATCTGTGCAGGCGCGATTGGCCGCCGCACGCACCTGCGCTGGTAGTTTCTCACCGATGTCTTCATTGCGTGTAAGACCGGTGAGAAGTAAGTCTCGATTTGACAGCTCAACACGACCGTTCTCCAGTTGGAGTAACCCTTCGAGACCTGCCATGACGCAGCTTTGCCAACCATCGGGAGCGCCTTTCGCGATCGACATTTCATCGACGATGATCAGGTCCTTCCGCAAGCGTTGCGACGCAGTAAAGATCTTGTCAGTAGTCGATTTGCCTGGAGTATAGCCCGAAAAGTTTAGGTGTTTGCCATCGTTCGTGATCGTGGTGACAAAGGGATTGGCGGTCGGTATCGTGGCCTCTCTATAGAGAATTTCGTGTTCAATAGAATAATCATTGCTTGTAAATCCATCCGACAAGGCGGTGCGAACCGACTCTGCGGTCGATTGGTGGCGGGCGATCCCCTTGACGACGAAGTGGCGACCTCGCAATGCTGCACTGCCTTCTTCAAGATAAGACAATTGGCGCAAAATCAGGCGTGCAGCTGGCACGAATGTCGTCTCGCGAGTGTCGTCAATAGCTGTTTTGTCGACGATCGCCGCGCTCTTGAAAATGTCCTTAGCTGCAGTGGCTAGAGCATCGCGGTCAGCTTCGTTGGTAACTGTTCCGGCCAGCGAGAGCTGCCCGCCGAGAAAACTTGCCTGCCAGTCAACGGGGGCGTTGGCATTAGCGGGAGGCTGAGGCTCAGATGTCTTGTCATTTGCCCGGATCAGGTAATATTTGGTGGGGCCAACATAACCAGCCAGCAGCGCTGAGTGATCTTTCGTAGTTTTGGCTCTATCGGTCGCCGAATCTGTATGATCAATTTCTGGCGCAGGCGATCTCGGCGCTGCGACGCTGGACTTTGTCATAAATACCGAGAAGAGAATGGCTATAGCTGCCAGCAGCGCGCAAATGATCGTGCATATGGGACTACAGGTAGTGTCTCCGCCGGTGCTATCGAAGTGATTTTCTTTCATGCCCCTAGGTCGGGTTTCCACATTGGACAACGAGATTGCGAATTGGTCAACGAGATTGCGATCAGAGGGCAATATGCGGCTCAGCTGATCAACCTCTGATCCTAGCGCCAAATATAGCCAAGGCATTCGTGAGATGGAAGCGTTCACGTGCGGATGCAACTGAATCTTTCGTAAATTTCACGATGAACCACCCATTGGTCTATCGTTTGTATGCTTTGGCCATGGCGTTTGTATGGCTTTGCCTCGTCCCGATCTTTCGACGCAATTGCCGCGCGTCCATTGATCTTCCTTACATGTCACATGCTCTCATTCTGTTTCTACATGACTTCCCGACAGCGATTTCTGGGAAGCACTGGTGGTGCAATGCGAAGGACCGCTGCATTCCTCCCTCAGGCCCGCGCTATAAAAATAGTTTCAAGCAGCGGAGCTGTTGGCGAGCTGAACAATCACATCTGGATAGCGAATTGGAAATTAGACCCAGGACTAGCTGAGAAGCCTTGTGGCACACTAGGCGGAACTCATTCGTTTAATATCAGATGTCGGAGGAGACGATGGACAGTGGCGAACGAATCCGGCTCGAGGTTCCAGGATCGCTCGATGCGTGGATGGCTGGAGACTGCAGTGGTCAAAATTTCTTCGAAATTGATCGTAGTCTCAAGGCGCTGCTGAGACTCTACGTGCCCCGAGACATTCGCACGCATATGTGGCCTTACTATCAGAGGCTCGGTGAATTGGCCGGTGGGCGTCTCGACGAACTTGCACGCACATCTGATCTGCACCCGCCCAAACTACATACTCGCAACCGCCGTGGCGTTGATGAAGATTGGATCGAATTTCATCCGGCGTATCGAGAGATGGAACAAATCGGATTTGGCGATTTTGGGATCCACTGTATGTCGAGGCGCAGTGGCGTTTTGGGGTGGCCAGAACGTGTTCCGCCTGTCGTCAAGTATATTTTTCAATATCTCTTCACCCAGGCCGAGTTTGGTCTGATGTGTCCTATTTCTGTGACGGACACATCAGCGCTGCTGATAGCGAGATATGCCGACGAGGATACCAAGCAACGTTTTCTGCCGGGCATGTTGAGCCAGGATATGTCACAGATCCTGAAAAGCGCGCAGTTTATGACGGAAAAGACAGGTGGTTCCGACGTCGGAAATATTGAGTTGCAGGCGCGGCGTGAGGGTGGCGCCTGGCGGCTATACGGCGAAAAATGGTTTTGCTCGTGCGCGGACGGCGACGTGGCACTATTGCTTGCACGGCCGGAAGGTGCCGCCGTCGGAACGATCGGCCTTGGCCTTTTTGCAATGCCGCGTCACTTGGATAATGGTACGCGAAATTCCTACCGCATTGTTCGCCTCAAGGACAAGCTTGGGACGCGCTCAATGGCATCGGGCGAAATCGTCTTCGATGGTGCAATCGCCTACCCACTCGGTGAGGTCGGGCCAGGGCAGAATTCCGGCTTAAAACAAATGATGGATCAAGTGAACATGTCGCGCCTCTCGCACGGCGTTCGCGCTGCTGGAATGATGCGCCGCTGTCTTAACGAAGCGTTGACTGTTGCTCGGGAGCGCATTGCGTTCGGCCAGGTTCTCTCCGGTCATCCCTTGCTACGTCGCCAGCTCATGAAAATACTGGTGCCGACGGAACAGGCACTGTCTTTTGTGATGTTTGCGGCGACACAACTTGCGAGCGCAGAAAGTGGTGACAAGGCGGCTGGCAGACTTGTGCGTATTCTGACACCGTTGATCAAGTTCCGCACAGCGCGAGACAATATAGCTGTTGCAACCGGAGCTATGGAGATCCGAGGAGGGAACGGCTATATCGAGGATTGGGTGAATGCGCGGTTGGTGCGCGACGCCCACTTGGGCGTTCTGTGGGAGGGCACGAGTAACATCAATGCGCTCGATATCGTTAATCGCGCAGTGGCCAAAGTCGGGGCTCATCGTACACTTGCCGATTGTTTGGCTGAAACCATTGATAAAGGCGCGTTGCCGGGTCAGTTCCGCGGTGAGCTTTGGACGATAGTCGAGCGTGCCGTATCGTTTGCCGAAGACGTTGCACGGAGTGGCAACGAACCGCTTTGCAGGCAGGCATCCGATGCACTCTATAACGCCACCAGCGCTGTTCTATTGGCTGATGAAGGTGTTTTGCTCGGGGAAATGGATGGTGACGCCCGCCGACTTGTGTTGGCGCGAATGGTGATCGATCATCGCCTCACTCCGCGTGATCCCCTCAACGTAGGCGCGTCTGATGATGCACGTATCGATGCTTTGATGCGTGATGAGCCGGTGTCTCTGACTGAGGCAAAAACGCTAGTCTCAACCTAGCGACGCTATCGTATGAAAACATAGGAAGCACATAACGTCATTGTCTGGTAGATCTTGGATTTATTGGACCTAGAAGAACAACAACGCGATCGCGATCATAATCCCCGTTACAATTCCAACTGCCGTTACTCCGCGAGCGGTGGCGTAGGCTCGGACATAGAAATCCACCTTTTCGTCGCCGGTTTGCGCGTGCTGAACCACGTGGACGACCGTGTCACCTTCTATTTCCGTACCGTCGCGGACTGCCGTGGACAGGTACGGTGTGAAGTAGGAACACAATCCAAAAAAGGCAACATTGAATGCGATCACCGACGCGCCAAACGCGGCAAGAACCCAAACCCAGTCAAGCCCTGGGCCTTGCGAGGAGTTTGCCCAAAGTAGGCTCAAGAGAAAAGCGATTGTACCGGCGCCTACGGCCGTCCACCACATCGATCGCAGTCTCCGCGTGTCGGGCTGGGCGCGATCCATTACCATGCACTCCATAGTCAAAAAGATTGCCAACAGTCGCCCGAGAGTTTATGCGCCGACTGCTCAGTTTCGGCCGGGGCGGTCGCCGGTTTTCAATACGCCCTCCAGGGTATCAATGCAACGGAAGCTCCAGCAACGGAAGCTCCTGCCATGAAGGCTCCGGCCTTAAATACTCAACGCGTTTGGTGAGACTATACCGGCCAGTTGCTAGCCAGCGGGTAGAGGCTCCGTACTCCTCCTCACGTCACTGTTTGCGCGGGTTTTGCCACTTTGCCTACATCCCGATGACCTGTTTCGGCAGGAAGTGCCAGGCGTAGCACAAGGGCACCGGCGATAGCCGAGAGCAATGATCCGCTAAGCACTCCAATGCGCACCGCTGCGGCTTGTGAAGGATCCGAGAAGGCAAGTGTGCCAATGAACAAGCTCATCGTGAAGCCGATGCCGGCCAAGAGCGAAACACCATAGATCTGGAGCCATGTCACGCCTTCAGGTAACCGTGCGATCCCGAGCTTTACTCCAACCCAGACGAAGCTCATAATGCCGAGCTGTTTGCCAAGAAACAATCCTGCCGCTATGCCGAGAGGTATGCCGGCAAATAAATCAGAGAACGTTAGCCCGTGCAGCGACACACCGGCGTTTGCGAATGCAAAGATCGGCATAACCCCAAAAGTTACCCAAGGAGCAAGGCCATGTTCGATCTCTTTGAGCGGAGACTTTCCTTCCTCGTTGAGGCGCTTAAGAGGAATGAAAAGAGCTATGGCAACGCCCGCCAGCGTCGCGTGTACTCCAGACTTAAGAACACAAACCCACACGACAAGACCGACGGCAATGTATGGCATGATGCGTGTTACGCGGCGGTAGTTCAGATACGCTAACGCCGCCATTCCAAACGCAGCAATTAGCAAAACGGCCGGCGACAGTTTCGAGGTGTAGAACAGGGCGATGATTGCGATGGCGCCTAGGTCATCAATGATGGCAAGGGCCAATAGGAATACCTTTAGGGCCGTCGGCACGCTCGGTCCCATAAGCGCCAAAACACCTAGTGCGAATGCGATGTCGGTTGCTGCTGGGATGGCCCAGCCATTCAAAGCCGTAGCATCTGTGGAATTGAGACCAATGTAGATGGCAGCGGGCACAACCATACCACCCACAGCAGCTACAACAGGCAAGCCGGCCTGTTGGGTATTGGACAGGCGGCCTTCTATGATTTCGCGCTTTATTTCAAGCCCAACGAGGAAGAAGAAGACGGCCATGAGACCGTCGTTTATCCACAGGAGCAACGGCTTGTTGATCTCAAGGGCGCCGAACTGAAG
Source organism: Hyphomicrobiaceae bacterium (assembly GCA_051009975.1). Taxonomy (GTDB): domain Bacteria; phylum Pseudomonadota; class Alphaproteobacteria; order Rhizobiales; family Hyphomicrobiaceae; genus Tectiglobus. Next base: position 10,821 of record JBPCWA010000583.1, read on the forward strand.
GACGACCGGTGTTTCGAGGAACCCGTCGTAGAGCCAAGCCAGCGGTGAGTTGTCGAGTGTCAATGCAAAAAGTGCGGCTGCCATCAACAAGATGCCGCCCGCTGCTTGATGCTGGAAAAATGCCTGAGCACCGATCTTGATCGCGCCAGGTCGCCTTAGTAACTGAATCAATTTCCCAGCTCCTCAATATATAAAATGCTCTGACTTTCAGTAGCTCGGTCGGCGTATATCAACCCGCTGCCCGCGCAGGCGTGCATTCCAGGACGACAGGCGATCTGAAGTTTTTTGGCTTGACCGTGAAGAGACTGCAACGGGCGGTGGACAGAACCGCCTCCGCAGCACTGCCGATAAAGAAGCCAGATATTCCAGTCTTGTTCACGGAACCCATAACGATGAGATCTACGCTTAAATCTGCTACTAGGCCGGTGATTGCTTCGTGGGCCGCGGAGCGGGGTAAATGAAGTTTGTGGTCCGGCCTTAGGTTTGCAACATTGCCGAGGATGGCCTCGACGCGATTGCGGTGCAGAGCTTCATGCTTTGTGAGAATGCCGGAGCGGGCTGCATCGGTAATTTCAGCGCGAATACGATCGAGATCGGGGCCCTCGACGTTCCAAGCATGTACGATATGTAGTTCTGCACCGTTGGCGTCCGCCAGTGAGTTCGCAAGTTCGAGGATTATCCGGTCGAAGCAGCCCTCGTCAATACTACTGGATCTGGGGTCAACGCATGCCAGAATGCGCCTTTATCGATCGTCTCTGTTCGGCTTAACTATCCAGACAGGGCAGGGACATTTACGCACAAGGTGTGTCGTGGTGCTGCCCATGTAAAAGCCTTGCAATGACGAAGCCTCATCCGGGCATGTCACCACAAGGTCATGTTCGTTCCGCATGACCTGTTGTATAACTTCCAGGAACGGCGTTCCGGGAAGAACAACAACTCGCGCGTCGGTGACACCTTCGGCAGCCAACGCAGGGAGCAATCGTCGTAGCCGCTTCTCGCGCTCCTTGATACCCGATGGTGTGGTGTACCGATCTGGCACGACATCTATGAGTGTGAGTTTTGCGCCGTTTGCACGAGCAAGTGCGACGGACTGCACAAATACGTCATCGGCACCGATCTGATCGTGATATATAGCGAGAATATTCCTGAATCGGCGCATAACTGATTTTCCATTTCTGTGTGAGATTGGGGGCAACCTGCGCGTGCAAAAAAAATTGGTACGGCTCGGGTTATGCTCGGTTCTACTGGTCTTTTGCTTCAAACCAATTGCTCATTCTTGAGTTTCAACGTTGGTTTGCAGATTCGACAATGACGGGGAATTGAGGCGCAGATTTAGGAGATTGGGCATGACGGGTTACCCTGTTTCGAGTTTGTTCATCCAAGAAATGGGGTTTTGACCTGATCAGTCAATTCAGATTTTTTTCATGCTTTGATAGATTTTTTCTATATAAAGGATTGTTCCTTGTTAGCAGCGACAGTGGGGAGAAATGCCAAGTATTCGTCAGTTGGAGTATCTATTGGCGTTAAATGAGACCCGCCATTTTCGGCGAGCTGCCGCCAGAGTAGGTGTCAGTCAACCGACGCTTAGCGCCCAGCTGAGCGCGCTCGAAGAGCGGCTCGGCGTTCAGTTGGTGGAGCGCAGTCGATCGTCGGTGCTAGTGACATCCGTCGGCGAGCAGGTGGTTGAGATCGCGCGTCGGGTTATACGCAATGTTCAGGAAATTGAAGACGTTGCTGCCGGCCACAAGGACGAGCTTGCTGGCACGATCCGACTCGGGTTGCCTCACACAATTGGACCTTACTTGTTGCCGCGTGTCATACCACGTATTCACAAATCCTATCCTGACCTTAAGCTCTATGTACGCGAGGAGGTGCCTCACGAACTTCCGCGCAGTTTGGAATACGGGATACACGACCTCATCATCACTCCAATTCCAGTTCGCGCAGAAGGGTTGGCGATGTTGCCGCTTTTTCGCGAGCCACTCTATCTCGCCGTCGCAAGTGACAGTGATCTTGCGTCTTGCGAACACATCGAGCGCAAGGACTTGAAGGGGCGATCCATCATTGCGCTTGAAACCGGGCACCAACTGCGCGAGCAAGTCGACGCCATTTGCAACGAGTTCGGTGCCGTGCTTCTGACGGATTTTGAAGGTACTAGTCTAGATACAATCCGCCAAATGGTTGGGATGGGGATGGGATTGTCCTTTCTTCCGGGTCTCTATGTGCATTCCAATCTAAGCAAGGATTCCGCTGTCCGAACCGTGGAGTTGAAAGGCCGTGCGCTCTACCGGACAATCGGTCTCATGTGGAGGCAGACATCGGCCCGGAAGGACGAATTCGTACGTCTCGCCGAACATATTCGGGAGACCGTAAAGCGCAGTTTTCCGAAGTTTCAGTTGCTGGGGCAATAGGGCGGTTCGATTATCTTCAATTCAGCCCACTTTCGAGCCAGGCCATAGGTTATTCGGCCGACCAGGTAAGCTGTGTTCGCGTGCACGTTCAAACGTTTAAACGTTCAAACGTACAACCATCAAACGGTCAGACTCTGGCCGTAACGCATGCCGTCGTTCTCCGATTGTGCTTCCCGCGCTGAACTTGTTGCTCTCGTCGCGTGAACCAGAGCGATATCACGATACCACCGACCAACAGCACGGCGGTGACCGAAAGGCTAACCTCTGGTGGGATTTTGCCGATGAATTGCTGGGCAAATATTTTTCCGCCCACGTAGATGAGAACCAGAGCTAAGGCATACTTAAGATAATGAAAGCGGCTCACCATCGCGGACAGAACAAAGTAAAGCGCCCGCAAGCCAAGGATCGCGAAAATATTCGAAGTATACACGATGAACGGGTCCTGCGTGATCGCAAAGATGGCTGGTACGGAGTCGACCGCAAAGATGACGTCGGCCATTTCTATCAATATCAGCGCCACGAACAAAGGCGTGTACCAGCGCACGAGTTGTCCTGTCGACGGGTCGGGCTTGTATACGATAAAATTTTGTCCGTGAATCTTATCTGTGACACGCATGTGGCGACGGATCCATTTCAGGATCAAATTTTTCTCCAAGTCAGGTTCTTGATCGGCCATCAACAGCATCTTTATTCCTGTGAAGAATAGGAATGCCGAAAAGACGTACAAGATCCATGCGAATTGATGGATTAGAACAGCTCCGACGCCGATCATGATCGCGCGCAGGATGACACGCCGAGTATCCCATAGAAGAGCATACGATGCTGGTACTTCGGCGGAATGGCAAAGTATGTGAAGATCATCGACATGACGAAGACGTTGTCAAATGACAATGAAACTTCGATAATCCAACCCGTCAAATAGAGTTCCCAGGCGGTCCAGGCGCGTTCACTTGCGGATTGGGCGAGGGCAATGTCGTCATCAAGCGAGTTCGACATCCCAGAGTAGTAGAGCCACCAAACGGCGATTGAGAAAAGAAACCCTAGGCCAAGACAGCAACTTGCGAGGACTGTGCTTTCCCTTAGGCTCGGTTCGTGAGCCTTGGTGTGTAAAAGGCCAAGGTCGATGGCCAAGATAATTAGAACGAGCGCTACGAAAGCCAACCAAATCCATGCGGGCATTCCGAGCCAGTTTGCCGTCAACAAAGCGATCAGTTCTGCCATGGCTCAATTTGTCCCGATTATCGCGGTTAAGAAGCAACTGGTCGCGAAAGTGCTGCATGAAATTGACGGCCCACAACTCGTTTGCCTCTCGAATTGGGGACATCTTTACTGGGAAGACGAGTTTTCACCACTTTCTGATGCCGCTGGCCCATCACGTCTGAGGCGGATATGGGAGCTGCGAAGCAACAATCCATAACGATAGGAAAAAGCTATCAAAAAAGTGGCGACTTTGAATTAACGTGGGTCGGCTGCGCATATCGGGTGGATGAGAATAAGCAAGTTGTGGGGTGAGGTTATCCAGCGAATTTTCCGCTATCAAACGGACGAGAATTGTTCAAGCTGATCCGTGGATCCAAACACTCAAGCATGAAGGAATGAGGCTCTGTCCCGGTTCCACTGCTCAAATGTTATTTCAACTACAACCTGGAGCGTGAACTATTATTCTTGCGAGCACATGCCATGAGCTTCCCAAGCATAAGCCTTGAACCTCCGACGGAAGCAATCAATAGTCATTAGACCAATCGGCGCGCATGCCTTCCCGATCGAGGACGGAGGTGGTGTTTTGGTAAAGCCGTTCTGCTGCCAGTGGAGAGTCCCCAACGCAGAGGACGCCGAGTTTGCCGAATTCCGATAAGGCGCCAATCAGATGGAAGACCACCCCCTCCTGGTTGACCGTGTGGAAATGTAGGTCGTTCTGAACTGCTATATCGATAAGGTCATCGGGTGTCAGTCCGCGATAGTGCGGCGCCTCTAGTGTGTCCGATGCGTAGTAGTAGCGGTGATGTCCTGCGCGCGTTCGATAGAGACCAGTCGCGACGTCGTAAGCGCCGTCTGTCAATAGTTGCAGCATCTGGAATGGATGCGTCGTTCCGCCTTTTCGCAAATTGATTTCTAAAGCAAAATGCTGCCAGCTTCTGCCGCGACGGACCGAAATAAAATCAACGCCGAATCGGCCGAGAACCCCTCTTAAGCCGAGTATTGCTCCAGCCTTCTTGCCCTCGTTCTGAATTTCGAGGCGATAGGCCTTGTCCGCAGGAAACTGGCACCCCTCGAAAACTTGACCTGACTCCCCGCCGGTTACTTGATCATGGGTAGAAATAACATCAAGGTGACCTTTTGGGTCGATCCGATACTGTGCCGAAGGTGATCGCTTAGTTCGACCCTCGACAAATTCCTCAACGACTCCGCCCATTTCATCAATCTTTGCCTCAAAGTCGCCCCACGTCATACCGTTCGCAACGAATTTCATATTGGGCAGGCGGTCGGCGATCCAAGATTTCAATTGCGATGACTGGGGCGCGCCTTCAAATTCGAATATGGCATTGCCTTCCCCAGAGAAGCCTTCATTGAGTTTGACGACGGCGCGTCGCAGCCCGTGCGATCGTGCCTTTAATTCCTCCAGCGCTTCCGCAAGACAATAGCCATCTCGAATATTCTCGAAGCCTTCGGGCATGTGGAGACCCGCTTCGCGGAAGATAGCGCGGGAGCCGCTCTTGCTGCCAAGTGGCAACAAGTCCGGGTCACAGCCATAGATGGGAATTCCCAATCTAATGGCGAGGTTGCGCTCAAGACTAGACACATTAAAGCAAGTCATGTGAGCGCAACGAGGATCGGGAATCGCGCTTCGTATTCGCTCGATCAGCCGGGGTCTATTGAGGACCTTCGCGCTCAATGGGTGATCGGAGCTATCGTAACAGCTCAGGAGCGTCAAGCGCCGCAGTGCATGATCATGCGGAATTCCGGGCAGAAGGTGGAGATAGTAGTCGACAATTGCTGGGGGGATTGGTTCACTGGTTACATAGATGACATTTGCGTTCGGGTATCGGAGCAGGAGCAGAAGACACAACATTCGCTGCTCGTAGTGGATGAAGCCGGAAATCTTCGCTAGTACCTCCCTATCGAGTGTGAGGCTTGGCACGATCAGTACCGTGCGCGGCGCGGCATCATCTGAAAAAATGCGCTGAAACTGGTTCAGGAATCCGGACTGAAGTTCACGAAAAAGATCGATCTCGGTTGCTGTTCCGGCGGTCTCCAAGAGTTTTTTCGGATCACTCATGGTGGTGTCTATCTATTGATGGTGAAGCCCCCTCAGGGAGATTATCACCGTCCACCTTCGACAAAAACAAGCCCTAGGTGAGGTCTCACGGTCACGTGATCACCTGTCGCAATCAACTTTGTCACGTCTCCCGCCTCGAATCGGTCGCACATTGTCAGGTTGGCCAGCGCCGCCCCTTGGGCCAAGATAGTGTTGGCTGCATTTAAAAGGATTGCCTTGGGTGCAAGCCCACGCGATTTCATTTCGTGCAGCATCCAGGCCGACGCAACACCGCCTTTTGCAGTATTCAGAACGAGGACCTTGTCGACGTAGGAATGACCTGCAAGAGCATGTTGGGGACGGGAGAAAACACCGTTGATCCTGTCAAGGTCATAACGTGCAGAAAAATTGTCGTTGGCTACAAGCGCTTCGCCGGTGACCGTTTCACCAATTCCGATGTGGCATTTGAGTTTTCCGACCATTAAATGACCTCGCCGATCTCAGCCGCAGCAACGCACTCCTCCATCGATGCCAGGGCTGGCGCATATCCGTAACCACCGAGGATATTGACAATCTTTACCGAGTTGGACAGCAAACGTCGCCAACCGTTTGCCTCGCCAATCTCGCGGGCATACTGCTGGTAAAAGCAAGTACCTTGCAGAACCTTGCCACCAAAATCCTCAATGGCTTGGTTGATCCCCATCCGTTTCGCATCAGCGTAAACGCTTGGCGAGGTGCAGACTAGTAAGCTTGTGTCAGCACTAATCTTGCGGCCACGGCAGAGGTCGGCAACTTGCTGCATTTCGATCAGCGAGAGTTGAGGCGCAGCAAAAACGACGACATCGACCTTCTCGCCCTTCGCTCCAAACGGTTGTCGCAACTCAACCAGATCGTCGTGCGTTACGATTTCAGCCGTCAAGTTCTGTCCATCGACGTCTCCGAGGCGGGGGCACTCCGGCGTAATTCCCACGATGTGGAATAGCGGGGTTGAACCGTAACTCGCCATCGCAGCCCCCATGTGCTTAATTTCATCTGACGTGGGAGGGTGCTCGATACCTTCAATAACTGGTACCTCCCAATAGGATCCAGACTTGCGCCCAATGACGGCCCCGAGAACACCCCAAGCTGTTAGCTCCTCGGGTTGTTCGCGAACAATAAAACGTCTTGTCGCTCGTCGCTTCTCGTCGAGATGGAGGCCATAGCGTGGTGTTCGCCCAGTGAGCCCTGCGGCAAGAGCCGAGGGGCCACCTTCGAAATTGGAGCGTGCGCCGCAGACGCTGTTTGAGTAAATCACTACCCCCGTATCGCCGTAGGCAACATGGTCACCAAAGACCGGTGGCATGATCGTTTGATAGTTGATGCACGTATCGGTCATCATGATGCCGAGTTTCCGGCAGGCCGCGATGAACCTCCGTTCCAGATTCGCCATTTCTTCTGTTTGACCCAGAGGGTCATAGTAGGTCAGGTCAACTCCCCTCGGATCCGTAATCATCGGGATCGCAACCTGGCGATCTGACTGAGGTAAGTCTGCAAATTTTTCGACGAACGTCACTCCGGCTTCACCCAATGATTCCGGATCGGCCATCATGTGCGCCTGGCTAACGGGAACCAAGTCCTTGGCATCAAACATGCGACCAACTTGAAGCTGGTGGCGGATAGCCCACTGGCGGGCCTTTCCGAGCTCGCCATCGCGCATTGCTAGGTCTTCAGAAGTGAGTTGCATATCGATGAGCGCTTTCGTTTGGCTTGCACCCAGAGTTCGGAATGGCCATTGCATCGCTTGGAGACGACCGGCATCATTAGCAAATTTTCTACCAGTGGGTTGTCGCAATTTAAAGTCGTAATACTCTCCTCTTCGATCAATGAGTTCGATCAACCCAATGTCAACGGCGGAAATGTCCGGGTATGCCGACGCCCTATGCCATACCCGTTCTGTCATTGAGATTCTACGGTAAGCGACGGTGAACTAGGAGGAATAGTTTTGACGAGCAAACGTAGAGAGCCTCAGCCAAGTGCGGAATGCTTGAACGTAGATCAGTTGTTCAGGCGACTGCTCGCGCTTCCTCGGGGGCGTCGTTGGGTAGTTGCCATTGCTGGTCCTCCGGCCGCAGGAAAATCGACGGTGGCAGGGCAGCTTGTGGATAGAGTCAACATGCATTCACCCAATCGCGCGGCAGTTCTCAGCATGGACGGTTTCCACTTTGATGACCAAGTTCTCACCAAGCGTGGCCGTCTGGGGCGGAAGGGGGCGCCCGATACGTTTGACGTTGGCGGCCTTTTCACGATGCTGCGTCGACTGCGTGAGAATGTAGAAGAGGAGATCGCAATTCCAGTCTTCGATCGAGAGATCGAGATCGCTCGCGCAGGTGCCGGAATTATTCCTCGCACTGTCGAAATTATAATTGTCGAGGGAAACTATCTTTTGGTCCGCCAAGAACCCTGGATCATGCTCGGAGCCAGCTTCGATATTGGCGTACTGATTGACGTCGAAGAGACAGAGCTTCGCCGACGACTACGCGCCCGTTGGACGGGCGTTGGGCTGGATGAGGATCACATCCAGGTCAAGCTTGAAGAGAATGATATGCCCAACGGCCGCTTCGTAATTGCGCAAAGCCGGGAAGCCGATGTGATTTTGTGCGACTTGCCCGACTTGAGCGACTTTAGCGACTTTAGCGAGTAGACATGTTGGATTGGTCGCGATGTCCCCGCGAGATGATTGAGCAGACAACTTGGCGGGGCACCCTAGGTCGCCAGAGCATCGTTAAAATTTACCATTGTCGTTCTTCCACTCGCTTCGTGGAGGAATTGCTTCAATCGTGTCCCAATGTTCAACGATCTTTCCATGGGCAACACGGAACAAATCGTAGAATGAGGTGTGGACACCGGCTAAATGCCCTTCGCTGACAGCTAGGACGAAATTCCCTTCGGCGAGCACTCGATGATTTCGATCATATCGGATCGTCGCGCCGGTATCAGATTGGGTCGTGAGTGCCGAGCGCAATGCGTCCAGACCGTTTGCGATTTGCGGGCTGTGCTGAATGAAATGCGCGTTTTCGATGTAGTGGTCCATTCGGTCGAAGCGTCGTTCGATCAGGATGTCGTCAACAAAGCGTTGCACAGTCTCCCGATTGATCTCGGTGAGTTCGAGATCAGTAGTCTCTGTCGGTCCATCCACCATGCTTCGTCCGGAAGGGTTTGGACCCTGCCACGGCTGGATGTTGTCCCAGTGTTCAACGGCAATGCCGTTCTCGAAGCGAAAAACTTCAAAGCCGATCTTTAAGCTGGAAAAGTCATACTCTGTATGGCCGAAAATGAAATCGCCGTCCTCGAATAGTCGTACGATGTTCACGCGTGGTGAAGTCTTTGACAATCTCTTAAAAAGGTCCGCCAAACCTTCGCTACCTTCCTGTGTATGGGGATTGTGTTGAATGTATTTCTCTTCGTCTACGGCCGCGGCTGCTTTGGCATCGCCGGTTTCTATGCCTTTAAGGAGTTTTCGGATCAGGTCTTTTTTTGATGTCATGCCTTGATCCTCTGGCGTGCTCGGGATGACCGCGAGTTTCAGGAGGTTCGCTTTGAACTCATAGCCGAA